>CAYZWN010000284.1:0-4686 GCA_964482185.1 uncultured Roseivirgaceae bacterium
TCCCTTTGAATCTTTTAAACGTAATTTTATCTAGTTAAAGGCCAAAGTCCAGAAACCTCCAGGGTTTTCGAAAACCCTGGAGGTTTGAAAACTTTTGATCAATCTATCCTGAGATAATCAAACCTTGCCCTGAATCCGGCTTCTATGGGACTGCAGCAATAAATTCCCGCTTCAACTACCTTTTGATCGAACAAGTGAAAAATACGCATCTGGATCCAGTTTTGCCGGGCTTCATTGAAAAACTCTGATTTATAGTCTGAACCCGTCCGGGTAATTCTCAGTTTGTAACTGTTGAATGACTTTGGTACTTCCTGCGTGGACCAATCCGAATACCCGTGGTTGGTGACTACCACACCAAGTTTGTTGTATTCGTCCGGTTCTGACTCCACGCTCGTCTTGATCCAGCATGCATCCGAAACCCGGATCATCAGTCCCGCCTGGTCATACTGGTTTACAAAATCGCAATGGATACCGGCTTCAAGCATGAAATCGCCTTCGAATTTTCCGTAAAGAAAGTGTCCGTTGTCTGCCCGGAAGCCATAATGGGTGCGTTGCCAGAAATCTGTTTTTGCATCTGTGTAAACATGCAACTGATTATTTTCCAGCATCCAGCGTGTGGGTTCATTGAGCCACTTCAGGGTTTTGTCCGGATGTATTTTTGAGAAGTCCTCATTTAGTTTCATATTCATTGATTATCGGGTTTTGATCGATTAATTTTAAATCAACAGTACAAAAGTCCTTCATCACAAAACTTACCGGAAATTTATAATAAAATACCAGCGGTACGATCAAAATAATCAAATAGTCATAGTACGCATTTTAGATCAGAAGGTATATTTAGTAAATCTGTAAAACTTCCCGGATGAATAAAACTGTCAAGGCTGAGTTAAAGCAAAAACTACTTCAGGGAAAGACCGTTTACGGCACCTGCATCACATCGCCTGCGCCCCGGTGGCCGGGTTTGGTTGCCGGCGCCGGACTCGATTTTGTATTCCTGGATACGGAGCATATTTGCCTTGACCGCACGGTACTTTCCGGAATGTGCCATACCTATCGGGCGTTGGGCCTGGCTCCTGTGGTACGCATCAGAAGACCTGATCCCTATCGAGCCAGTCAGGTACTGGACGATGGGGCCATTGGCGTTGTGGCGCCATACCTGGAAAATGCCGAACAAATCAGAGAACTGATTGGCGCTACCAAATACAGGCCGCTGAAAGGCGAAAAGCTTGAAAAAATTTTAGTTGGTGATGTGTCTCCCGAACCTGTTTTGAAAGCTTATCTGGATCAGTACAACGAGGGAAATTTGTTTATTGCCAATATCGAAAGTGTGCCGGCAATAGAAAGACTGGATGATCTGCTGGGTATGGAAGGAGTGGATGGCGTGTTCATCGGACCGCATGATCTGTCGATCAACATGGGCATTCCTGAACAATACGACAACCCCGATTTCATAGAGGCTGTAAAGTTGATCATCTCAAAGGCCAGGCAACACACGCTTGGCGTGGGCATTCATTTTTCTCTTGAGCCCGGGCGGCAACTTTTCTGGATCAAACAGGGCGTGAACATGGTCATCCACAGCTCTGATATGGCGCTTTTCAGTCAAAAGCTCAAATCGGATATGGCAATTCTGAAATCCATCGATCCAAATCAACCTACCCGGGAATCAAATGCAGACAACACCACTATTTAGTGTCCTTATAGTTCGGCTATGGATAAAGGTAGAAATTCCAAATTGTGCGTGTCAATGGTCACTGGTCAATTGGTCACTGGTAAAACTATATATTCCAATTTTCAACGATCAAAAACCAAATAATTCCCAATGATCCAATTCTCAAAAAACAAACAGGTTTTGGATATTCACAAAACTCCCCTCCCCGGAGGGGCTGGGGGTGGGTTCTGGAATTTGCTTTCTGGTGCTTAAATGCAAAGTCATGGAATTTATAAAAAGACTATATTTAATAAACTAACCCATTTTTATATGAAGCGCATTATTTTAATAATCACTTTTTTTATCACTACATCTCAAATGGTAGTCGCCCAGGGAAATCTTCTATTTTCCCAGGATGTCGCCATGATACACAACGAGCGACAGGGCATTCCCTCTGCAAATATTGATCAGATCATGCTCAGCGATGATTTGCCTCTCGCCAGAGCTGGCGGACAATGGTATGCCTGGAACGGGAAAACATGGGAGAAGCACTACGCAAAAATTGCCACTCCTATACCTGCTACTCCTCAGGTTCCTACCGGCCAAAAACTACTCAGTTGGGTGGAATATAAAGATGGGTTTATCATAGGATGTGATAGCGGGCTGTTTTTTTCAGATACGAAAGGCAAAAAATTTCAAAAGATGTTTCCGGCTGATGCAAATTATAGCTGGAATCCCAGAGAGGTTGGTGCGCTGGCAGTCGATTCCAAAGGCACGCTTTGGGCCGGAATGAAGGAGGGCGTGGGGAAATATGATGGCACATCATGGAAACTCTTCACAGGCAAGGAAGGCCTGCCGTATAACGAGTTTACCTGTGCAGCCGCCGGTCCGGATGGCGAAGTCTGGTTTGGCACTAAAGCCGGAGTCATACGTGTGGAAAATGACTATTTTTATTACCGTGCCAGCCGCAGGTGGTTGCCTGACGATATGGTCAACGGGATTGTTGTAAACAAAAAAGGAACGGCATGGATCGCCACAGCAGGGGGTGTGAGCCAGATAAGTAGATTGAAAATGGATTATGAGCAAAAAGCCGATTATTTTATCAACCAGGTCGAAGAGCGGCACAACCGGATGGGATTTATCTGCCAAAGTGATCTGACCACTCAATTTGATATTTCAACTTCCAGGGTAGATATCTCAGACAATGACGGACTATATACCGCCATGTATGGCGCCGCCATGGCCTACAGGTATAAACTGACCGGCGATCCGAAAGCGCGGGAAATTGCCGTACGGAGTTTTTACGCCTGCAAATGGCTCGTCGATATCAGCCATGAGCCGGGTTTCCCTGCCAGGGTAATCATCCCGGTTGACTGGCGCGATCCGGTGAATGAACAGTACTCCCGTGAATACAATAAAAGGCATCAGCAGAGCGATCCCTTCTGGAAGGGTATTTATCCAAGATTTCCACTGAGTGAAGACGGCAACTACCGGTGGAAGTGCGACACAAGTTCGGATGAACTGGCCGGGCATTATTTCTACTATGGAATTTTTTATGATCTGATTGCCGAAAGCGAACAGGAAAAAGCAGATGTGAAGCAGGTTGTAGCCGATATCACAGATCACCTGATCCGGCATGATTTCCGTCTGGTTGACTACGATGGCAAACCGACAAGATGGGGAAATTTTAACCCTGAATTTTTCAATTCGGTGTGGGGCTGGGAGCAACGCGGGCTCAACTCCATGATGATGCTGTCATTTCTGAATGTAGCCAGCCATGTTACCGGTGATCCGAAATACGATGAGGTGGCTCAGATGCTTCGCGACAAGCATCAATATCACATCAATGCCATGCATGCCAAGGAATTTTTCCCGCCGGAAAATGCCGTGCCGTGGGACAATAACCTGTGCCTGATGAGTATGTACGGGCTGATGAATTACGAAAAAGATCCGGAACTGCTCATAATGTACCGCAATGCGCTCGAAAATGCCTGGCTGCACATCAGCAAACAGAAAAATTCATTCTGGGATAGCCTCTATGGGGCGGTGGCCAATTCATTCGCTGAAAAAGTTGAGCAGGGATACTTTGACGAAAAAACACTTTTCACGGAAAATCCACTCTTCGCGCAAGCCGCCCTGGAAAAGTTCACAGAGAGCAGCCTCGATACAAAGTATATGACCGAGACCCTTCAGCGTATTCCGCTCGACCTGATTGGATATAAAATGGATAACACGCACCGGTTGGATGTTGTGCAGGACCCGACGCCCGGACAAAGCGCCGGAATGGGCTGGCGAATAGATAGCTATGCCCTGCCCATCGATGAGCGCGGACACGTTCGGCTCGACCGGGATGCTTTTGCCATCCTTTATTCCGAAGGCAACGGCTATTCCGAACATGAGGGAACTTTTTACCTGCTGCCCTATTACCTGGCAGCTTATCATAAGCTGATTAATAACTAATAAACCCTGAGAAAAATGAAAAAATCACTCGTGGTATTGCTGGCTATTGCCGCGTTTGGCCTGATGTCTTTTGCTAAAAAAGACGGCTGGAAAACTATGTTCAACGGTAAAAACCTCGACGGCTGGACCGTTCGTGGCAAAGCGACCTGGAAGGTTGAAAATGGGGTCATGATTGGCGAAGGAGCCAATGGCCACATCTATGCCAGCCCCGAGCTGACCGATCTCGAAGTAAAAGGTACCTTCCGGATAACGGATCAGGGAGGAGGCAGCAACAGTGGCCTTTATTTCCGGTGCAACCCACCTGCCGACAATCCCGATGGCTATCCGCGTGGGTATGAGGCACAAATCTGCCACAACCAGGATGCATATACCGGCTGGCTCTGGAAACCCGGCAAGCCCACAGGCAAAGCAACCAAACTGATTACCAAAGATGGTGAATGGTTTACCATGCGCGTGCGTGCCGTGGGGCCGGACATCAGCATCTGGGTAAATGACGAACTGGTGATGA
Organism: uncultured Roseivirgaceae bacterium; assembly: GCA_964482185.1. Lineage (GTDB taxonomy): Bacteria > Bacteroidota > Bacteroidia > Cytophagales > Cyclobacteriaceae > JAAUQL01. The sequence continues at coordinate 4,617 of CAYZWN010000284.1, forward strand.
CTTACTCTGATGAGGAATATAAGACAGGTTTCTTCGCCATTCAGTGCCACAACCCCGGCATGAAGATCGA
>CAYZWN010000285.1:0-4605 GCA_964482185.1 uncultured Roseivirgaceae bacterium
GATGAAATTGAACACAAATTAAAAATAAAGGTAAGGCCATTAAGCTGGCCAGTTGGAATCGGGATTTCTTTCAGAGGTGTCTATAATATTTTTCAAAATTCTTTCAGCTTCTTCCGTGCAAACAAACAAAAAATTGAAAAGGATGTAGAAACGTTTAAGGGTTCAACTGATCCTCAATTAAAGGAACTGCTCGGTGAAGATGCTGTCAAGCTGAATGAAGAGTTGAATCTTGTAAATGGAATATATGGCGATTTTAAGACTGAAGATTATCTGAACGGAAATCTGGCACCTGTTTTCTTCGGCAGCGCATTAAATAATTTCGGAGTAAAAGAATTACTTGATACGTTTATTAAAATAGCTCCCGGTCCTCAGGGCAGAGAAACCACGAAAGGATTTATTGAACCAACTCATAATAATTTTTCGGGATTTGTTTTTAAGATACACGCAAACCTGGACCCGAAACACAGAGACAGGATTGCTTTCTTGAGAGTATGCTCGGGAAAGTTTGAACGAAACAAATTCTTTTACCACGTAAGATTAAACCGCGAATTTAAGTTCGCAAATCCCGCAACTTTTATGGCGCAGGATAAAAGCTTAATTGAAGAAGCATATCCGGGCGATGTTATCGGTTTATATGATTCGGGAAATTTCAAGATCGGCGACACACTCTCTGAAGGCGAGCAATTTATGTTTAAGGGCATACCAACTTTTTCACCGGAGATTTTCAGAGAACTGCAGCTATTCGATCCCTTTAAATCAAAGCAGTTAGAAAAAGGAATTATGCAGCTAACAGATGAAGGACTTGCGCAGTTATTTATTCAAAATAACAGGAAAGTCGTTGGCACAGTTGGCGAGCTTCAGTTTGAAGTTATACAATACCGGCTTCTTAATGAATATGGTGCCGACTGCCGCTTCCGTCATCTGAATTATATCAAAGCCTGCTGGGTAAAGTTTGATAACAAGGAAGACATAGCCGAACTGCAAAGACTTCGCTCACATAATTTATTTTATGATAAGCACGATGAACTTGTGTTTATGGCTGAGTCAGAGTATCAATTAAATGCGGCAAAAGAAAAAAATCCGAAGGCAAAATTTTTATTCAGCATCGAGCATAACACCGAAACTGTGCAAATGGAAAAAGTGGTTTAGCATTTAATTTGGTGTGGAATTATTATTCAACTGCGTCTGTCTATATTTATAGTGGAAATAAAATGGCTTCTTTTTAGCTTTATTGCTGTTAAGAAGGACGCACCCATTTTGTTTCTATTTATCCCTTCCTGTGCCGCAAACACAGGAAGGGTTTATTTTATCTTCTTCATGTTAATCACCTCCAATATTTTGTTTAACTATAAATTTAATCACTTCAGAAACTTGCCCACCTTTTCCATCTCTTGCAGCAACTTCAATCCTGAAAGTATCCTGAGGTGCTGAAACGAATTGACTGTCCGGGGCATAAATAATTCGTGAGTTTTCATATGTATTGAATAGTGCTGGTAATCCTGGTAGAGCACCTTTGATTCTAACAACTCCGCTTGTATACCAATCGTAAACCAAAGTATCTCCATCTGGGTCGGTTGCGTTACAAATAACAATAAGAGAATCATTAGGTTTAACAACATCTGGGAATACATTTAAAGATAGTATTACAGGGCTACGATTTTCAGATTTACCATCAACTGGATTATCACTGCAGTTACTTATGTTTAATAAAATTATAATTATTAATATTGGTTTCATTTTTTTCCTCACTATTTATTTTTTTATTGTTGTATCTGTGCTGATACTACATGAAGATTTTTTTGATGAATTCATATTAATCACCTCCATTTTGTTTTAGAATTATTGTTATCTGTTCACTAATACTTCCCCCTCCTTTACCATCCCGTGCTTGGCACTCAATCCAAAGGGTATCTATTGGGATATTATTAAGATTTTTAGGATAGATTATAATCCAATTTTCAAACGTATTATATAAATTCCAATCGTTAAAAGTTGGTGCTCCTTTTATTCTTAACTTCCCATTAGAGTACCAGTCATAGACTAAAGTATCGCCGTCTGGATCCATCGCATTACATATTACAATAGCTGAATCTGATGGTCCTATTGTATCTGGAAATGCAGTTAAAGATAATATAACAGGATTGCGGTTTTCAGATTTGACGGGGTTATCGTCGCAACAAATTATGTTAAGTAACACAAGAACTATTAATAATGTTTTCATTTTTCCTCTTGTTGTGGTTTCACATTCTTATTTCTACTTATCCCTTCCTGTGCTACCAACATAGGAAGGGCTTATATTGTTAAAAACATTTTAATGACCTCCTTATTAGATATCTTTTACTACTATAAAATTGATAATTTCTGCATCTGATTTTCCTTTCCGATCTCTTGCGAAACACTGAATTCTAAAAGTGTCTTGCGGGGCTGAAACGTGCATACTATCAGGTGCGTAGAAAATCCGGGAATTTTCATAAGTATTATATAAAAAATTTTCATCCCCAATAGCTCCCTTGATCCTTACTACTCCTGATGTAATCCAGTCATATACTAAGGTATCCCCATCAGGGTCAGTTGCATTGCAAATAACAATAAGAGAATCATTAGGTTTAACAACTTCAGGAAATGCAGTCAATGATAGTATCACAGGGCTGCGATTTTCTGGTTTGACAGGATTGTCATCACAGTTGTTTTGCGCCAGCAAAATAGTTGAGAGTAAAATGAGAATAATTTTTTTCATTTTGTTTCCTTCGTGAATATAAACACAAGGCAAAATAAAAAATAATACGGCAACAGTTGAGAGATTAAAAAGAGGATTAAAAAAGAAAGACTGATTTCTGGAGAGAAAGTTTTCATTCTTCCCTCCAGAATTTTCTCAGAGAGAGAATTAAATATCGTGCCAAAAGTTTTCACGCTTGCACCCTTTTTTTCTCAATAGTTAGTAGAGAATAACTGTGAAATAGATTAATTTCAATTCACAGTCCGCAACGTAAAATTAAAAACCCGTAATTCTAATTGCAACAATTATGCTAAGCAGAGTAAGTGAGATTTTTAAAACGATTCTCAGGAAAAAATTTTAAAAACTTTTTCCTGCGACGGAATCGTTAGCACGTTACGAAGATGATGACGGGAAAATCTCTTTAGAAAAAAGCCCCGATTTGGTCGCATAGGCGTCGACCTAATTTTCTGAGTTGTTGAGAAAAATTTTCTCTATCTTTTCGTGATTCGTATTGACAATAATAATTTATTTGGTCAAAAAGATATTTCTCGTTTCTCCAACTATCCGTTAAATCAGAGTAAAAGATATTTTCAATATTACTGATCATAAACTGCATTAAGCGTAATAAACTGATTTCTTCAGATAGTATTGTTTTGCTTTTTAGTTTTGATAAGTAGTAATTATAAAAATGAACTTGGAAAAGCACTATAAATATTAACATACAATAAATGTATGATTCTGTTCTTATTTTGTTTGCATCTTTGGGTATTTCTGTAATCTTAAAGTAACTTTTCCAGGACTTAAAAATAGTTTCTATGCGCCATCGGATAAAATATAATTCTGATATATTCTTGGCAGATAATACTTCTTTTTCAACGTTTGTTATAAACAACTCCCAACCCAATAAGTATAAATGTTGTCGAGTTGGAGAACATCTTTTGTCTCTATTTGTTCTTGCTTTTCTTCGCCTTTCAGAGGCTACTTCTTCGTTTACTGGAATGGCTATTAACCGAACAGGTAATTTTTCTTTTTCTCCAAGAAATACCTCTATATCCAGGCTTCCTCGTTTCTTTAGCATCTTTGCCAAATCTATTGAAGGCTCATCTTCTTTTGAAAAAATATTAACGTGCTTTTTCATTCTGCTTATAAAAAATATTCCGTTTTCGTTAAGTCCCTTAAATACTTTCAAAACGAAATATCCCAAATCTCTTATTAGTAAATCACCTCGCTTTAATATCTGAACTATCTTCGGTGAATAGCCCTGATCATTGTCTCTGAAAGAACTTACATCTAATCGAAGCAACTTTCTGCTGGTTATGCTATATGCCGCTTGTATTTTCATTATCGCTTTCTTGGCTTTGTTATCCCAGTATCCATTACCAGGATAGTCTTTATGAAGTTTATCATTAAGCTTTATAGCCGTACTATCTTCTACAATTACATCCCTAAACATCTTAAGCTTCACATATTCATTATTACTACTCAATGTCTCTTTTAGTATTGATGATAATACTTTCTTTAGAAATATTATTTGTGTTTGCTGCATCTTTTTCCATAATGCTTGTTTCGATACCCTGTCTTGGATTAGCCATCCTATTTTAATTGCCCAATTTCTGTATGAGTGATTTTCACGGCTTTTTGCCATTAGAAAGAATCCGAGTAGAAAATCTTTGGCCGATATTTTCTTTGCTTTTCTTTTTGAAAAGTTACTGTCCTTTGATAGTTTCTCAATACCAATTTTATTTAGTTTTTGTTCTATAAAGCTAATTTGTCCTTTATTCTGATTTTTGCTGTTTGCTTTCATTGGATAGTCCTTTTTTTTTGCAAAACTAATTTACTATCCTTTGATGCAAACAGCTCTTATTATTTTAAGTTGACGCATATGCGAT
>CAYZWN010000286.1:0-4584 GCA_964482185.1 uncultured Roseivirgaceae bacterium
TTAATCAAACCGGTTTTATTTTATCATACAAACCCATCAGTTTTGATTCATAAATCGCACTGATCTCTTCCTCATGGGCACCAATCGGTTTTACCGGTATCAGATCCATGACTTCTTCAGGGCTTAAACCGGATTTGAAAAATAGTTCACTGGCATATTTCAGGGTGGAGTAGATTGTTTCATTTGCTTCCTTCTTTGTCATCCCTGTTTGTTCAGCGATCTCAACCATTTTTTGCCACTGAAACCAGAAGTAGGTCGGCAGCATGGCCGAGGCTATGGCGTAGCCTTCCAGTTTGTTTTCATCCACTTCAAAGGTTGTCCCCAGTTTTTGAAGTAATTCCATCGTTTCTGTTTTCATCGTATCTGCGCAATGATCAGAAAATGAAACAGGATTGTAACCCTGATTAATAAAGGAAGTGGCATTCGGTATCAGGCGTGCAACCTGATCAGCCGGATCAAGCGCTGATACGATGGCCTTGATAGGAATTTTGGGCGCAAGGGAAATAATCAAGGTATTCTTCGAAACCAAGTCTTTTATTTTATCAAGCGTTTCCATGATTGCCGGAGGGTGCAGCGCGATAAATATAATTTGCTGCTTTGCTGCCGCCTCAGGATCAGCGGATATTTCAATTTGTGGAAATTGTTTTTTTAATTGCTCCAATACATCCTGATTTGTATCGCAAACCGCGATTTTCTCTAAGCTGGTTTTTGATTTTTGAAATGCCTGGAGGAAAATTCTCGTGATTCTTCCACCTCCGATAAATCCAAGTGTTTTCATGTTGGTAAGGGTTTATAAATGTTTGGAAATAGTATCAGTTAGTTTCGATCGTGAATTTATCCCAGATTGCCATAAATCAATCCACTAATAGTAGCCATCACAACAACCAACAACACGTAAACGGCTGTTTTCTGCGTCCCAAGTACACCGCGAATCACCAGCATGTTCGGCAACGAAAGTGATGGTCCGGCGAGCAGGAGCGCCAGTGCAGGGCCTTTTCCCATTCCGGCAGCAATAAGCCCTTGTAAAATCGGCACCTCCGTTAGCGTGGCGAAATACATAAATGCGCCTACAATCGAAGCAAAGAAATTACTGAATATCGAGTTGCCACCAACCAATCCGGCTATCCACTCATTGGGTATGATCCCGGCCATGGCTGTATCGTCATGGGTTGATCCCAGTAAAAATCCGGCTACCAAAACGCCCAGCGCCAACAGGGGCATGATTTGTTTGGCAAAATCCCACGAGGACAATGTCCATTCCCGGTTTTCATAATCATTTTTATCGGTAAGAGTAATAATGCTTAAGCCGGCAATTCCCACAACCATGGGGACCAATGGAGACGAAGTGAATAGGGCAGATGCTAACGTAGCCACCGTTGCAGCAACGACAAACTGCCATTTTATTTTTAGGATAAAAACCAGTGCAATGGCCAGGAATACTCCGAAAAATGAGGTAATGTACCACTTGGAAGCCCAAAGCATATACCAAAATCCGCTCGTGATATCTTCTCCGGGTTTTCCCCAGTTGGCAAAAACAAGGATCAGCACCAGTGTAAAAAACAGGAAGGCCGTCTGCCACATGGGCCTTTTTTCGGGTATGTCCGGAAAATTGAGTTGCTCTTCTCTTTTAGCCTTTTCTTCCTTTCTATAGATCAGCGCCATGGCCGAGCCAATGACAACTGCAAACACAACAGCTCCGATAAACCGTGCAATACCCATTTCAATGCCAAGTATCCGGGCCGTGAGGATAATTGCTAAAATGTTGATGGCCGGGCCGGAATATAAAAATGCGATGGCCGGACCCAGGCCTGCGCCGCGTTTATGAATGCTGGAAAAAAGTGGTAAAATCGTGCAACTGCACACGGCCAGTATCGTACCTGAGACGGATGCCACACTGTAGGCCAGCCATTTTTTTGCTTTAGCGCCAAAGTACTTCATGACAGCGCCCTCACTCACAAAAATCGAAATGACACCGGCGATAAAAAACGCCGGAAGCAGACACAAGATCACATGCTCCTGCGCGTACCATTTTGTAAGGTCAAACATGGCCAGCACAGCCTCCTGAAAACCTGCCTTGTCAACCGGTAAAAAAAATGCAGCCAGAAATACAACCACAATCCAAGCCAAATACTTTATCTCACTTCTCCACTCCATTTTCTTTTCCTTATTTCAAAACCTCCAGGGTTTGCAAAAACCTTGGAGGTTTTTTCGTTTTCTATTCTAGATTATGTTGATTCCAGCTTACAAATAAATGATGTACACATAATACGTCCCAACGCCAATGAACAGTACCGCTATCACTTTTCTGAACCACCATTCAAATGCTTTTACGCCATTATAAAGTCTGCCAACGCCGGAAACCGTATATGCCAACAGCCACGCGAAAATGATGACCGGAATGCCCGTCGCGATGGCGAAAACAATGGGTAGGTATAATCCGGCAGGACTGCTTATGGTCATCGGAATCAGCATTCCGAAATACAGAACACCGCTATATGGACAAAAAGCCAGGGCAAACACTACCCCAAGCAACAGTACCTCCCAGGCGCTGCTGATTCCTTTTTCCTGAAATTTCTCAGATATCTTGTTAAATCCGGGGAAGTTGATTTGAATGATGCCCAGCATCAGAATTCCAATGATAACCAGCACCGGCCCGATAAACCGCTCACCGTATTGCTGGAAAATACCAGATAATTTAAACTGGTTGGCCCCGAAAAACAGGATGAACGCGATAGCGGTGTAAGTCAAAGCCCTGCCCAGGGTGTAAATTATCCCATTAATCACGACCTTCCTCTTATCCTCGATGTCTTTACTGATAAAGCCTACTGCGGTGATATTGGTCGCCAACGGGCATGGACTGATGGCTGTCATCAAGCCGAGCGCCAGGGCGGAAATAACCGGCAAGGTTCCTTCTCCTACAAGATTGCTGAGATACTCTTCCAAAATTCAGATATAGTTTAAACTAAAGGATCAATTTTTTCCTTCAGGATTTGCTTCAGTTTTTCAGGATTGCTTCGGGCATACATAAATCCCTCATTGGTCAGATTGATTATTGTATTTCCCTGGACAATAATGAGCGACTGTCCGCTGATTTGCAGGTCCTTTCCTTTTGCTTTGCCATCGTCTTTATCCAGGTTCATTTCTCTGAAAGGAATTTTATCTCCGTAGAATTGCTTCAACGCTTCTTTGGTGACTTCCTCCACAGATTGGCAGGTGGGGCATCTTCTGGTATAATGAAAATAATACACTTCCACATTTGCGCTTACTTCCATGGAGGTGATTTCAGGAGCGTCATTTGTTTTCTTTAAGCTAAAAAACATCAGGCTGATCATAGCCAAACCGGCAATTAAAAAATAGATACGTTTCATTTTATGACTGATTTTGTGTTAATAAACTTTTTACTTCTGACATTGATGGTAGGCGTCCGGCAAGAACCACCTTTTCGTTTACCACGAGGCCGGGCGTTCGCATGATGCCGTACTGCATGATTTTCTGGATGTCTTCCACCTTCACGATGTCTGCTTCAAGGCCCATCTCAGCCACTGCATCGCGGGTCGTTTTTTCGAGGGTTTTGCATTTAGGGCACCCCGTTCCCAGGATTTTAATTGTGTTCATCACTTTTCTGTTTAAGCGTTAATTTATATTATGTATGTTCATCGCAAATAAACGATGATCTTATTCAAATTTTTTTATAAATCCAGGAATTCCCTGAATAATTGTTTTACCACCGGCCAGTTTTCCCTGTTCAGGCAATATTTCACTTTTGGCGGCATAATCTCGCCCTGAATAAGTTCGGCATCTTTAAGCGCCTTCAAGTGCTGGGAAATTGTCGATTGTGCCAGAGGAATAGTATCGGTAAGATCACCGGTGTAGCAACACGCGTTGTTCAGCAATATTTTCATGATCTGAATTCTCACCGGATGACCCAGGGCTTTAGCGAAATTCGCCAGTTTCACCTCATCCAAACTATAATCCAATTCTGCTAATGTTCTGCTCATGATAAAAAGTTCATCGCAAATATACGATGAATTATTTTTAAGCCAACTTATCAGGGGAGTAATTGTATGGAGGAAATGTTCTATGTAAGAAAAAATAGGTATTACAAAATAATAAGAAGAAATATCCAGGAACCGAAATGACGATGCAAGGTGAAGGCACGGGTGTTTTTTTGGACTGTAAATATTTAGTTGTCATCCAGGCAATACCTTGTGCAATAGATAGATATCACCACATACATGTCAAAAATATCCTCATGAAGACAGTTCTGGGAGATAGCAAAGCAAACAAAATAGAGCAGTCATCCTGAATTTATTCCAGGATCCGCCCGCTAGCCGCAATGATTTTTCAAACAGCAGACAGACACCGGATTACTTAAGTTTATTCAGCACAAGCAGGCCCGGGGATTATTAGGTTTTTTTTATTGGATTATTGATAATTGGTTGTCTTTCTCAAGGCACCTTGTAGCATATGCGGAAATCTTATTATTGAGAAAGTACAAAAAAAGCTCCCCACGATTGGGGAGCTTTTTTTTGAGGTCTCGGGCGGATTCGAACCGCCGTAAAAGGTTTTGCAGACCTCTGCCTA
>CAYZWN010000287.1:0-4541 GCA_964482185.1 uncultured Roseivirgaceae bacterium
CAAGGGAGGGTGTTGAGGCTCTAAACAACAAAATTCCTTTATACAGCGGATTATTTATTTGCCCGAATCCGGAGGCTAAATCCGGAGAAAAAGATCCTGAAAACCACGGACTGCTGCCGGAAGAAATAGGCCCGGCCATACGCGCCTCCATGGAAAACGGCGCGGCAGGCATTTGCCTTTTCACCCCCGGAAGAATGACCGAGGCCCATTGGAAGGAATTCGAAAAGGCAATAAACATTGAGGTTAGGCCATGATTTTAGTGAAATTATCAGGTGTGGTAAAAAAACTGAAGATAGGACCTCCCCCTGCACCCTCTCAATGAGGGGGATAACGCCAGATTGGTCTTGTATCCAGCTGGCCGGGTCACTCAAAAAACATCTCTAAAATATTTCCTTCAATTCGATCATTCCCAGCGCCTTTTGCTTTGACAATTTTTGTTCGTCATACTGCCGAAGGGTTGACATTTTCGTGGAGACCTCTAAAGCACTTGGCACATCGCAGTCATTACAAGCGCGAAGCTTTATTTCAAGTAATATTTGTTCGTTTACTCCAACCGAACGTATCGTCCGGCCATAGTCGAGCATAAAGTTTTTGATGTCCTCCTTAAACTTCGGATACAGCATTTCATCGGTTTCTTTGCTCTTTTCAGATCCCCCGACCACGACCCGCCTTTCGCCCGGAGTGTAAAACCTGATTCGGCTGCTAAACTGATTTGGTGATGAGGCTTTAATATGGAAGATTACCCCATAGCCCTCCAGAAGTTCATAACGCGGTTTACTCTCGGCATAAAAGGTTTCTGACAAATCATAGCCATAGTATTTCTCAATGATTCCTGAAAACATCTCCAGATCAGGCACTTTCTTTTGCGTTTCGGATTTTTCAATTTTGACCCTTTTCACAAATTCATCCTGACTTATTTTACCGGATTTGAAAGCCGCTACATCTTTGCGAAGCACTTCAGCTGATATACCTGACGGCTTATTTTCAATTTTCTGCGTTGAACCCGAAGTCCCTCGCCAAACAACTACTTCAGAACTGTATGGCGCCTTCTGCTTGATCATAATTCTTTCATCGGGCTGTAACTGGCCAATCAGGTCGGCATAATCTGTCATGAACGTAATCATTACCTCTTCCCAGTTTATGTCACTTTTTGGTAATGATCCAGTCTGAATATTTCTTTCCTCACGGATTCTGTCAACTATAACTCTGATTTCCTCCTGATTTTCATTCACTTCAACCCGCGCTCTTTCCATGTCTTCCTTTGCTTTTCTCAAATCCTTCCGGGCATGTTCTCTGGCTTCGCTGGCTATCGAATCATCATCAAACTGAAAATTAAACTGAAAATCAAAATCCGGATATGGTGGCACAATATCAACCGATGGGGCATCAGGAATGGCAATCACATGCCTTTCCGGCCCGACACTGAAATAGACGAGGTGTTCAGGAATTGTGAATATGACACCGTAACCTTTTACATAGCTCGCATCTATTGCCTGGCCGCCAAAAAAGCTTCCCGAACCAGACTTTATAAGCGTGGCAAGAATACTCTTTGCAATTTCCAGATCCCGGTTCATCTTTTTCTCATCAATCTGATTGCCGGCTCTGAATGATAGCAACATCGGCAAGATCATCAGCACTAACAATATTTTTTTCATCTCCTTATGTTTAAAATTGACTTGTTCAGATTTAGTTCTGGCGATTATTCACCTTTGTAAACAAGGCAGCAATCGCTTCTTGTGTTTCGATATTTTGCCTGGTTTGATCGTACTTTATTTCCAATAAACCGGCCTGAAGCATATTCAGATCTTCTGCCCTTTGCTCCTGAAGATAATCATTGAATTGTGTGAGCATTGCACTAAAATACTCCTGCTGCTGTAAGGTTGCCTGACCAAAATATTGTTGCAGCAAGGCTACATTCTGCTTTTCAAACTGCGCTGATATTTGCGCAAGTTGCTTGCTGTTCACAGCTTTTCCTGCGGCGTCCACTTTTTGAATCAGACGGTTTTCAAAGTCCGACAATTGCGCGTTCAGATTTTCCCTGTCATTTTCAATGGTCTGATTGATCGCTGCTGTGTTATCAGCCATTTCCCGGGCAATCATATTTTTTAAATCTTCCTCGCTCATGGAATTGGCAGCAGAATTAAAAAAGCCAATCCTTACTCCCCGGTCATCTGCCTCAATTGCAAAATCGGTGAGATACCCAAGCAACATCAGGATGATAAGCGAGGCCGCAACAGCGATGATCGGACGCAGCGTAAAAATGCGGCGCTTACGAAATAGCGGCCAGTTCATGCCGACCTGGCTGGAGATATTAAAAGCTTCCATCGAACCGTCATCACCCACGTGGGACAACTCATCACGGACAGCCTTTAACGCATTGTATTCCTGCCTGAGTTCCGCATCGTTATCAAGCATTTTTTCAAATTCCAATATATCAGCAGTTGACATTTCTCCATAGAGATAGTCCATCATCAAGCTTTTATAACCCTTTGATTCCATATCAGTTAATTAATATTTTAACACACTGTTTTCCATCATCTTTCTCAGGGCGCTGAGCCCATAATACAATCTGGACTTCACGGTATTTTCCGAAATTTCAAGCGCCTCTGCAATCTCCCGGAATTTCATTCCATCATACTCCTTCATAATGATGACCACTTTCTGGTCTTCAGGCAATTTTCTCAGGTAGTCTGCCACCAGCTTTTCCCTTTCTTGTTTGTGATACTCCAATTCCGGATTTCCGACTTTTGAATGTGCATGCGCCGTTTCCTCATTCTTGAAAATCGAGATCCATTTTCTTCGTTTCGTGCTGCGGTCCTCCTCCCTGCAGTGATTCAGCGCGATTTTATAAATCCAATACTGGAAGCGTTCAATTTCACGCAACTTTGAAATCTGATTGAAAGCCACAATAAAAGTTTGCTGCGTGACCTCCATCGCCAGATCGTGATCGCCAAAATACCTGAGAGAAAAATTGTATATGCGTTTAAACCACAGACCAACCAGCTTTCCGTAAGCATGCTGATCACCTTTTTGTGAGCGCTCTATAAGACTTTTACTGTGATTTAAGGCAATTTTTTCCAGTATCTCAGCCATTCCCGTTTAGTGATTCTATGTAATGGATGAAATTCAAGGTAAAAAAGTTTTAAACCACCATAAAAAATTTTCATACGCATCCGGGGAGCGATGATGATTAACCCGGATTATTCAATAGAGCCCTGTATTAACCCGGATTATTCATCATCGAAGCCGTCATTTTCAGGGCATTTTAAATCGGAGTATTTCGCCTTTAATTTCTATTTGCGGGTGCCTGACCACTGCCCGGTATTCATATTCCTCGCCTGAGACAGCTTCATTCACCCCAATATTGAATGCCTCGCTGGCCTTTGCATTAATAAAATGGGTATAACTCCATGCACCTCCGGAGAGATTTTCGGTAAAACCGGCGTACGGTCGATACATAAAACCGACCTGCAAAACATCCGGCTGGCCGGTACTGACCAATTCTCCCTTCATCACCAATCTGCCGGAGGCAGCAAATGCACTAACAGTTCGTACAAAAGGAGGATCGAGGGCCGCTTCCACATTTTCAAGTTTTACGACAATGGGATTTGGCCATTTGTGATCGTTATAAATCCGCTGTGCGCGCACCACGGAAATCTGCAGGCCATCTTCCGATTGCTCAAACCTGGCAGTGGCATCTGCATTGGGGTTATACTCCACCACTTTGCCCGACTGCCCCAGCACACTGATTTTTGTCGCGGAGGTTGACCGTACCGATTGAATGGTCAATTCCCGCCGCTCACCCCTGGGCCATGAAGGCATTCGCGTCAGATAAGCATAAACAGTCCGGCCGTTTTTAGATCTGGCAAACCAAATATCTTCTTCATTTGATACAATCCAGGGGCGCACATTGTAAACCGCCTCCTGATTGATAAATGTCCAGGCTGCGACTTCCGTCAGCCTGTCCTCTTGTTCCAGTGGAATTTTACCATTTGGCCGCGGGCCGACATTGAGCAAAAGCGTACCGCCTTTGGCCCGGCTTTCTATCAGAATTTCTATCAGCCTGCCTCCGGACTTATAATTTTCGTTGGAGGGTTTAAACTGCCACTGTGTGCCCATAGTGACGCATGCCTCCCATGGCTCATCCGTTGCGACGCCGGGGATATATTGCTCAGGGGTATGAATGGCTCCGCGCGTAACGAGCACATCCGGCTGAATCCGCCAAACCACTTCCTTGGCCTTTTCCTGCATAGGGCCTTCTCCCCCATCAAAAAAAATAACATCTATCTTGCTATAGTTGGTCATCAATTCTTCAAGTTGCCTTTCTGTGTGCGCAAGATATTTTTTCATAACAGCATCCGATAGCGGCTCTGGAAATCTTCGCCTTATTGTCTGTCCATTTTCATGTAAAAACAAGAAGTCTTCAGGTGAAAAATAGAACCCAACAGCGAGATTGTATTTTCGGCAAGCTTCAACAAACTCTTTCACCAAATCTTTGCCATATGGTGTTTTCATAATATTGAAGTTTGTGGTTTTGGTAT
>CAYZWN010000288.1:0-3908 GCA_964482185.1 uncultured Roseivirgaceae bacterium
GATAGTTACGTTTGTATCCGAGACAAAGTACAACGAACACCGGATTATCGGTTGTGTCGCTCCCGGGGCTAAGCTGGCAGGAACGCAGTACAGGCCGTTTCAAGGAACAAGTGAACTCTATGCTGTCAGGGAAAATCGAGAGAGGAAACCTGCATCCGTGGTTGGGTGAGGCATAGGGGGCAGACCTGCTCGTAGTAGTGTTGAAGCTCCTGTAATGGGAGTGGACCGCGTGCCGCTGAAGCTTTAGCGGAGGCGCAGCGAAGGGGTGAGCATACCATGTTTCCAATTTGTTTACAACCTTGATTATTCAAGGGAGGATTTATGGAAAAGAAACAAGACCACCGCTAATTGATTACATTAGTGCATTACCATAAAGTGGTTATTGGTATGAAGAGCCCCCGCAATAAGCGGGGCAAGCAGTGTGAGGTGAGCGTTTCACGCACGGTTCTGTGGGAAGGCAGGGGTGAAATTCCCCCGCCTGACCCGATTGTGCTGCATTATAAATCGAATAAAATGAAAAAATCAGTTTTTGTATTAATCCTTGTTTTAGGATTTATCCAATCTTCAATTGGACAAGTAAAATATTCGGATGTACCCTCTGAAGCTAAATTTGTAACTGAAGATATTGAGCGATTTTGGCAAGCCTTTGATAATATGGACTCATTGGGAGAAGATGTTTTTGTAAACTATATTGAAAATGGTACTGCTGGAGTAAAAGGGTTTACGAAATATAGGATTGAGAATGCCAACGCTTTGTACAAAACAGTAAAAGAGAGAAGAAATGATTATTTAAAATCCCGTAATGTTTTAAAAGACCTGGAAACAAAAAAGCAAGAAATATTAAATATTTACAATGCTTTGGAAGAGTTGTATCCTGGCGCAGTATTTCCTCCTATTTATTTCGTGGTTGGTCGTTTTAACTCTGGGGGAACAGTCTCTGATGCTGGTATAATATTGGGAACTGAAATGATGGAAAATTTAAACGGGTTACCAGGATTAGTGGCTCATGAACTTATCCATTATCAACAACATTTTAAAGGGAAGACAACACTATTGTTTCAATCACTAAAAGAAGGAAGTGCTGATTATATTGGAGAACTTATTTCGGGGACACATATTAACAAAAAAGCCTTTGAATATGGAGAAGCTCACTCCGAAAAGCTAACAAAGGAATTCGTAAAACGAATGAATAAAAAGAAATTAAAAGATTGGCTCTATCAAACAAGTGGAAAAGACGATAGACCTAATGACTTGGGTTATTGGATTGGTTATAAAATCACTAAAGCCTATTACGATAAACAGAAAGATAAAAAACAAGCAATATCGGATATCTTGAACATTGAAAATGCTGTAGAGTTCACCAAAAAAAGTGGTTATCTTGACAAACAGTGGAAATAAAATAGCGAAAGCACAACACGAGGCTATACCCCCTTCTCCCGCAAGTTTAGCGATACTGCCACTGGCTGTTGAGCGTAACTTGTGGGAGAAATGATGCAATTTTTCAACTTGCATTTTCCAGTTGAAGCCGAGAGTGTTTAAATTAAATATATTCGACAGCAATTGATCATTCTGCAAGAACTAAAGAGCGCCCTTACTGGAGTGGCGATTATCATCTGAACTACAATCATCTTGCACCATATTATGGTCTTTTTTCATCCAATCATTTAGAGCAGATTATCCCGTGCAATATTCCCATTCTGGCGCAGCCGGAACGGGGCGGGTATTATTCCGAAAAAGTCTGTGGAATTAAAGTTGGGATATTATTGCGTGATGGGGCAGTCCCCTGGGTATTGAAACCACGAGATGGAATGAACTGATGGAAAAACACCGCCCCTTTTATATTGAAGTTTGAAACGTGGAAGACGAAGGGTTGTTTTTTAGACAAAAGAGTAATTCGGCGTATTGTATTGTTAATATGGCAAAGCACTTTTATTTAACCTACGACCAGGAATACACCAGGTTATATTATCCATTTGTTAAAGGAGTAGCGACATTCCAGGAGAATTATCCTACCTGGGAAAATGACAGGTATGTGTTTATGATGATGCTATCCATGAAGGAACCATTGGAACCGTGAATCCAATTCTTTCATTAGGCTTGGTGGCTCTTGTGATGCAGCTTGCCATTGATATGAGCCATGAGCTGAATATTGATCTGGACAGTGAAAAAAAGCGGCAGCATATACTCGATAACCTTTCAGGTTATACATTTCAACAACGTGATGACAAAAATGTGTTCAGGTACACCTATAAAGGAACTGATTGGTGGGTTAACAACACATTGGGGAAACAGCATATCTGCCCGGCCGGACAGATTGGTTTGGATAGCGATCCTGAGTTGTTGCGGGCAGCATACAAAACTATTGCCGTGATGCAGCGCTGGATAGATTATAATGGGTCGGACAGTTTTTTTCCTGCAGCCGTACGTGTAGGATATAATGCTGATACCATCCTATACAGGCTGCGTGAATATTGTATGAACACATATCCCAATGGTTTCCAGCAAAACAATCATCACGGAATTGAATATTTAAGTGCCGTGCCAAATACTATTAATGAGATGCTGTGTATGGGCCATGTTGGGGCGTTGCGTGTTTTTCCTGTCTGGCCAAAAGACAGGGATGCTCTCTTTTATAATCTGAGAACGCATGGCGCATTCCTGGTTTCTGCTGAGTTGAAGAATGATAAGGTACTGCATGTAACCATTTTCAGCGAAAAGGGGAAAGACTGCACCATTGTAAATCCCTGGCCCGGAAACAAAGTGCAGTTAGTCCGCGATGGGAAAAAAGTGAAATCGTTGATGGCAAACGATTCACATTCCCAACATCGGAAAATGAAATCATTCAGCTATCCCTTTGAGAATGCTTTTCATGGGATGGAAAATCATTTGATGACACTGATGAATGGATGATTTGCCCCCTGTTGACAAAATTGGAATTACACCGGTTGGGTTTTGTCGCAAGGTATTCAGTAATGAACTTACACTATTGACTCATAATATATTAAACGATGGGGACAACCGAGATCATCATTTTTATTGCTCACACACTGTTAATTGTCGTTAGTGGAAATTTGCCGAGATACTATTCCAATAATAACCTAATAATTCTCATTTTCAAAGCAGAGTATGGCGGATATTTTATTTTTGGTTCGAGCCAAAAGGGTTTGTGTAAAATACTTTTATGATGTGAAAAACAATCAAACCCAGCTTTTCCATGATAATTTCCCATTCCGCTCAAACCGACTCCACCAAATGGGAGATTGCTATTGGTCAGGTGCATTACACTATCGTTTACTGCTCCTCCGCCAAATGAAACCTCGTGTAGAAGTTTTTTTATAATTGTTTTATTTCTTGAATAAATATAACAAGCCAAGGGTTTAGGTTGGGATTTTACCGCTTTAATCGCAGCATCGAGGTTATCAAAGCCAATAACCGGTAGAAGCGGGCCAAATATTTCTTCCTGCATAATTTTGTCGGTAAACGATACATTCTTTAAAACAGTTGGTCCGATAAAACGTTTCTGTTTGTCGGTAAGGCCACCGAAGTAAATTTTCTCTGTTTCAATTAAACTACACAATCGTTCGTAATGATTGAGATTTATTATTTGCAGGTAATTATTATTTAGGTTCGCGACAGATTCATGATATTTTAAGATTTCTTGTTTTAACGCATTTAAAAAATCCGTTTCAATCCTTTTGTCAACCAGAATGTAATCAGGAGCCACACAGGTTTGTCCGGCATTTAAAAATTTGGCCCAAACAATACGTTGAGCACTTACTTTAATGTCGCAATCTGCCAAAACAAAAGTAGGGCTTTTACCACCCAGTTCGAGGGTAACCGGGCAGAGTTGCCTGGCAGCTGCCTGATAAATAATCCGACCAACTTTTGTGCTTCCGGTAAAAAATATT
>CAYZWN010000288.1:3918-4531 GCA_964482185.1 uncultured Roseivirgaceae bacterium
CAACATCCCTGCAAATACCAGAACCGGTGAAAAAAGTTTTAGTAAATCAGTAGTTTCTTCTGCAGCACCTTCAACCACTGCAAAATAAGCGTTGCTGAAATTGTTGTTGATTAACTGTTCCAGTACCCTTGAGGTATGTGCCGAAAGTTCGCTGGGTTTTAAAATAACCGTATTCCCTGCAGCCAGCGAGCTAATGACAGGAATCAGTGATAATTGAATTGGGTAATTCCACGCACCAATGATTAGTGTGTTTCCCAAAGGCTCTGTAATGATGTAACTTTTTGCCGGAAAATTTGCCAGACCGGTTGACACTTTTTTAGGTTTGCTCCATTTCCGTAAGTTTTTTATACTCAGATTTAATTCATGATACACAATAGCCAGTTCAGAGGCATAAGTCTCAAATTCCGATTTTCCAAAGTCATTGTAAATAGCCTGGTACAACAGTTTCTCATTTGATTTGAGGACCCGTTTAAGCTTTTCTAGTTGCTTAATTCTAAAGGTAATGTCCTTAGTTATATTGCTGGCAAAAAGTGTCTGTTGTTCGGAATGTATTTCCTTTGCAATCATTTTTTAGAATAACCTTAATTCTACTTTACGAAGATGAATTAGGGCA
>CAYZWN010000289.1:0-3255 GCA_964482185.1 uncultured Roseivirgaceae bacterium
TACCTCTGTTTGTATGCTCATGCCATTTTTATAAATGTAAATTGGCCTTCTGAAAATTTGCCATCTGGTGGCAGCATAAAAAATATAGTTTTCTTCGATCAGGTTTTCCGCATTGATTCCCACCTGCTCCAGGTCCTGCGAACTGTGCAGCCGAAATTCGGTCCATGGCTTGCGTTTGATGATATAACTGCCGGTAAAACCATACTTCCACCGTTGGTCGCTGGTTCCATACCCCAGATAGGTTTTGAGTGTAATCTTATTGTGGAAGTACTCATTGGTTTTGATACCAAGCCGGAAGGCATTGCCCTCAAAATTATTGTAGGCATAGGCGAACAGGTAGGGACCAAAATCAAATTTGCCTCTGCGCCAATAGCCTGTTGTGGCCAATTTCACAAAATTAACAAAGCTTTTTACACGCGGTATATCCACGAGCGTATCGATGACCGAGTAAGTGCGCAACTGGGTTGGTGTCAGACTTACAGGCCGTGTTCTGCTCCAATACTGGTCGTTATGCCGGTTATAGTCTTCTGCAACGAGCACTTCATTTGTATAAAACCTTTTGTCTTTAAGATCATTGATTTCCCAGTCTGTAGTTACGTTGAGTGACCGAATCCAGATGCTTGCGGTGTTTTTACTCAGGTTGCTTACATCAATTTTCACATCGGTTTGCATGGGCAACCAAGCCCCCGCTTGCGTTTTGCCAAGTTCCTGGCGCAGTTCTATCCGGTCCAGAAAATTCAGATTAGTTGATTTATCAATGAACACATCCAACTTTCTAAGGGCAAATTCTTTGGTCGTAATCCAGATTGTTCCATTAAATGCAGGATCCTCCACGCGGTGCGGATACAGTGTGATTTGATAACAAAGATCACTTTGAATAAGCACCGTGTCCTCGATTTCATAGTCGTAGTAGGACTTCCAACTGTCGGCAATTGGGGAGACAAAATCTTTTTCGAGGAAGCGCAGCCAGTTTTGGTAGAAATTATAATCCTGGTAGGCTGCCCCGACAATCTGCGACACCATGCTGCCGTCTTCGATGGCCACGCCGACAATTTTGGTCTTTTGCACCTCTTCCCGTCTCGCGAAGGGTTCGTTTTTTACGTAATATTTCGAAATGGCTTCGGAGAGAAAAACAGGAAGCACAGCATTGCCATTGTCGTTTTTTTCCAGACTGGTGCTGTCGATCCCTGACCAGATATCGCGCACCATTTTCCGCTCATTGAGCTTTGTAGAAATGTTTTCCACATCAAACTCCAGGCGGCTGTAATTGCTGTAAGCATAGGCCTTCAGGCTTCTTTTGTCATGCATACTTTTATTCCTGACAGCATTTCTAATTATCTGCCAGGCGGGATTCTCACCGCTCATCACCACCACTTCATTGAGGTTGAAGAGTGCAGGCTGAAGCGCTATGGTTAATCGCTGAAAAATGCCATGCCTGACGGGAAGCGCCTTTGTCTCGTATCCAACTGAAGAGACCACGATGGAATCATAGCCATAAGTAGCGGATAGCGCAAACTTACCCTCAGAATCGGTTGTGGTGCCCTCGATAGAATTCATGAAATATACATTCACAAAAGGCAGCGGTTCGGAATTGGACGCATCAAGGACTATGCCTTCAATGGATGTCATGTTTTGCGCCGGCAAAGTGTGGTTTATCGCGAATATTATGCTGAAGAAAAGAAAAGCCAAACGATGTATTTGCACAGGCGATGTACTTGTTCTGTTTTAGAAATTGATATTAACGCTTCTGAAAGATCCTTTTGAAAGTTCGGCCAAAAACCAATAAGAATCATGGCGTCTCCCTTTTGATTCCTGGTTATTGGAGTTGGCTATCCTTATAGACTGGTTTTCGCAGAATAAGTTTTTACTATTTCTGAGCATTGATTCCCTGATAAGCGATAAAGCGCCAAGTTAGATCATATCCGCCTAAATTATCATGCACATTTCGAGTGTGTTATTACATAAAAGAGGATTGACAGGTTTTGTTTGTAATTGTGAAACCATACGGCACGCAGGGCCTAAATCTCCCTCCAAGCTCCTAGGTCTGTGCCCTCACAGACCTATGCAATAATGCCAAATGACCAATAGATCATGGAATTATAACCTGGATTATTCATCACAAAAATACGTGGTATAGTGGCTGGCTAATTCTCCGGTTGACGCGTTACCTTAAAAGTTGCTCGTGAAGATACGGGAATGCCATCCGGGCTTATCACATTGATCCGCACCTCATATTCATCGGCATCATCACCGCAGTAAAACAGAATATTCCCTTTTTCAGAATTGTCTTCCGCATATTGAGGCTTCCAGTACAGCGTATTCCTAAAATCAGGGGTCGTATTTTTACGCTCATAGGCATTCACGTAAGTGGGGAAATGATAGATTTTTTCTTGTTGTAATCCATCGTATTGCATCACCAAAGCATATTTTTGAAGGGGATGCCCAGCCATGTCTCCCGTGTAGCTCGTGTAGGTCACGATGCCCTGACAGTCCAGAACACCCTTTCCGAAGCGCGTTTTCACCGTTTCAATTTTTTCAATTTTTAAAGGATCGAGTGCAATGATTTCATCGGCATCAAATATTGGCACACCATCAAGCAGCATCAGTGGATTTGGCTCAAGCAATATATTGCGTTCTGTATCTACAACCATAAAATAGAATCCATTCCGGTTTTTTCGCACATTCACGCCCGCAACATACTCCCGCATCACTTCTTCCATCACAACAAACCGGGTAAAATCATCAAGGTAATACCTGAAATCCGGCTCATGATAAAAGGAGACAGAATCGGTGCGCGGTACCATGATGAATGCAGGAGACAACTTCATATTGGCGTTCTGAACCTGCATTTGCTGGCTTTTATTGGTAATAAATTGTGCCATGCTTTCATCCAGATCAAATACCGGTATTTCAAAATCAGCATATTCTTCGGCGTAAGGATTGTCAATTGTCACCGTGTAAGCGGAATCAGTCGTATAATCCGTCTGAACCACAATTTCATTTTTATTGTAAAAATTGGACGCCTCAAATATCACTGTTCCATCGCTTGATGCTCTAGATGCATACATCCTTATGTGCTTGCCAGGTACGGAAAGATAGGTGATGATTCCATGACCGGGCACGCCCGTTGTTCTGTTGGTCACCTTACCGGTGATTAGCAAACTGCGGTATTCCGGAATGTATTTTGTCGGAGCAGTTTCGTTTGAAAATATATTTCTGCCGGCTTGCACGGGGTATGCGATCAACAGATTATTG
>CAYZWN010000289.1:3278-4530 GCA_964482185.1 uncultured Roseivirgaceae bacterium
CCAATTCCCCGATTTGCAGTTCTACTTTTTCGCGGGTGGAGTAGGTATCTTTGACCTGAAGGTTGTTCAGGGCAGGTTTTTCTTCCGGACTTCGGAAAAGCTTCCTTTCCCCAATCAGCACGTTTTCGGAGTCAAAGAAGCTAAACGTAAACGCACCTGGATCGGGTTTCAGATCGGAAAAACGAAAGGAAGTCTGCCCTCGATTTAGGGCGACAGAAGCTGCATGTACAATTTTTCCATGCTGATGAACCATGACCGATACATTTCCGGAAGGCTGGATAGTTTCAGGGTCATTGCAAAAAATTTCCACATCGTATTCTCCCAGCTTTTGAGAAACAGTGCAGGAGAGACCCCGACTGTGAACCGGAAGGAATTCGTGCCTGCTTGTATCATTGTCATGAAACAGTTCGACGTGATATCTGAATCTCAGATCCGGCATAATTTCGAAACTGCCAAGACCTAATTCACCGGAAGAAAACGATGTAATTTCCAGCGAGTCGTTGGCTACAATACGGCCATGGATGGCCAGCGGCTTTTTCAGGCTGCTTTGTGCGTGAAACACTGTTTTGGCACGAACGCCATGAATGAGCAGACCTGCCTCCGGGAAGAAACGGATGTCGGTTTGGGCAGCTTCAGGAGCATTTGGCAATTGGGGTTTTTTGAAAGGGTTAATGACTGTGACCATCGTATGGAAAAATGCCTCAGGCCCATCGTTTCGCATCCATCGGGTGTAGCCTCTCAGAACGTAATTTCCGGAATTCACCTCAAGTGGAATATAAAAATCTCCTTGCCCGCTTCCATTGTTCAGCTCAATGGTTGCCTGGATTTGGGGCTTATTTTCATGATCGAGCAATTCCACGTAGGCCACTTTGCTCAATCGCGATGGTCTTGATGTGTGCTGCTCAAGGCAGAATATTTTAAATTTCACAAATTCACCGGTAAGGTAATAGCGCTTGTCGGCATGGATGTAAATGGTTTCTCCGTAGTTTGTCTTTTGATAGCGTTCAAAGTTAGCCATGAGTTCTTCTCCGGTGGTTTGCCCACTGGCCATTCCGGAGATCACTAAAGCGAACCCCATGACAATTAAAATTTTGTAGGCATTCATTACCATAGCATTCATGATCATCACCAGAAGTCGGGTCTAACATTTGAACCCCTTATTCTGCAATCGACACAGTTATTTGAATTGGACATGATATATACTGTGCCGCCAAACTCATTTAGCGTCTCAGCGTAAAGGGCATATCCAAAG
>CAYZWN010000290.1:0-4475 GCA_964482185.1 uncultured Roseivirgaceae bacterium
CTGCGCCGAGCGCGCCGGTGAATCGCCAGCGGTTCTCGTTCCAGTAGTTCTGTTGTGCGATCGCGACCGCGCGACTGTCATTGGAGGTAAACATCGCCGCCGCCGCAGTCACAGATGCCGGCTGCGCACTGCGTTGTGCATCGGTTTGAGGGTAAAAATAGGCAGCGCCTGCGATAAGGCCCGTATCCAGGGTCGGGTTTGAAATCGGTATTGGCACGACGACGTAATTGCCGCGCTGGAACTTCAGGTTGGTATCGTCGCCACGGATGTCCGGAGTGCTACCCGGCCGGGTGTCGCCCGGTGGCGGCTCCGCACCAGCCACCTGTGCAACCATGAGGCCGACCCAGATTATCGAGACGGCCCTTAGTGCACACACGTTTCCTGGGTTCCTCAAACCTGTTCGTTCGATGGGGCCGCAAGACAACCGGCCGATAAGCCAACAACAGCAGTCTAGAAAATCAGTACGGTTTGCGGTATCGATTTTGCGCAGGACAGGGAAGTTGCTCTGAAACCCATGCGGGCATTCGCGTGCCGAAGAATTACTCAGCGCGCCATGTGTTTGTCGAGAAACTGTCGAAACAGGCTTGCCCAGCGCAGAGCCGCCTGTTCGACGCTTGCCCAATCCGTCGCCGTACCGGCTGCCGTAGCGAAGGTCGGTACCTCCGCACTGTCCGCCGCCCGAGCTAATACGTTGCCCGTCTGCGAGTCTTTCAGTTCCATCAGAAAAACCAGTGAGCCCGGACGTGCCAGGTCGCGCACATCACTACGCAATTCGACGAACTCTGCAGAGCTCGCCGAGCGCATATCGATCAACGTCGCCTGCACGGCCATCGTGCGTGGTCCCGACCGGTCGGTGACCGAATAGTCGCTCAGCTCGCCGAGAAATGCGTCGCGGAACAGTTGACGGATGCGACGCATGTCCTGCTCAGTGGTGGGAGCGCTCGCAGGAAAATAAATACCGGCCTCTTCGGCGAGAAGACTATCGTAGCGGCCAAAGTCCGCGTCTGTCGCGAGCTGTGCGGAAGCAACGCGCGCGTCTCGTTGGACCTCGAAGCTGCGGGTTTCCACCGTTGAGCAAGCGGACAAACTCCCGGCCAGTGCACAAACAAGCGCAATTCGCGTCATTCGGTGGCAATCGGTATCGATCATACTACGCCCTGCCGTCGTTGTTTTACCAATGATGCGCTGTCCGTGATAGTTCGGCAACGATCTGTAAAGTCGGTGAGGCCTTATATTCCGCTGCAGATTTATTCTGATTCACGTCCGAAGACGTGATACTCCGTATTTCCGACAAGTACGGCCTCGTCAGTCGCTTGCAACCTGTTCACCCGCATAATGGTATGCAGCGTCTCCACGTATTCGGCGCCGCGCTCTGAATAGCGCGTCAGCATTTCCGCAAGTGCCCATCCCGAAGGAATCGATTGTTCGCTGACACGCATGCCGGCGCGCGCCGCACGCAGTTCGGCGTACGAAGGATGGGTATTGATGTTCTGCATATACGCCTGGATCGACTCGAGCGGCGAGTCATAGGCCGCTATGCGATAGTCGCCCATTCCTTCGCGCTGCTGTTTCGGCATGATGCCTTTCCCGCCCCAGGTCCATTGGCCGAAAAGAGCGTTGCCCTCTGCCGCGAAACGTGACGTCCCCCAACCGCTTTCCTCCGCGCCTTGTGCAAGCACGAGCGAAGTCGGGACAGCATCCACGCGCGCCATTAGCTCTTTCATGCGGGCTGCATCCAGCTCCGTTTCCGTATCGTCGATGACCTCGTAGCGCAGCGCAAGCGTGCGCAGCCAGGCCGTGTCGTCCGGGTTGCCTTGCGCACCTTTGTCAATCGCCGTCAGCCGCTCCCGGTCTTGCAAGATCAGCTCGTTGGCTCGCAGGACGAGAGGTGCGAGCGCGCGGAAGAAGATGCGTTTCTTGTTGATGACCTCCAGGTTCTGGCTGTTGATTCGCCAGTTCTCCCCGATTTGCATCAGGTACACCCTCGGTATCTCGCGGCTTCCCGCCTGCCAGGCTTCCGGTGTGTAATCCAGCTTCTCAAAGAGCGCGAGCAGCTCCTCCGGATTTCCGATTTCGATACGCTCCTGTGCGTGGACGTCGATACGGAGCACCGATATCGCGAACAGACCGCAGGCCACGATCGCAAGACGGATTGACGGGGCAGACCGCGAGGCGACCGTGCCGGTCCGGCGCGGCTGCGGCAGGCTTTTCAAATGACGCTTCCTCTTCCGATTCTTCGTTTAGTCAAAAATCACGCGACCGTTGAGCGGTTGCACCGGTCGGTTATTGTCGAAACCGATTGCTCGCTTGAGCGCCGTGATCTGGCTTGCGGACATCGTGATCGAATCCTTCATCAATAGCCAGCGCACTCCCTCCGAGCACGGTGGTGTGGTCAAAGACCCCTGGTAATACTCGTAGTTCATGGATTCAGGCAAAAGGTCAGCAGCGCTGATTGGCGAGTCGAGTTCATTGCTTTGACCCTCTTCACCCGGTAGCTGGTTCCAGAGTTGCGCGATCGAGGGATGCGCGCGGCCTTCCGTGACGAAGACGGCGATGACTGCAAGATGCCCGTTCTCGTCGGCGTGTACGAAATGCATCTCTGCCGGCAGGTTCTTGCCGTTTCGCTGGTGCTCACTGGGTGAGTGGAAGTGGAATTGCTTGAGTTCATAGGTTGCGCCGAGATGGCCGATCGCACTGCCCGCCTCGTACGTCACGTGCGCCCGGTTCGGAGCGTTTTCGTGATAGTCGTCGGCCAGGGTGCTGCCGGCAGCATAGTTCGCCTGTACGGCGTGGCCGTTGTTCACGAAGTTCAGCGCCAGCGTCGAGTAGTTCACGTCGAGCGGCGGCAGGTCGACGTCCTGGGCGCCGGCGAGGTTGACGGGTGACTGATTCTTGCCGGCCTGGCACGCCGCGTAATCGGGGCTAAGGCTCGACCAGTGTGCCGGGCCGTGTTCCCCGGAGTAGGTGAAGTGCGGGACTTCGGCCATGGCTGTCAAGTTCATCGCTGCAAGTGCCGCGAAGGCCAATCCGGCTAGAGGTTTCATTTTTCCTGTCTCCATTGTAAGTTCTTGTACGCTGTCAGTTTTGGTTTTGGCGATGCTTATCGGAAGCTGTACTGCACGGAAACCTGCAGGCGTGTCGCATCGCCATCCGTGCCATCAAAGTTTTCCCGCTCACCCCACATCAGTTCGCCGCCGATCAGAATTCGCTGGCTGGCGTTGAGCACCAGGTTGACGTGTGCGGATCGTGCAGACTTGATCGCCGCCGCGCCCTGGCTCGGATCGTTGTCGATTTCCGCGGCCCCAATGCTTGCTGTCGAGCTGAGAATCGGATTCCAGTGATGCGTATACCCGAGTACCCAAGCCCAGGCATCCAGTGCCTCGAGTGAACCGGCAGGCGTCAGCACCGCATCCGAGCCAGTACCGCCGAACGACTCGATGTAACGCCCGATGCCGGTGCCGAATCCTAGGTGTGCCATCACGACATCGCTGCCTGGCATCCTGTAGCTGCCCGACAGGTTCAGGCCGAAGCCGCTTTCGGTCTCGTCCACGGTGCCATCGTTGCTGACGAAGCGCAATTGCCGCGCGATGCCCGCGACCTGCAGGTGTCCCCATGGCCGGTCCGCGCGAACGCGCGCTACGAGATCGGGAAACTCGCTGCGACCTTGGCCGGCCAGTCCGCCGGTCGCGGTTACCTGGCTATCCGGGTCCTCTGCCGCGACGGCCCACTCCAACCCGTTTGCAAGTTTCGCCGTATAACGAATCAATGCCTGTCGTACGAAGAACTCCGAATCAGGTCCTTCATAGTCGAGAGTAAACGGCCGTGCGCTAATGTCCTGAAACGTCGTCCAGGTCTGGCCGGCCAGCAGTCCGTTCCACTCCCCGTAACCGTGCCGCATGCGAAAGCTGTTGCCAGAACCGAAAAAATCTCCCTCGACATAGGCATGCAGCGCGCCGTCACCGGCGTCGCTCGTCACATCGACGGTAAAGCGGGTTTGTCGCGCGGACAGGTTCGTGCTACCGCCGAGCAACGCGTTCGGATCACCGGCCACGGGTATGGAATTGACCTTGAACTGGTCTTCGTTGCCGACGAAGTCGAAATCCTGGATGAAATCGAGCTTGGCGAAGCCGCCGAAGCGAAGCGCGATCCCCCCGGCCGTGATTTCCAACGACTGCGGCTGCGTGGTCGATGCGGTGACTGCAGCGGGTTCATGCGTCGTCGGCAAGGTTGCTGACTCATGGTGTTCCGTCGCAATCGCCTGCGCGGGTTGCTGGGCCAGGGCCGGCCACGCAAGCGGCATCGAAAGAAGAATTGCAGGCAGGCAAGCGGCGTTTCGGCGGCGCAATTCCCGCCTGGTGCTGTGGGTGATACGCATAGTCAATGGCTCACGACATGGGTTCTCTTAGTGGGCGGCAGGATGGTAGGCGCGGACCGCGTCGGGTGAATATCAAGTTTGCGAACCGCAGTCGGACTTT
>CAYZWN010000291.1:0-4461 GCA_964482185.1 uncultured Roseivirgaceae bacterium
GGGCACATCCGCGCTTGAAACCCAAGCGCTAAACCGTCCACGAAAACGGGGCAACTCCAGTTGCCGACATCGACGCGAACCAAGAAGTCATCGTGGCAGGCGTGAGGCGGCGCATGAACGAGATGCGCGCCGGTCGGCTCCCAGGCCTCTTGCTCGATGGTCACTTTGGTCTGCTCAATACTCACGGCGGGTTCAGCTTGATTCCCCCGGCTGTCTTTCGTGCGCTCGCACCCGAAGTCTTCGTGTTGATTGAAGCGGCGCCGGACAAGATCGCGGCGCGCATGGCTGCGAGAGATGGGATGCGGCTCTTGCTGATAGAGATCGAGCAGTGCATCAATGCCGAGCGCGCGCACGCGAATTCTATTGCTGCACTTCTAGGGGTGCCCCTAATTCAGGCTCGTGGCGACTTGCCTACCGAGCGGGAAGCACCGGCGGTGGCGAGTGCCATTGGCGCACGTTTGTCACCTAAGGACGGTTGACGATGCGCGTGTTACTCGACACCAATGTCCTTATCCACCGAGAGGCAAGCAACGTCGTCCGTGACGACATCGGAACCCTTTTCCGGTGGCTCGATGAGCTGAAGTACACGAAATGCGTTCACCCTGATTCCGTCGCAGAGGTGAACAAGCACGCTGACCCTGCCGTGGTCAGGACGCTAGGCATCAAGTTCGCCAGTTACCAGCACCTGAAGAGCCGGGCGCCCGAGTCGCCGGCAATCAAGCAACTGCGCGCCAATGACCGAACACCGAATGACGCCATCGACACGTCGCTTCTCGCAGAAGTCGCTGCGGATCGCGTTGATGTGCTCATCACTGAGGACCGCGGCATCCACCGCAAGGCCGCGCACGTTGGCATATCAACACACGTCTTCACGATTGACGGGTTCCTTGAAAAGGTCACCGCTGAAAATCCCGCGTTGGCCGACTACAAGGTCCTATCGGTCAAGACGTCGCTGTTCGGCGATCTGAACGTCAACGATCCCTTCTTCGACACGTTTCGCGCGGATTACCCTGATTTCGATGGTTGGTTCAACAGGAAGGCGGACGAAACGGCCTATGTCTGCTTCGCTGACGACGATTCTATCGTCGCTTTCCTCTATCTGAAGCGGGAAGCGCCAGGAGAGGACTACAGCGACATTTACCCTGCCTTCCGTCGAGCTTTGCGGCTGAAGATCGGCACGTTCAAGGTGGTGTCCAACGGATTCAAGCTCGGTGAGAGATTTCTGAAGATCGTCTTCGACAATGCCCTGCAATACCGAATCGATGAGATCTACGCCACCGCATTCCGTCGCACGACCGATCAGGATCGCTTGATCCGTTTGGTAGAGGATTGGGGTTTCGTACATTGGGGAACAAAGGGCGAACCCGATCCCAATGCAGAGCAAGTGTATGTGCGCGATTTCCGACCAAACGTCGATCTAGACGATCCGCGGCGAACCTTCCCTTACGTCTCCAGCAACGCGCGCAAGTTCATCGTCCCAATTTACCCTAAGTACCACACCGAACTGCTGCCCGACTCGATCCTGAACAACGAGTCCCCCGCCTCATTCGTAGAAAACCGCCCGAATCGAAACGCACTGAGCAAGGTCTACATCTCCCGGTCTATTGAGCGGCGATTGGCACCTGGTGACATCATCGTCTTCTACCGGACCGCATCAGGAACAGGCGCCGCTTGGTACACATCCGTCGCTACCACGATAGGGGTTGTTCAGGACGTGGTTACCGGCATCAAGGATCTGACGACGTTTCAGCAGACATGCCGCAAGCGCAGCGTCTTCTCAGATGAGGACTTGGCCGAACACTGGAACCACATGCCGAATAACCGCCCATTCGTGGTCAACTTCTTGTTTGTGTACTCGCTTCCCCGCCGGCCGAATCTGAAGGAATTGACCGAGTCCAAGGTGATTTCGCAGGCGCCGCGCGGCTTTGAGCCAATTAGTGATTCCGCGTTCAGAAAGCTACTGGAGATCTCAAATGCCAATCCGCGTTTTGTTGTCGGTTAAGCCGCAGTTCGCCGCCGCAATCCTTTCGGGCGAGAAGAAGTTTGAGTTCCGTAGAGTCGTCTTTTCGCGACCCGACGTAACGACGGTCGTCCTGTACGCGTCAAGTCCAGTCTGCAAGGTGGTCGGTGAGTTTTCGCTGGCCGAGATTCTTTCGTTGCGCCTCGAGGCATTGTGGCGAGCCACAAAGCACGCCGGGGGCATCGAGCGTTCATTCTTCTACGACTATTTTTCAGGTCGCTCGACTGGCCATGCGCTAAAGGTTAAGAAGGCGAAACAGTATCGGTCACCACTTTGCTTGCGCAGGGATGTTGGCATGTCGCGTCCCCCGCAGTCGTTTGCATACTTAGACTGAGGACAGTGGAGCCTTCGTCGTCGAGCGTCCGCTTGGCGGCGCCTGCTGAACGACGGCTTTCGGCGAGTCTGAAAGTCGGCTGTGGGTCGGTAGCGAACCGCCGAGCAGAACGACAGCAGTCGTTCGATGGCGCGCGGGTGGCGCGAACGGGCAGCTCAGTGGTAGTCGTCTTCGAGCTGGTGGCGTACGGCGACGACGGCAACGGTCGACTCGTCTTCGATTTCGAACAACGCGACGTAGCCCGATCGTCCGAATGGAATGATCAATTCTCTGAGGAAGGGACTGTTGCCCGCCTTGCGGCAGGTGAAGGGCGACGACTTCAGCGTGGCGATGCCAGCGCGCAGCGCGGTCATGGCCTGCTCTGGCAGATTCAGGTCGCCGCCGTCGCGAGCCAACTCTCGTTCGACGAGGAAGTCGAACAGCCGGTCGAGATCCGCCTCGGCGTCTCGGGTCAGCCGGACCTTGAATGTCACTTGCCCTTCGTCGCCAGGCGGACGCGCGCGGCGTCGAGCTTGCGTTGTAGGCCGTCAAGCACGACATCGGCATCTACGTAGTCGCCGGTTCGCCGCGCCTCGTCACGGGAGCGCAGACCGCGCGCGACAAACTCTCCCTGGACACGGCGCCGCTCGACGCCCGCACGAACGGACGCTTCGACAAACTCGGAAAGGGTCTCGCCATCCGCCAGCACGGCCTCGACCTCGGCGCGGAAGTCGGGCTCGACGCGAACGGACGGGATGGTGGCTGTTTTCATCGGCAAAGTGTATCGCAAATGCGCCGCAAGTTCCGTCTGGTCGCGGCAACGTCAGCAGTACCTTGACACCTGTCGCTGCCGGCGCTGCCGCCAGCGCCAACGAACGGCAGCAAGGTGGACCAAACCGTGAGTTCGTAGACCGGCGGCCAGCGGCAGCAAGCGCTGCGACGCCGACGGCGGCCCCGTCGAAAGATCGCACCCAGCAGAAACACGCCCACGCTGTGTCGGCCGGCAATCAGCTCAGGTGGAGAGTCAGGCAGCGCGCAACGGGATCACGTTCATGCCTGCGGCCAGGGCCTCGACGCGATCGGCCAGGTACTGCAGCGCCCTCTTCCGATCCGCTGCCAGCTCCATGTGGCTGTAGGCCGCCACGGTGGCGTTCTTCTCGCTGTGCGCCAGCAGCAGTTCGACCACATCGCGCCCGAAGCCGTGCTCGCGCAGCAGGGTCGCGGCCGTGCCGCGCGTCCCATGCGGGCTGAAGTCGGGAACACCGAAGTCGATGCGCTTGAAGAAGTGGTTCAGCGTCACGTCGCCCATCGGCACGCTGCCGCGGAAGATCGACGGGAAGACGTACTCGCCGTGGCCTGTGAGGTCGTGCACCTGGCGCAGTATCTCGACGGCCTGCCGCGACAGGAATACGCGGTGCGGCTTGCCCATCTTCATGCGCTCGGCCGGGATGTCCCACTGCGAAGCATCGAGGTCGAACTCAGGCCACTTCGATCGCAGCAGTTCGCTCTTGCGGGCCATCGTGAGCATCAGCAATCTGGTGGCCGCGATGGTCGTCACGTGTGCGCCCTGCTCGTCTAGCTTGCGCCAGAACGCCCCCAGTTCCTTCTCACTCAGGTGCCTGTGATGCTGGACTGGCGCGCGGGCTATCGCACCGCGCAACGGCTGCGCCGGATTCGTCGTCACCAGCAGGTTACGGATCGCGTGGTTGTAGAACTGCTGCACGATGACGCGGATACGCTCGGCAGTCACTGGGGTGTCGGCGCGCGCCTTGATGATCGCCAGCACGTCGCCGGGCTGCACGTCTGCAAGCTGCATGTCGCCGATCGCCGGGTCGATGTAGGCGTCGAGCCAGCGCACGATCTGCGCGACGTAGGCGGGCGATCGATAGAACAGCGTCTCGTCGATCCAGCGGCGCGCAAAGACACGGACCGTCAGGTCGCGTGAATCGGCCACCTTGCGGGCGGCCACCGTCGCCTGCTTGGCCTGGGCCGGGCTCTCGCCTCGCTCGACGAGGGCGCGCAACTCCTCGTGCCGGTCGCGTGCTTGCTTGATGGTGTAGGCCGGGTAGGCGCCGATCGTCACCTTCTCGCGCTTGCCGTTCAAGTGGTACTTGAAGCGCCAGGTCTT
>CAYZWN010000292.1:0-4372 GCA_964482185.1 uncultured Roseivirgaceae bacterium
GGATCCGGCGATTGGAACGACCCAACCAAGTGGTCGCTGTCGAGTGGAGGCGTTGTGGCCAATGCTGTTCCCGGCATCAACAATCCAGTGATCTTTGACAACAATTCATTTACTTCAGAAGTAAATAACATCAACTTCACTTCGCAGGCTAACTGTTATAGCATTAATTATTACACTACGGATTCTTTGATCCTGAATCTCGCTGCTTTTGTTTTGAATATTGACGGATCTTTATTCGATCCGAATGGAAAAATGTCATTTAACAACGGGAAGATGTCCTTTTTGGGAAATGTGTCAAAAAATAATCAGATACAGGTTGCTCAAAAAGCATTCACTCAGATCGATCTGGAATTTATTTCCAGCAACGGTTCCTGGAATTTTACCAATGGTTTCACTGCGCGCAATCTGGTCATTCAAAACAGCTCGTTTTCCGCTGCCAACAAGCAAGTTTCTATTGCCAACCTCAATGCAATAATGGAACC
The DNA here is from genome assembly GCA_964482185.1 of uncultured Roseivirgaceae bacterium. Classification (GTDB taxonomy): domain Bacteria; phylum Bacteroidota; class Bacteroidia; order Cytophagales; family Cyclobacteriaceae; genus JAAUQL01. Next base: position 483 of record CAYZWN010000292.1, read on the forward strand.
CCAAAACAGTATTGACTTTTCAGGTACAACCATAACCGGAATCAATCAGCTCAATATTACCAATGCACCAAACATCAATTTTTCAAATGCTCTTATTCTGTTTTCAAATGAAAATGGCGTTGTAAACAAGACCATCAATGCCACAGACAGCAAATTTCATAATGTGCAGTTGGAAAATGCTAACCTGACCGTTAATGGCGACAACACATTCAATTCATTGGCCATTGATGGAAACCTGATCTTCTCAGGGAACAACGCCATGAATAGTCTTTCTCTGAGTGCTGCCAGTTCCTTAACACTTGCTGAGGGCACAACACAAACCATAAATCTGGCATTTACAGCCACCGGAGTTGATGGGAATTTGATAGAAATCCAATCCACAAGCCCGGCCAATGCAAATCTTTTTGCCGATAACGAAAATGTGCGATTCTGCCTTGACTATCTCGATGTTACAAATGTCTCTGTTTCCGGAAGTACCGGATTTTTATCAGGTGACCATAGCAATATCAACACGGGAAGCACTGGATGGATAGAACTTGATTGCAGCGATGCGTTATTTCCGTCATTTGAGTTTCAATATCCCTGCGCTTTGGGAGAAACACGGTTTATCGACACAAGTACAGGCTTCCCGACCTCATGGAGCTGGAATTTTGGAAATCTTCAATTCCCTCAGGAAAACATATCTTCCGCGCAAAATCCATTTCATAAATTCAGATTTGAAGGTGAATATAAAATAACACTTAATGTCAAAAACGATCTGTTTGATGAAACCATTACCCAGACAATCAACATTATCAATTACGAAAGCGGGCTTGGCGTGCCAAGTATTATTGTAAATGGCACAAGACTTACATCATCGGTTATTGCTCCAAGCTATCAGTGGTATTTAAACAACAATCCGATTCCCGGCGCTTCGGACAGAGCTTATGAAATTGCCAATCCCGGAACCTACCACGTAACCATTGCCGATGAAAACTGTCTGTTCAGATCAGATGCAACGGTTGTCACCGCGCTCGATGACTTGCTTCAGAACAATGCAGTTTCTATATATCCAAATCCGTCTAAAGGAGCATTTACACTTGCATGGCAAAATGATGTTAGTGGCAATCTTCAACTTTTCGTTTACGATCAGTTGGGCAATATACAGCACCTTGAAACCGTGGAAAATATCACTGGTAAATCAGAAAAGTTTCTAAATCTGTCGCACCTGCCAAATGGTATTTATCACATTGTTATGCAATCCGGAAATGATCAAACAGTAAGAAAAATTATTCTTTCAAGGTAAAAGATTTCTTATTGGTGTCACATCAATAGTAATTTGTCCATACTCAGGCGGGGTGAAGATTAAAAGCAAGCACTCGGTCACCCTACTTCTGCAACTCAGAGATTGCATATTGCCAACTTTGCATCTCCAAGCCCTCGCGGAAAAACAACCCATAATTTAATTGTTGACATGCCACAAGAGATAATCCCTTTATCTGATAATACTGATGTCAATAAAAAAGGGCTTTCGCCCTTAATTTTTTTATCCTTAAAGAGTTTATCTGATCACAAATTCAAGGTAGAATTGGTATTCTTGCAAAACAATAAATGGAATGACTATGTCCCCGGTACCTATTATACCGCTCGTCGTACCCGCCCTTTTAGTTACTGTGACAAACTCATCTTCCGGATTAACTGGATTGAAAACAACTTCGGCCATTGTTCGTGGTTCTGCTTCTAAATTTTCCGGATCAACCTCCTCGAGTAATATGAAAAATTCTTTGTTCGATAGTCTGTAATTTTGGGGGACAAGATCTTCTGTTGTAATACCAATAGGGGTCTGAAATTGACCAACGTTTAATGACTCGATAAGAACAAAAGACAATTCATCTAAGGTTGTAGCATCAGTAGGACCCAACTGGAAAAGCACATCCGGGCCTGTGCCGTCATTGTCCCATGGGTTTCCATTCGGATCAGTCATGGGTATGTTGATGATAAACATGCCGGTCAGGTAGCGTGTGCCCACCTTTACCTCTTCGATTGCCTCACTTCTTTGTCCATCTTCTGTATATGCAGTCAATTTTACAAGATAACTGCCTGGTTGGGTATAGATGTGCTCAGGTGCAATAACAAGAGAGTCTTTACTACCATCGCCAAAATCCCATGCATAAACGGATGCGTTTAAGCTCAAATTTTCAAACTTAACCGGAAGATCTATTTCTGGTGCTACCGACGCTATTCTGAAATTAGCCTGGGATAATGGTAGCGGGTCTTTTTCACTGCACGAGTAAATGAAGGAGGCTGAGGCCAATAGCGCCACGAGAGACATTTTTGTAAAGGATCTTTTCACAGGTAATAGTTTAAGTTTGAAATTGAACCAAGGCATTAAATTATTGATAATTTTGTAATAGTTAATCTATTTCATAAAGATTTTGTTTTCATTTATCAATTAAAATATAAAATGTCATTTTCATTACCTTTCATTGTAAGAGCAGATTAAACCGGATTTGCCCGGTTTATAATTTAACAGAAAATGCATTCGATAGAAATTAATGAACTTTTTAACACAAAACCCATGAAAAACACACTCAAATCGGCATGCATCACTGCATTATTGCTTTTTACGAATGCCGCTAATGCACAGATCAATATTCTGGTAGTAACCGGGGGGCATAGTTTTGAAAAAGAAGCGTTCTTCGGGATTTTCAATTCCTTTGATGACGTCAAATACGATACAGCTGCGCAGCCACGCGCTAATGAGCTATTGCTTGCGGAAAAAATTCTAACATACGATTGTATCGTTTTTTACGACATGTATCAGGTGATCACAGAAAAACAGAAGGAGGCTTTCAATAAACTGCTCGATCAGGGTGTTGGCATGGTTTTTTTACATCATGCGCTGGTCTCCTATCAGGATTGGGTGGAATTTGAAAATATCCGAGGAGGAAAATACCACCTCAAAGAAAGTGATGGCATACAAAAATCAGATTATGAGCACGATGTAGATTTTGATGTTGAGATCGTAATACACCAACCACCACATCCGGTTACCGATGGAATCAAAGATTTCATGATTCATGATGAAGTGTATGGTAATTTTACTGTAAAGGAAAATGTAATTCCGCTACTCAGCACAAATCATCCTAAAAGCAGTCCGACTATCGGCTGGGCGCATCAATACAAAAAATCGAAAATCGTCTTCCTCCAACCAGGGCATGATCAGCATGCATACAACAATAAAAGTTACAGATCCCTGATTCACCGGGCTATCCGATGGACGAGTGGTAAAATATAGCCATAAATAAATTGATTGATTAAGCGCGGGTCTTCACTTTCTCAGTCCTGGCCTTACCTGTCTTGGTTTTGTGTTCCATTGGGTGGAATTCGCGCTCAGGCTCGAGGTAGTTGCGATCAAAATGGAAGCCCTGCTCAATCGCAGAATTGATTCGGTGTACGATATTGTCGAGCACTTTTGCCGTATCGAGCAAATGCTCATACACCTTCTGATCTTCCCTGGACAACTCTGAATACCTGATCAGGTTAATCAGGCCCATCATGGTTGATACAGGCGCTCTCAAAACATGCGAATTGATAAATGCATATTCTGCCAACTGCATATTTTTCTCTTCAAGATTGCGCGTACGTTCCTTAACACGTTCTTCCAAAGACTCGTTAATTGCCCGTATTTCCTCTGATTGTTGCTGGAGTTTATCATTTATTTCAAAGATCTCCCTCTGCTGGAAATTCAATAATTGATTCTGCTGGCTGATCTCATTAATCTTTTCCTTCAATGCTTCATTCATCCTGTCGATCTGATCATTGGTATCGATCAGATTTGTGATATCCTGCCCGATGGCCATCACAGAAATGGTTTTGTTTTCTGTATCACGCAGCGGAGCGAGGGTAAC
>CAYZWN010000293.1:0-4369 GCA_964482185.1 uncultured Roseivirgaceae bacterium
GACCCGGAAGGCACTATTCGAATGGAGAGAAAGCTTCTTACTAAAGATACATCAGAAACTTAAACTGAATTGCTGATGCGAAAGGCTTGAGAGGCTATTAAAACAATTCCGGCATGAGCCAGCGCCTTCTGTATTTACCGGATGGATCGTAGTTTTCAGCCTGGGTCTTTGTGTTGAATTTGCGGCTGCGCGGATCATTGCCCACTCCGTCAACATACATCCAGTTGCACCAGTTACTCGCGCAATCATAGTCTATCAATTGCGATTCGAACCAGGCAGCGCCCCATCGCCAGTCAATTTGCATATCGTGTACCAGGTAACTCGCTACGTTTTGCCTGCCCCTGTTGCTCATGAAGCCTGTCTGGCGCAGTTCACGCATGTTTGCATCAACAAAATCATCGCCGGTTTTGCCCTGCATCCACCGCATGAATCCTGCCTGATCGTTCGCGCATATCGGCTTTTTTTGCAGTATTCCCCTCTGGGAGAAAATATTTTTGCCATATTTCCAACTGGTCAGTTTGAAAAATTCACGCCAAAGCAATTCAAATATCAGCCAGTAAGTTGAGTCGTTTTTAACCTTTTCCGTTTCAAATTTCAGCACCTCGTGAAACACTGATACAGGAGAGAGGCAACCAAGGGCCAGAAAGGGCGAAAACTTGCTGGAATAATCTGTACCGATCAATCCGTTTCTGGTTTTCTTGTAATAAGCAAGTTTACCCGTTTGCCAGAAATAATAGTTCAGTCTTTCCCAGGCGCTATCTTCTCCGCCTGTGAATGGAAAGGCGCTTTTCGAATCAGTTTCAGTAGCTACTGTTTCGGGATTGTAGCGAAGTGCCTGATCAAATGGCAGTGTGGCAATTGCGGATGGTTTTGGAAGGGGTTTTCTAACTGAGAGGTTTTTTTCGACGGCACGTCTGAAATCGCTGAAAACCATCGGAAGACGATCAAGCTTAAATGGCAGCGTTGCCGGTTCGATTAATAACTGATCAAAATCCAGGTGCAGGTTGAATTCCTGCGACAGGGATTGTTGTTCTGTCAATTCATCGTAATCTGTTATATGTGTTGAAAAAATATCACGGATACCATATTCCCTGGCGATTTTGATAATTGCTTCAGTGGGTTTGCCTTTGACAATCAACAGGTCACTTCCGATTGTTCGCAGGTTTTCGCGAAGGGCGAGTACGGATTCCAATAAAAATTTCATCCTGAACCTGCCGCAATTTTCGAATCCCAGCGGATGGGTTTCATATAATTTTGAATCCAGCACAAATACCGGTAATATGCTTTTGCAGGAGCCGACTGCCCGGACGAGTGATGGGTTATCTTCAAGCCGGAGGTTATTCCTAAACCAGTAAAGTCCTTTTTCGATCATAAATTTTCAATGTAATCCAGATAATAATTGGCCTGGTCGATCAGTTCATTTTGAGCTTTATGATCCATATTATGCCAGATATTATACATCATGCTCATGCGCTGATTGGCGGCGAGTTTTTCTTCATTCATGGCTATGAATCTCCAATAAAGACTGTTGAACGGGCAGGCATTTTTACCTGTCTTTTTTCTATGGTCGTATTGGCATTTCTGACAATAGTCACCCATCTTATTGATGTAGCTCGCAGATGAGACATATGGTTTCGTGCCCACGATGCCGCCATCGGCGAATTGACTCATGCCCCGCGTATTGGTAATTTCGACCCATTGGAAAGCATCCATATACATACCGAGGTACCATTTGTCCACTTCATCCGGATCGATACCCGCGAGCAGGCTGAAATTGCCCGTGACCATTAGCCGCTGAATGTGGTGCGCGTAACCATGCTCAAGCGATTGCGTCACAGCCTTATGCACGCAGTTCATTTTAGTGTTACCCGTCCAGAAGAAGGAAGGGAGCGGTCTTTGGTGCAGAAAGAAATTCAGTTTTTCAAACTCCGGCATGTGTTTCCAGTATATACCGCGCATAAATTCGCGCCAGCCAAGTATTTGCCTCACAAAGCCTTCCACCTGTTCGATGGAGATTTCTTCTTTATTCTTTTTCCAGTGATCAATTGTTTTGCTGATTACCTCGACAGGGCCAATAAGCTTTATGTTCATGGAAAATGAAAGCCTGCTGTGATACAAACTCCAGTAGTCATTTGCCATTGCGTCCTGGTAGGTGCCGAAATGCATCAGTAAATTTTGCGCGAAATAATCCAGCACTTCCAGCGCCTCGGAGCGGGATGCAGGCCATGCAAAAGCTTTTTCATCAATTTGGCCGATATGGTTCAACCCGGCGTTACCGATATCAACCATGATTTCCGAAACATCGTGCTTAAAAATATGAGGTTTCGGCGGAGTCATCTGCTTTGGCAATTTGTTCCGATTGGATTTATCATAATTCCACCGACCACCGATCGGCTTATCACCGTCCATCAAAATGTCGTGTTTTGCGCGCATCTTTCTGTAAAAGGTTTCCATGAGCACGGATGATTTTCCGGGAAACATCAATTTCAGGTCATGCCTTCCGGTGAAGAAGTGCTCGCACGAAGCTTTTGAATATGGGAGCTTGATATTTCTGAAGCAGTTTTCGAGCAATGTATCGAGGCGGTATTCGTCAGGTTCCATAAATGCCGCACTGGTAATTTTATGCTTTTCTACCAGTTGATGAATGTTGCTTTCAAATGATTGCAGGTTGTCGGGATCAGTGATTTTGAAATATTTCACATGGTGGCCTTTGGCAGACAAGGCTTTCGCGAAATTTCTCATGTTCAGGAAAATGCCAACAATTTTTTGAATGTGGTGGATGACATATTCACTTTCAGGCGTGATTTCCATCATCACTAATAGCACATCTGGATTGGGTTTGTCAAACCACGAGTGCCTGATATTGAGTTGATCTCCAAGAATAAGCCTGAGTTGTCTGTAAACTGTATTGGTCAAAATTTATTGGGGTTGTAGTAATACATGATCATTTCAATACCTTGTGAATCAGTTTTGTTTAAACCCCGGATCATTTGGAAACCGTTTTTTAAGCCTAACATTGCAACAATTGCCAGGCACATGGCATCCACAATATCATCTTTTTTTACATCCAACCTTTTTGTTTGTTTGCATCCGCACTCAAAAGATTCGATCACGTTTTCATGGAAATTTGATAAAATGTCGAGACGTTCCTGTATGCCCAGGCTCTGCAGCGCATTTTTTTTGAATTGAAGCGCTTTGCCTCCATTGAGCATTTCAAAGCGCAACTCCGGATGCGATTCGAATAGTTTCTTTTTCAGGTCGCGATTACTTAGTAATGCATGGTCAACTTCTTTGATTTTTTGAGCAATGTTCCAGCTTTGAACGGAGATCATTTTACCGGTGACATCTTTATTGATTGCCTTGGCTTCCTGATAGCTTTTCGCCGACAGCGCTTCACGTACCGGAGGAATGAAAATGGAGGATGAGCGGTGGAGCAATTTTCTGACCGCTTTATCCAGGTCTCTTTCTGTTTTTTGATCTCCCAGGCCAACAGGTATATCAATCAGCATAATGTCTGCAGATTCGAATTTTTCGATCAGGCCGGAGAATTCAGAAAAGATTGTTATGGAAAATTCGCTTTCAGTAAGTTCGGCGGCGCACCACCCGGCCTTGCAGCCGTCGATGCCTAATGTTGTCATTTTGCCCTGGAATTGCGACAGCGTTCTGAGCAGTATTGCACATCATCCCAACATGATTTCCACTTTTTTCGCCAGGCAAACGGGCGCCCGCATGTCGTACAAATTTTGGTGGGAAGGTGTGATTTTTTCATATAATCAATTCTATCGGTACGTTTGGTTTGGCATAGTTAAATGATGCTTTATGGGATACACGATGGTAAGCACTGAGACCGGAAATGCATACATCATTGACGAGATTCAGGTCGAGATTGCCGTCTTTTTCAAGACATTGCTCCGATAAATGTATTTCCATAATTTCCCCGATCATCATAATGGTGCCATTCTGTTCGATTGGAATTTCCTGCACGAGCTTTAAGCCAAATTTAACTTTGCTTTCCCTGACGTATGGTGCATAGAAGCCATTGAGGTATTCTTCGCCGATTTCACATGCATCAAATTCTGAAATGTCCTGATCAAAGCGCGCGCTGGTTTGATGTGCGCTGCCAATGAATTCGCCATGAATGTGATTAATAGTATAAAAACCTGTCGTTTTGATGTTTTCGTAGGTATCGCGCCTGACAGTGACAGGTCTTTGCACAAATGCTATTAAAGGTGGATTGGAACCAAGGTGCACCACTGAACTGATGATGGCCAGGTTTGAATTGCCATCAGCCGACCGTGTTCCTATGAGGTTGGCAGGTTTGTATCCTGTAATGCTGTTGATGAGATTTGCCCTGTATATTTTGTCAAGG
>CAYZWN010000294.1:0-4354 GCA_964482185.1 uncultured Roseivirgaceae bacterium
GCAGATCGCAAAGGTAAAACCTTTTTATCCCAACTCAAAAAGTTCTAATGGAAATGATTGTTCCTAAAAATTGTCTGCGCCCTATTGGGCCCGACAGATACGATATTGATAGGGGCGTTTACTTCCTTTTCTATAAAGTTGATGTATTCGGTGAGTTCAGTTGGCAATGATTTGAAATCTCTGATTTCAGTTATTTTGGTCTTCCAGCCTTTGAAACTGCGAAATACAGGAGTAAAATCTTCTTTACACAAATCAAATGGAAGTAAATCAGAAAGGGAACCATCTTTAAGCTTATAATGCGTACATACTTTGATTTCATCGAAATCGTCCAGCACATCTGCTTTCATCATGAAAAGTTGCGTCACGCCATTGATCATGATTGCGTATTTCAATGCCGGCAAATCGAGCCATCCGCATCTTCGGGGACGGCCTGTTGTTGCGCCAAATTCATGACCGGCTTTTCGAATCGTCTCGCCGGTTTCATCTTCCAATTCGGTAGGGAACGGGCCTGAGCCAACCCGGGTACAATAGGCTTTGAAGATTCCGAATACCTGGCCAATGCTGGAAGGAGCCAGACCAAGTCCTGAGCAAACTCCTGCGCAGGTTGTATTAGAACTTGTGACGAACGGATAGCTGCCAAAATCAATATCAAGCATTGAGCCTTGCGCTCCTTCTGCCAAGACGGATTCATGTGCCGAAAGAGCTTGATTGATCAGATATTCTGTATCAACGAGTTTGAATTTTTTCAGGAAATCTACTGCGCTGAAAAAGTCCGCTTCCAGAGGCTCCAGATCGAACTCAAAATTGTGCAGTTGAAGGATTTCCAGGTGTCTTGCTTTTAGGTTTTCGTATTTCTTTTTAAAGTCATCCGAGATAACATCGCCTACCCTCAGGCCATTTCGTGCGGTTTTGTCCTGATATGTGGGGCCTATACCTCTGAGTGTGGAGCCAATTTTATCTTCACCCTTTGATTGTTCGTATGCGGCATCCAGAAGCCGGTGGGTAGGAATAATGATCTGCGTTCTTTTAGAGATATACAAATTGTAAAAAGGTTCAACATCATATTTCTTCAATGCCTCAATTTCCTTCCGGAAGATCACCGGATCCAGGACGACACCATTTCCAACTACGTTTTTTGTATTGGCTCTGAATATGCCGGAAGGCACCTGGTGTAAGACATGTTTTATATTATCAAATTCAAGTGTGTGGCCAGCGTTAGGACCACCCTGAAATCTGGCAACCACATCATATTTTGTCGCTAAAAAATCAACAATCTTTCCCTTGCCCTCATCTCCCCACTGAAGGCCTAAAATTACATCAGCTTTCATTTTTTTATGATTTAACCAGTGCTTCCAAGGCTTGATCCTGATCTCCGCTTACGGTAAAAATAGAATTAAGCTTGGTAATGATCAATAATTTTTGAACAGATTCAGAAGGTTTAATTAAAACTACTTCTCCGCCCTTATTTCTGAATTTTGTCAGTATAGTAATCAAGACACCTATTCCACTGCTGTTGATATATCGAACATCACGAATATCGATTGCGCAAAACAGGGTATCCGAATTGATTGAATCATTGATGATGGAAATCAGTTCAGCGCCATGATTTTCACCAATCAAATCTCCTGATAATCGCAAGATTAATACACCATTAACAACTTCGTGGGTGTACTTCATTGAAAAATTAAATTTAAAATAGATGCTTGAAAAAGACGTACAAAGTTATGAATTGGAAAAGTATTTCAAAGAAATAAGCAATTAATCGCGAACAAATATCAGTGTACATCAAATCGGGCCACTTCCTCAATGCCATCAATGGTTTCTAATTTCTTAACAAGCATTTCCATGTGCCGTGTATCATGAACATATAGCTGAATGCTCCCTTCAAAAATTCCATTATTACTCTCAATAGACACAGAACGCATGTTAACTTTCAACTCATTCGAAATAACTCTGGTCACATCATTCATCATGCCAACCCGGTCGGTCCCTCTTAGCTTCAGTCCGGCAAGAAATGAAAGGGAGGTTTGTGAAGCCCATTTTGCCTTTACTACTCTATGGCCATGCTTTGAAAGTAATTCAGTAGCATTTGGGCAGTTGATTCTGTGGATTTTAATTCCTTCATGGGTTGATACAAAACCGAAAACGTCGTCTCCGGGGATGGGGTTGCAGCAGGGAGCCAGTGAATAATCCACGATATCCATATCTTCACCTATGAGTAAAAGATCTCTTTTCTGCCCGGTAATTTCTCTGATTTTTTTCTGAAATGACGCATTATCCTGGATGCGCTGAGATGATGGTTTTTTTATCTTATCCTCAGAAATCTTAACCTTCTTAATTTCCCTGAGGTCGATTTTGCCTTTGCCGACAAGATAATAGAAATCCAGGGCAGATTTAAGGTTGAATTTATTTAGCAACTTGTCCAGATTCTCGCTGTTTAGTTCGAGTTTGGCCTGTTTGAGTTTTCGCCTTACTATCTCTTTTCCTTCCGAAGCGGCACTTTTTTTCAGTTCTTTTAACTCATCTTTTATGCGTGTTCTCGCTTTGGAAGTTTCCACAAATTTCAACCAACCTTCATTAGGCTTTTGTTTATTCGACGTAAGTATTTCGACCTGGTCGCCGGTTTTGAGCTTATGGTTAATTGGTACTAGTTTTTGATTTACTTTGGCACCGATGCATTTAGCGCCTATCTCTGTGTGTATGTCAAATGCAAAATCAAGTGCAGTAGCTCCGCCAGGCAATTTTTTTAATTCACCTTTTGGTGTGAATACAAAAATCTCCTCATTGAACAAACTATGTTTGAAGTCATCGACAAACTCGATAGCAGAGACATTGTCATGCTCGAGTATTTCCCGTACTCTTGCTATCCAGGCTTCCAGTCCTGATTCTGCCGATCCATTCTCTATATCTTTGTATTTCCAGTGTGCAGCATATCCTTTTTCAGCAATTTCGTCCATCCTGGATGTTCTGATCTGCACTTCCACCCAGGTTCCGGTTTTACTCATTACCGTTGTATGTAAAGATTCATAACCGTTTGATTTGGGCGTGCTGATCCAATCTCTTAACCGGTCAGGATTGGGCTGGTAGTAGTCTGTCACAATACTGTAAACTTGCCAGCATCCGGCTTTTTCCATTTCATGAGGCATATCCAGGATAATCCTGATAGCAAAGAGGTCATATACCTTTTCAAAGGGAATTTCCTGGGCAGTCATTTTATTCCAAATTGAATAAATAGATTTCGGCCTGCCCTTAATATTGAAATTAAAATTTCTCTTATTGAGCTCTTTTTGAATAGGATTAATAAAATTGCGTACGAATCGGTCCCTTACACCCTTGGAAGTATCGACTTTATACAGTATTTCCCGGTATTTGTCTGGTTCGCTGTATTTGAGATAAAGATCTTCGAGTTCAGATTTGATGGCATATAAGCCAAGACGATGCGCTAAGGGTGCGTATAAATAAATAGTTTCAGATGCAACCCTAATCTGTTTATGCCTTGGCATGCTATCCAAAGTGCGCATATTGTGCAGTCTGTCAGCAAGCTTTACCAGAATAACCCTGACATCATCCGAAAGGGTAAGCAGCATTTTTCGGAAGTTTTCAGCTTGTTGTGATGTTCCATGGTCAAAAGCACCTGAAATTTTAGTTAATCCGTCGATAATTCGGGCTACTTTTTTGCCGAAATGCCGCTCTATATCATCTATTTCAAGCTCTGTGTCTTCCACCACATCATGCAGCAAGGCGGAGACAATTGATGTCGTTCCCAATCCAATTTCTTCTACACAAATTTGGGCTACAGCGAGCGGATGAAAAATGTAAGGTTCCCCTGATCGCCGGCGCATATTTTTATGCGCTTCCTGAGACATGTTGAAGGCCCTCTTTATGACTTTGGCATCATCGTCTTTTAAAATAGGTTTTGCATCACGAAGCAATTTGCGGTACTGGCGGATAATCTCCTTCTTCTCCTGTTCTATCTCAATTTCCGTCATATAAGGTGGTATTCTTGGTCAAAGTAAAAAAGAATATTATTCAATTGAAAATAAAATAAACTTCTATAACTTTGCACTCCATTTTTTAAAAAGTTAGTTCTGACAAAGAGTGAAAAACTTATGGTTTCAGCAGAGTTGCCTGCAAGCCCGTGGCGAAATCGTTTGTTACAAGATTTACCAACTATCATTATAGATTCAAATGCGTAGTTATAATGCGATTGAGCGGTTCGCCGACAGTCGGTCGAAGAACAACGTTTAGTGCTAATTTCTTGAATAAATGGTTTTACATAAAGTGCCATAAACAATATTTGCGGATGTGGCGAAACTGGTAGACGCACTAGACTTAGGATCTAGCGCCGCGAGGC
>CAYZWN010000295.1:0-4344 GCA_964482185.1 uncultured Roseivirgaceae bacterium
GTCCTGGTTGATATTTTAGCTCTTTACACTAACTTTGGTACATGGCAAGACTTTAATTCCTTCCTGAGAGATGAAAAAATTTTACCTGAGAATATTTCTTCCCACGATCTTGTCGATGCTCCTTTTTATCCTCACAATTTTTTTGATCATAATTCCCCGCTATCAGCAAAATATCATGAATGGCAAAAGAGAAATGATTATGGAGCTGACCAATGCAGCGCTAAGTGTATTATCAAAATATGAAAATGATGAGCGTGCAGGAATTATTGATCGGGAAGAAGCTCAGCAAACCGCCATCTCCAGAATCCAATATCTCCGTTATGGCGACGAAAATAAAGATTACTTCTGGATCACCGACATGCATCCCAACATGGTTGTGCATCCCTTCAGGAGCGATCTAAACGGCCAGGACCTTACAAATCTTACCGATCCTCATGGAAAAAAGCTTTTCGTGGAATTCGTAGAAGTCGTGAAAAAATCGGAAGAGGGATATGTGGACTATATGTGGCAATGGAAAGACGACTCATTGCATATTGTGCCTAAGTTGTCATATGTAAAAATATTCAAGCCCTGGAACTGGGTTGTAGGCACGGGCGTATATGTGGAAGACGTAAAAATGGAAATATCTGCACTGACAGCAAGCATGCTTCGTATATCCATTGCAATATCTTTCGCGATCGCAGCGCTGTTGCTATACATTTTTAAGCAAAGCATCAACAGTGAGCGGAAAAGAATTGCGGCAGAAGGGGAATTGCAGAAATCGAGGGAAAAATTCCGCACACTGGTTGAAGCAGCTACCGAAGGATTGCTGATGGTGATTGATGGAAAAATCAGTTTTTCGAATAGCGTGATAAGCAAAATGATGGGATATGACAGTGATGAACTGGCCGATCTTCCACTTCACAATATTATCAGCAAAACAAATAACCAAGATATCATTGATGCCTTTTCGGGAAATACGGTAAAAGGAGGCAAGTATGAACTGAACCTCACTAAAAAAAATAGTGGATTGCTCGAGGCATTGGTTACTTCCTCCAAAACCGAGTTTTATGGCAAAACGGTAAACATCCTGATAGTAAAAGACCTCTCCGCTGAGGGCAACAATTCCATATCATCGGTAGAGTATCAAAAGCTGATAAGTACACTTGATATCGGTTTTTTTAAGGCTTCGCTGTACGGCAAAGGAAATTTTATTTTCGCCAACACCACAGCGATCAGATTGCTGGGGTATGAGACTTTTGAAGAACTTGCTGCAATACCTGCTATCGGATTGATAGCCGACCATGAAGATAGAAAGAACCTGACGAACCAACTGCTTGAAGATGGCTATCTGAAGAATAAAATTCTGAAAATCAACAACAAAAGCGGAACACCCATAATCGCAGCCGTATCGATGGTGGTGGTAAATAGTGAAAACCCTGAAGAAATAATCTGCGACGGCATCATAGAAGATATTACTAAACAGGAACATCAAAAGACCAGGTACGAAAACCTCATTGCTGACTTGCAAGCCAGGCACCTGGTACTGTATCGGGAAGCCAGGGAGTTTATGCATCCGGCTGAATCAGCAGATGCAGATGCGGCAATTGCAAGTGTGATAAAAAGCCTTTCGAAAAGTGCCGCCGGGAGCATATTGCTAACAAAAAACGGAAAAGATATACTCGGGATCATCACCAATACAGATGTGCAAAAGAGAATTTATGAACTGCAGCTCAAACTCGATAATCAGGCATACATGATTATGAGTTCGCCAGTGGTATATATTTCTGAAAACACCCCGGCTGTGGATGCCTTGCGCATTAGTGAATTAAAAAATATACATCATCTTGTTGTGCGGGATGCCTTATCACAAATCAAAGGTGTCTTGAGGATCGATGATATTTTCAGCGAGGCCATTGGCTCAGGACACCAGTTTGATGCCAGCATCAGACAAGCAGAAACACCCGATGATCTGAGAAATTGCCACATTGATTTCCGGCATTTCATCCAGCCCATTGTGAAAAGTGAGGTGTCTGCCAGAATCGTGACAGGCATCACCACATCATTCTCAGATGCTATGACTCAAAGAATAATTCAAATGGCCATCGATGAAACAGGCCCGCCGCCGGTGGACTTTTCGTTTATCTGCCTGGGCAGTGAAGGACGTGAGGAGGAGACTTTGCTGACAGACCAGGACAACGCCATCATTTATGAGGACGTGCCTGATATTAATATAAGTGTCGTAAAAGGCTACTTTAATAGCCTCGGAGAAAAAATCTGCAACTACCTGAATCACGCGGGATATGCCTTTTGCCCGGGAAATATCATGGCTAAAAATCCGAAATGGTGCGGGCCGCTGAGCGTGTGGAAACAATACTTCACTTCGTGGATGGCCTTACCGGAGCCACAAAACCTGCTGGATGCATGTGTGTTTTTTGATTTCCGCAATGTGTATGGTTCTGAAGCATTCACTGATAAACTGAGGCAAATTATTGCTGAAAACACCAGACATCATCCTTTGTTCTTATATCACCTTGCGCACAACACGGTTCTGGCCAAAGTCGAGCATCTTCCTGCCGGGATTTTGTCAGATAAAAATGCAGATATCCTCGATCTGAAAAATGCCATCATCCCGATCATCATGTTTGCCAGAACTTATGCCTTGCGGCACGGAATCAGGAGCTCAAATACCATTAAACGGCTTTCAGCGCTTAAAGAACTTGGCATTGTCAGTAGTACATCCATTGATGAAATCATTTATTCCTATAACTTCCTGATGAAGCTGCGCTTTCGCCATCAGGTAGATTTATCAGAAAAAAACCTACCCTTAACAAACCTGCTACACTACAAGACCCTCCCGGATCACGAAATACATTTGCTGAAAAAAGTGCTGTCATCCATTCGTGATTATCAGATAAAAATAAAAACCGATTTCAGGGTTACGGTTTAGTCGAATGACGGTTTTTATTTCCAAAGCCTGTAGTGCATTCAGACCGAAAAACAGGCATCTCGCCGGAATGTGCCGTGCTCATCTAAATCGACATAACCAAGCTGGTTGGTCAACAGAATCGTATTGCCCAATTGAACAGGGGGTGTGTTGCGGTGGCTGTGGCCATAAATCCAGAAGCTGGCATTGCTCTCAAATACCAAATCGCTCAGATCGGCACAAAAAGCCTCATTGATCGGGCTTATTTTATGAATGCGGGTGCTGCAAATTGGCGAAGGCAAATGGTGTGTCACCACGACAAACGGGCGCTTGTACCGGCGAATTTCCCTGCTCAAAAAATCAACACTCTCTTCATGTAATCTATTAAAATCAGAAGCCCTGAGTTTTTTGTTTTTGTAGCTTATACAGTCGAAATCAGCCATTCTTTTCTCTATCAATCTTTCATTTCCAGGGCTTATCTTCGACCACATGGTACTGAAAATAAACTGAATTCCACCATGCTCCACTGCAACATTATTCACAATAGTGATCTTTGGATGTATCCGCTTTTCCATAGAACTGCCATAACCCGCCAGGTCGCGATAGTAGTATTCATGGTTGCCAGGCACCCAATATACATGCTTATAATTATCAACTATAAAACTAAAAAACGGGCTGTTCATATGTTCGTCATGCAGCGGGACAATATCTCCGGCTAAGATCAATATTTCTCCGCTAACCTTGAGCGGGTTGGAAGAAACATACTGGCTATTGCGCTCAAATTCCAGGTGTAAATCAGAACAGTATTGTATTTTCATATTTCAGACAGAGTTTACGGCAGTCATTCAATAAAGCCCGCTTATCTCAAATCAAAGCTAAATTACTGAGGTTTCGCAGATAAAAACAATTCACTAACAATCTAATCTATGAAATACTTATTTAGCACTTTGCGCACTTTGTGATTACCGTTATGACCTTTGCAGTAATAAGTAAGATCCGCAACGAGCTCGGGGAAGAAACTATGTTCGCAGGTTGATCGATAGAAAAATTCACTCAAGTTTCGCAGATAAATAAAAACATATTAACTACCCATAAATCAATTGATTAAAGCCTTGCGTGCTTTGTGTTTACCTTTGTGACCCTTGTGGTAAAAATAAAACCGCAAAAAGGCAAAGAAGACGCAGTGTCGCAAACTGATTAATAGTAAAATGAAATTTTTATATAGCTTAAAATCAACGCGTTGTACATTTTGTACTATGATAAATACTTGAATATCAATATTATTAAAAAATTGAGAAACTTGAGCAATTATAAATTTCAAGCAGTATATTTAGCGGTATTTTTAAGTGCTCAAAAAATTTTTTCACTTCAACAAAGGAGGCCCCATGTTACACGAACCGGCAGCACGGATAGAAACCGACAAAGCTGCATCAAAAAAA
>CAYZWN010000296.1:0-4335 GCA_964482185.1 uncultured Roseivirgaceae bacterium
GACGCAGAGATTTTAATGATAGAAATTTCAACCTTTGCGCCTTTGCGAGAAGATCATTCAACATTCATACGCTGAAACGACACGATCCGCAAAAATTTCGAACTCTCCGGATTAGGGCTTATTACCGCATTGGCATCTCTGATTATGCTTCCGTAATTTCTATGGATTTGATGGCATCGCCCTGCCTGATAGCATCCAATACGTCAAGACCTTCCACTACTTTGCCAAACGCAGTATGGTGCCTGTCGAGGTGTTTGGTATTGTCGCGGCTGTGGCAGATAAAAAATTGTGAACCTCCGGTGTTGCGGCCGGCATGAGCCATAGACAATATACCGCGGTCGTGGTACTGGTTTTCACCATCCAGTTCGCACTTGATGGTGTAACCCGGGCCACCTGATCCATCACCCTTCGGGCATCCTCCCTGTATCACAAAATTAGGGATTACCCTGTGCCAGGTAAGGTTGTCATAAAATCCGCTCTTAGCCAGTTTGGTGAAGTTTTCTACGGTATTTGGCGTATCCTGCTCAAAGAATTCCACCACCATATCACCTTTACTCGTTTTAATTATTGCTCCTTTCATAATGGTATTTTTTTATTGAGCGGCAAATTTAAGAATTAATGCGTTGGCTGCAGGTCTTTTATGTTTTTCTTTCGCGGAGCAGTTCCGGCTTATCCCTTAAAGCTGTTGAACACCTGGCTGTGCCGCAGTCCGGCATCCAGCGCCGAAGCCCGCATCAAGGCACCCGCACCGTATTTGTGCTTCATTTTGTCCATCGCCTCAAACAAACTAATCTCCTCTTTGGTGTCTTCAAAAAGATTGATCTGGTAATGACCGTATGCCAGCTTACTGAGGCGCACGCCTACCAGACGCACCAAAACACGCCGGTTGTAAAGCTTATCAAACAAGTCGAGCGCAATTTTGATGAGCACCTTATCGGAAGAAGTGTAAGAAATGTGCAACTGCCTGCTGGTGGTTTCAAAATCGGTGTAGCGAATTTTCACCGCAATACAGGCGCAAAGCTTCTGCTCGCTCCTAAGCTGAAATGCCAGCTTCTCCACCATGGCAGTGAGGATGGATTTCATCCTTTGCACATCGATGCTATCTGCTTCAAAGGTGGTTTCCGAGGAAATCGATTTGCGCTCCGTATAGGGCACCACGGGTGCGTTGTCTATGCCATGTGCCTTGTTCCAGATCACCCTGCCGTTTTTTCCAAATGTAGCCTCCAGCATTTGCACGGGCATTTCCCGAAGTGTTTTCACTTTCGTAATACCCATTTCATAAAAAAAGTCAGCTGTCTTTTTTCCGATCATGGGAATTTTGCGAATGGAAAGCGGAGCGAGAAAGTCCGCCTCCAGCCCGCGCGCTACCTGCCTTTGCCCGTTTGGCTTGCATTCGCCTGTGGCTACCTTTGATACCAGCTTATTCACTGACAAGCCCATGGAAATGGGCAGATGCGTCTCTTTGATGATCTTGTGCCTCAGTTCGACCGACCATTTGTAGCAACCAAAAAAGCGATCCATCCCCGTCAGGTCAAGGTAAAATTCATCGATGGAAGATTTCTCAAACAGCGGTGCCTGCTCGCGGATGATTTCCGTGACCATAAACGAAAAGCGGCTGTAAGCCTCGGAGTCTCCGGAGATCACAATGGCATCCGGACACAACTGGAGCGCCAGCTTCATCGGCATAGCAGAATGCACACCAAACCGCCTCGTTTCATAACTGCATGCTGCCACCACACCACGGTCGCTCTTGCCACCGATGATCAGCGGCTTGTGCATCAGTCTGCTGTCGCGAAGACACTCCACCGACACAAAAAATGCATCCAGATCCATATGAAGTATCGATCTTCCCTCGCTTATTATCATATTTATTGACTAATATTTTTAGCTATAATTTGCATTGCAAATACTTTTTACTAAATTCATGCGTAAATTTACTAATTATAATAGTAATATTGTGTGTCTAAAAGCAATTATTTGAGCGTGAATTATGGTAAATAAAAGGGGAACTTACAGCGAAAGGTATGACGGTTTCCAGATAAAACTGGAAAGCAAGATATTGAAATCGGGGAAATGCCAGGTTAAGTTTCGGACTAACGGACTGACAGGTGAAGATTTTTACGGATACGCACTGGTTGAGGGAGAAAAGACTTTGCGCGAAGTAATCAGTGAAATAAAGCGGAAATTGAACAGGGTTCGGAATTTAGGTTATCATTATCAGCGCAATCTCTACTCTATAAAGCGGGATCGCGTGGTTGACAATGATTTTGTAATATTTAAAACCTGATTTGCTCTATCCGTGATTTTCTCTTCTGAGCTTTTGATATCTTACATAGTGCGTTTGAAAATAAATAATTGAGATAAAAAGGGATTAAACCCGGAACTTATACATAGAAAAAATGAGTCTGATAAGTGAAAATCTGAAATTTCTGCGGAAACAAATGAGCCTGACCCAGGAACAAATGGCCGTTCAACTGGGCATAAAAAGATCGTTATTGGGTGCATATGAAGAAGGCCGAGCCGATCCGAGGATCAGTAACCTGCTGAAATTCGCTGAGATTTTCTCCATGCCGGTCGATCATCTGATCAGTTTCGATCTGACAAAAAATCCCATGCAGGCCACTTCTGAAAAGCCTGAAAGTAGTTTTAAGGTGCTTACCATTACAGTCGACCGCAACAACCGCGAGAATATCGAACTTGTGCCGCAAAAAGCAGCAGCCGGTTACCTCAATGGCTATTCCGATACCGAATACATTGAAGAATTGCCAAAATTCCAGTTGCCTGTATTGCCCGGAAGTGCCACATACCGCGCCTTTGAAATCACAGGCGACTCGATGCTCCCACTGCGCAGTGGCACGATTGTGATTGGCCGGTTCGTGGAAGATTCAGCAGCCATAAAAAATGGCAAAACTTATGTGATGGTTACAAGAGACGAAGGCATTGTGTACAAAAGAGTGTATAAATATGCGGACAATAAAGCACTTTTTTGCCTCACCTCCGACAACCGCCGGTACAGCGCCTACGACGTGAAAGGAAGCGATTTTCTCGAAATATGGGAGGCCAAAGCCTATATAAGTACAGAACTGCCGGAGCCTGACGACCAGGACGAAATATCCCTGAAAAGGCTTGCCGACATTGTGCTGGACCTGCAGCAGGAAGTGATCAAACTCAAGGACAAGTAAATTCCCGGAGTTGGATATGTTGTTTGAGACCTGGTGACAGTAGAGGGGTTTTGTGGTTTATAGAGAACAAACAGAAGGAAGAACAATCAGATAAAGAATAACAGAACTAAAATTGAAAATTCACCTCTAAAAGCTATTCGTTCATCTCATACAATAATCTACAACAGTCATTCAATTCATCAAACCTTTTAATGTCATAACCAGTTTTTGCCACCTGGAGGCAATTTCATCATTATCCACATTATCGTATGAGTACCACAAGCCATCGCCGGGATTCAGGTAATCGCCTGGCTCAGCGGGCAATGCACCGAGGGCCTCTTCAGGTAAAAAATCAAAATAAAAAACATACTGCATCCATTTTTGTCCTTCGCTCCAGGGAACTGTTTTTGAATTACCTTTCGCTGAAATTAATTCGACCTTCCGGTTCGCAAAACTGTAGGTGATGTGCAAATTATTGGATTGCCATGGTGCAACAACCGAAGAATAGAAAATTTCAAGTGGAGCTTCCTTTCCGGAAAGTTCAAAAATAGCCTGAATGATATCCTGTGCAAATATTTCCCAGGCTCGTCTGTCAGCGGGATAAAGTATTTCGGACATGCCCTTACCTGAATATCGTATCGAAAAAGTTGAAAAACCTCCATCTTCAGGCAATTCTTTTTTCCAGTTTGATGCTCCAAGCTTTTTTATAAGTTCATCCACCCAGATGCCCGGAAGGATTCCCTGCCATGCAACATCATCATCCAATGTGAAACCTTCTTCCAGGATGTCCTCTTCCGTAATCTCGTCCCGGTCATAGTATTCAAGTTTCAAGGCTACCTTCAGCGCACGTTCTTCCTTTTCAATTGCGATTTCGTACCGGTGACAAAATGGTGGCGGCTGCGGACCGGTATCAAATTGAATGGTTATTTTATCGAATAGACTATAGCGGTTCATTCTGAGGTTTGTTTTATGTAAAATTCATAACCCTGTCAGTTATCAGACATGGCGATTAAGACCGGAAAGTTATGGATTTACCGTGGAATTTTAAGTTCCCAAAAAGTATTCATACCCGGGTAAGTGCATATTGACGGCTTTCTTTTTATAAAAATTAGTCATCGTCTGGATATTAGAATAATTTTTCTTACTTTTGCACTCGAAACACATCGCGGGATGG
>CAYZWN010000297.1:0-4327 GCA_964482185.1 uncultured Roseivirgaceae bacterium
GTGAAAGAGGTAGCTCCGGTGGCCGAGGAGAAAGTTGAAGAGGCACCTGTAGCGGAGGCCAAAGAAGCAGCTCCTGCTGTAGAGACTGAAGAAACAACAGATTCGGAAGAATTGACCGCAGCGCCGGTTGAAGAGGCAAAGGAAGTAGCTCCGGTGGTTCAGGAAAAAGTTGAAGATGCTCCTTTAGCTGAGGCCAAAAAAGCAACTCCGGCAGCAGAGACTGAAGAAGCACCAGAAGCCCCGGCAGAAGAAGCCGATGAGGAAAAGAAAGCTTAAAAAAGCTTAATAATAGCACTTCTCCATGGAGCTTGATGATTGTTTTGAAATCGGATACATACTCAAGCCACATGGACTGAAAGGGGCAGTCAGCATTCATCTGGATGCGGACGATCCTTCAAAATATCACCAAATGGAATCGGTTATTGTCAAAATTGGCGATAACCTGATTCCATTTTTTATTTCAGACATTCATATCAATGGTTCAAAAGGCGTGCTTCATTTTGAGGATGTCAGAACAGTTGAAGATGCTGAAGGGCTCAGATCTTGTCCGTTACTATTGCCTCTTGAGCTTTTACCCAAACTGGCAGAAAACCAGTTTTATTACCACGAGGTGATCGGATATACAGTTGTTGACAGGGAGCGGGGCCCGCTTGGTCTGATAGATACTATTTTCTCCTCAGGCCGGCAGGATTTGATATCAATGAATTATAGTGGCAAAGAAGTACTTATACCCATCGTGCCAGAAGTTGTGATCAGGGCAAACCATCCAAAAAGAGAGGTGGAGGTTATCCTGCCTGAAGGATTGCTCGAAATTTATTTTTAATGTTGCGCATCGACTTCATAACCTGTTTACCGGAAATACTCAAAAGTCCATTAGAGCAATCTATCATTAAACGAGCGCAAGACAAGCGCCTGGTGAATTTACATGTTCACGATTTGCGCGATTTTGCCAGCAACAAATACAAGCAGATTGATGACTACCAATACGGTGGAGGCTCAGGGATGGTGCTAATGATTGAGCCTATTGACCGGTGTATTTCAAAACTCAAGGCAGAAAGATCGTATGATCAGATCATTTATATGAGTCCGGATGGTCATCTGCTCGATCAGGGGATGGCCAACAAATTATCGCTGGATTTAAATCTGATTGTCCTTTGCGGTCATTATAAGGGTGTGGATGAGCGTGTCCGCGAGCACCTGATCACGATGGAAATCAGCATTGGTGATTATGTGCTCTCCGGTGGCGAATTAGGCGCACTTGTGTTAGCAGATGCCATCATCAGGCTCATTCCGGGCGTACTTTCGGACGAAACATCAGCGTTAAGCGATTCCTTTCAGGACGGATTGATCGCGCCGCCGGTTTATACACGTCCTGCCGAATACAAAGGGCTTAAGGTTCCGGAGATATTGCTTTCCGGGCATGCATCAAAAATTGAAGCATGGAGACATCAGCAATCGGTGGACCGGACAAACCAGCGACGGCCGGATCTGTTAAGAGGAACCTAATTTATTTTACCGGTTCATTATTCATTTTATTTTATAATCTCTATATTTGCAGTCCGTTTTGCCGGAGCATAAAAAATTCAACACGATGAGCGAGCAATTGATAAAAGAATTTGAGAAAGAATACCTGGAGCAGGCAGCTAAAATGTCTGATTTTAAAGCCGGGGATACTGTGATAGTAGCTGTGAAAATCAGAGAAGGAAACAAGGAAAGAATTCAGAATTTCCAGGGTACGGTTATCCAGAGAAGGAATGAAGGATCAAACGGCGAAACGTTTACAGTAAGAAAAGTTTCCAATGGTATCGGTATTGAAAGAATTTTCCCAGTCGCTTCCCCCAATGTGGAAAGCGTTCAGGTGGTGAGAAAAGGAAAAGTGAGGAGAGCGAGATTGTTTTACCTCAGAGGACGTCAGGGTAAATCTGCAAGGATAAAAGAGAAATTGAGATAACGGCATACCCGATAAAAAATTTGGAGCCAGCCTGAGATCGGGTTGGCTTTTTTTATTTCAAAATTCAGAACCTATCCAATTATGCAACTCATAAACTTCAGTAAATACCAGGGAACAGGGAATGACTTTGTCATGATTGATGACAGAGCTGAAACATTTAACCTGGAGGATCATGCACACATTGCGCGAATGTGTAACAGGAAATTCGGGATCGGGGCAGACGGCCTCATTCTTATCAGAAACCATTCGGATGCCGATTTTGAAATGATTTACTACAATGCCGATGGGAACATTACCACGCTGTGTGGTAATGGCAGCCGTTGCGCGGTACGATTTGCGGATAAGCTGGGGATGATAAAATCAGCTTGCACCTTCAAGACGGTGGAAGGCATACTGAATGCCCGGATTGAGGGAGATTTGGTTCACATAAAAATGCCCGATGTCAAAGCGGTTGAGCACTACAATGACCATTACTTTGTGCATACCGGCTCACCGCATCACATCTGTTTAGTCGATAAAGTTGAGCAGTTCGATGTGTTCACGGAAGGCCGTCGAATCAGGTATGGAGCACCTTACTATGAGCAGGGGAGCAATGTAAATTTTGTGCAATCGCTTGGCGATTCGCAAATATTTGTCCGCACGTACGAGCGGGGGGTTGAGGACGAAACGCTTTCCTGTGGCACGGGCGTAACGGCGGCCGCACTCGTAAAAGGCATCATGGGCGCCGTTTCTCCGGTCTACGTCAAAACCCCGGGCGGTGATCTTCAGATCAGTTTTGAAGCCGATGGAAAAAGAGGATTTAAAAATATCTATCTGATCGGGCCGGCAGAGGAGGTGTTTGAAGGCAATATTGCTTTAGAGCAGCTATCCTAAATATCAAATCATGATGCGAGGCTCATGATTCCTTTATACTTGTAAACCTTTAATCCGTAGTAGTTGGTCAGAAAGTATTTAAGCCTGTCTCCGGCGAGCTGGGCTACGCGGTCCTGATTATGAAATACTGAAATATCCAGCACAGCCCGTACGAAAAACCTGTTTAAAGAATAAGCTCTGACGTTTTGCTTAAAAAAAATCTCCCAGTCATTTTTATACTTATCAAAATGCGAAGTGCCGTCAAATAAAATTTCCAGTTGTACCTCACCGTATTTGAAGCGAAATACAGCGGCCAGGTCGTGATAAAACTCATCAAAAGGTTCAATCGGAAAGTCTTTCGCCTCCTGTATTTTTATTATGGTATCATCGATGAGCCCAAGCGGGTTGCATTGCTCCAAATAATAACTTTTTACGTAATCAACCAGGAAATTAAGCAGAGACACTTTTTGAAGTTCCTGAGCATTTGTCAGGAGGTAATTTTTATCGGAAGGAAAAAGTCTTCTGACCATGAATCACAAAGGGTTTTACAAAAGTATAGAAATTATTGTAAAAACCTCAAATCAAATGTGCCTGGATTACTGATGCGTTATCCCATCGCTTTAAGTGCCTCCAGTTTTTCCTCCAGGGTTTTGATCCTTTTTTCAGCGTCATCTTTTTTCTTGCGCTCCATATCCACAACCTGAGCAGGAGCATTGTTGACGAATTTTTGGTTGCCGAGTTTTTTCATCACAGAATCAAGAAATCCGTTCAGGTATTTGATCTCGTCTTCAATGATTATAATTTCCTTTTCATGGTCAATTTCCTGGTCGAGTGGCAGAAACCATTCATCTGCTCCCACGTGAAAGCTCAGCGTATTTTCCATTTTTTCTTTCACAAAGTCGAAGTCGCCGATGTTTGCCAGTTTCCAGATCATTTTTGAAGCGGGATAGTAATCGTTCAGGTTTTCAACCTTGCCAAAAAGATGGAGTTTTTCTTTCGGGCTTACTCCTTTTTGCTGCCTGATATTCCGGACATTACTCACAACCTCAAAAACTTTTTCAGCCTTTGCAATGATTTTTTTATCAATACTTTTGGCTTTTGGCCATACTGCAATCATTATGGAATCGCCTTCCTCTCTGTTTTTCAAATGATGGTAGATCTCTTCCGTGATAAACGGCATGAAAGGGTGCGCCATTTTTAGCAATACCTCGAAAATTTCTATGGTCTTTTCGCGGGTTTTCCGGTCGATGGGCTGCTCAAAATCCGGCTTGATGGCCTCGAGATACCAACTGCAGAAGTCGCTCCAGATCAGTTTGTAAACAGTCATCAGGGCATCAGAAATACGATATTTAGAAAAATGATCATCAATTTCAGTGAGTGCCTGATCGATGCGTGCTTCCATCCACGCTATGGCGACTTCATTGCTGCCGATTTCAGGTGCCACGTTTTCAGCAATTTCCCAGCCCTTAATAAGCCGCAGCGCATTCCAAACTTTATTATTGAAATTCCTGCCCTGCTCACAGA
>CAYZWN010000298.1:0-4217 GCA_964482185.1 uncultured Roseivirgaceae bacterium
TGATCGGTCGATCCGTCTCGATGCAGCTCTGATCGGCACTGAGCAGGAACTGACGATCGACAATTTCAGTGTGCTGGTCGACGAAGGCCGAATCGACGGTGCGGTCCGATATATACCAGGCGCAGTTCCGGAACTGCATATCGATCTGCGGTCCGACAGTTTCGCTTTTCATCCTCTGGCGAAAACTGAATCGTCTGCGGCGCTGGCGAATACCTTGAGCGACGGCAAGCTGATTCCGGACACACCGCTGTCGCTTGACGCACTTGCTGCACTCGATGGCTCACTGCGTGTTCGCATTGGGGAATTTCAGCGAGATAACCTTCAATTGCGCGGCATTGCCGTCGATGCAACCCTGAACGCCGGGAAACTTGAAGTTCAGCAAGCGGGCGCCGAAGGCAAGACCGGCCGCATTGACGCGCTAGCGCAGGTCGCGGCATTCAGCGATGCCAACCAGTTCGAACTGGCG
Organism: uncultured Roseivirgaceae bacterium; assembly: GCA_964482185.1. GTDB lineage: Bacteria > Bacteroidota > Bacteroidia > Cytophagales > Cyclobacteriaceae > JAAUQL01. The sequence continues at coordinate 467 of CAYZWN010000298.1, forward strand.
CTGGTTGCGAAGGACTTTGCGTTGGTACTCGACGAGACCAATCCGGACGATTTCGTCACTGCAAACATCGAATCCCGTTTGCAGTCAAAGGGCAACAACCTGAGGGAAGTCGCCGCCAATCTTGATGGGTTTATCTTCCTCGACTCGCGCGGCGGACGCTTGGCAGGTTCTCGTGTCCTGCAAGCGATTTACGGCAACCTCCTGGACGAAGTGTTAGCGACCATCAACCCGTTCCACAGGGCTGGGCAATATACCTTGCTCGAATGTGCAATCCTGCCGGTCGAAATTGTCGCCGGGCGCGTATCAAGCGTACCGGCCTATCTCCTGGTGACAGACAAGGTGCAGATCATGAGCAACGCGATCGTTGACCTTGGCAGCGAGAACATAGACCTGAGCTTTCGGACGCTGCCGCGCAAGACGCTTGGCATCAGCGCGGCCGAGATTGTCAATCCGTACGTCAAGCTCACAGGCACCCTTGCGACCCCTCGACTGAGTCTCAGCCAGCGGGCGGCTCTCGTGTCCGGCGGTGCTGCCATCGCGACCGGCGGACTGTCGGTGCTGGCGAAGGCCGCATGGGATCGTGTATCGCAAAGCACTGAGCCGTGCCAGGATGCGTCCGAACAGGGCCGCGCCGGTTTGGCACGCTATCTCGACCAGCCCTTGTTCGCACCCGTCAGTCAACGCTCCAGGTAATGCTTTTCCGACCGCGGGGCAGCCATTGCGCAATATTGATATTGGCGGGCCAGCGTTGCGCATTAGAATTCCAGACATCGCAGGATGTCCTGCTTGGAGATACCCAATGAAGTTTCCTGCATACCTTGTTGCCGGATTGCTTGCAGTCCAGCCGATTCTAGCGGATGACGTTACCGGGACAGACAGGTTGCTTTGCTCGTCTTCCCGCATCATTGTCTGTTTCGAGGAAGGAGATTGTGTCGAGTTGACCGCCGAAGAAGTGGGCGTACCACAGTTCGTCGTTATCGATACAAAGGCAAAAACCATTGCTACGACGAAAGCCAGCAATGAGAACCGGTCGACACCGATTGCATCAATTGGCCGGGCCGACGGGCTGCTTTACTTTCAGGGTATGGAGCAGGGACGGGCGTTCAGTTTCGTCGTCCACGAGCAGACCGGCCACCTGACCGTCGCGGTATCGCGCGATGGATTATCAGTCTCGGTGTTCGGCGCCTGCACCAACGCAGACGTTTAACGACAGCAATCAGGGAGCATCGAAAGTCGCACGCCATTCATCGCGTGTCATTTGTTCCCTGATTGCAAAGCGATGATCAAGCGCACGGGACTGCGCCGACTCCCATTCCGAGTTCAGCGTATCGAGTTGCGTGCGAATCGCGATCGTGTTCGCGCCGTGGTCTTTGTACGATTTTGTCAGGGCCTTACCGGATTTTGAAAAAACCTTCTCGAAGCGCTTGAGCTCGGAGCGAAGCGCCTTCAGTTCCGAAGTCGCCTGTTCGGCTTTCGCAGGGTCAGACACGGTCTGTTGCAAGCGATCGCCAACATCTTCCAGCATCGCCCGATCGACTATGGCACCGAAAGTACCCCCGGAACCGCCAAGAAAAAATGCCATCAACAATGCAGCCAGCATGTCAGGGACCCTCGACGGTGTAAACCAGGGCTCGCGGATTCAGTTCCTTCAACTCGAACTTCACCAGCTTCTTCCATTCTTTCTCAGTCGTGGCCGATTTCATTCTTTCCATGATATTCACGAACTGGCTTTGTGCTATTCGCCGGTCGCTGTTGTATTTGAGTGTCAACCGATCAAAGTCCTCACGCGTCGCATCGTAGTCGGCATTGAGTTTTTTCATACTCTCCGAATAGCGCTTTACCGTATCGCTTTGTCGCGCGATCAGGGCATCACGCTCATCGAGCAAAGCGGCAAATGCAATGGCACGCCCGGAGTCCTCGATGGTGCTTGCGGCCAACGCCCGGAACTCCGCCTTGGAGTCGGCAATTCTGGCTTGCACGGCTGCCGGATCGATCGGTTCCGAGCCGCTGGCGCAACCGAGCACAATCGCGGCTGCAATGCACGTGACTGCCATCGCGAATTTGCCTGTCACTGTCATCTGTCTTCTCCAATGCTGTAGGAGCCCGCATCGCGGGCGATCAGACGATGATCGATCGCCCGCGATGCGGGCTCCTACAGAAGCACGATCGGCCTTGTGCAGAGCATCCCTAGTACTTGACCAGGTAGTCCTTGCCTTCGAGGCAAACGCTGAAGGCCTTCTTGAAATTCTCGATTTGCCCGGCCGTCGCCTGCTGCTGCGTCGCGCTCTGTTGCTGAATTTGCTGCTGTTGTTGCGCACTCGCATGTCTGGACCCGCGTCGTGCAGCGACCATACCGATGGCGGCGCCATAAGCGGCGCCCTCCCCTGCATCATCGCTGGCGATCTCCCCGATCAGCGCTCCGGCTGCCGCACCCCTGACCGCGCCTTTCGCACCCGCACCTTGCGTCGCCTGCTGGGCGGCCTGTGTCTGTTGCGCTGCCTGCGCCTTGTCGGCTTCGCTTTGCTTTTGCAACTGGAAAGGATCACCGCCGGTAGTGCCTACAGCCCATTCATAGCAGGCAGATTCATCCTTCGATTGCTGCTCCGCGGTCTGACCCTCTTTCGGAAAGGCATAGATATCCAGAGTCGCAGCAAGGGTTTTCGTGGACGGTGCATCCTGCGCCAGGCCAGGTAGCGCAGCCACCAGTAGCAGTGACCACAGTCCGTGCGTCGTTTTGTTCATTGCTTAATTCCTCATTGCCCAATTCCTGTACGTTGCAAGGCCTGATCCGCTTTCAAAAGTTGAAACTGGCGCCCAAGCCCGGGCCGGACAGGCTGAAGTCCTGCATCAGACCGCCTGTGCCTTCATCGTATTCGAGGTGGCGATAGCCGAGAACCAGGTCGCCCCAACCGTACTTGCGGGCGAGGCTCATCGTTGCACTCCACACCAGGTCCGAGTCGCCCGTGCCAACATCGACGCTGTAAGGCAGAAACCACTTGCCCTCGCCCAGCCTGAAGCGTCCCTTCATGCCCACGATGCCGTCCCACAGATCCAGGTCCTGGCCGATACTGCCTTGCGACGCCAGAATCGTTTCACCACCCGGACCGGTAACGGCTCCGGACAGATTCCAGTCAGTCTTGAAGTCAGCCGTCAGCAATCGGAACCCTGCAAAGAGATAATGGGTTCCGGAATCCGACTCGGCGAACCTGTAGCCGCCGGCCAACATCCAGAGAAAACCGTCGAATTCGCTCTTCGTATCTATATTCAATTCGGCGCCGACCGGGATTTCGATAATTCCGCCCGGACCGGTTATCGCCCCTTCAACAGAGACCAGGCGGCCATCATTGTCCGACCCCATACTGAGATACATCAGGTCGGTGAATACACCGAAACTCCCTTTCGTCGCACTGGCAGAAACGAGCGCAGCGGAATTCAAAAGTTCGAGCCAGTCTGTCGGACCCAGGCTGATTTCCGGGGCACCACCGCCGCCGGACGGCAATTCGTAGTTAAGGGTACCGTCGATGGTCGGTAGCCAGAGATACGGCGTCAGGTTCCATTGCCAGTCGCCTGCCGCGTCCTGCGCATACGCAGTGCCGGTAGCGCCGCAAAGAGCAAGGGCAACTGCAATCGCCAGCCGGCTCCCGTTCCGCAAGCTGCCGTGAGGCCGAGTGAGTGAGTTGCTTCTCATTTTCCTATAGCTCCGGCGAACTCGTTGCATCCCGCACTGTGCCCTCAAAAGCACGGACGGAAC
>CAYZWN010000299.1:0-4140 GCA_964482185.1 uncultured Roseivirgaceae bacterium
CACTTTCTAAGTAACGAATGACAACAAAACCCTCTAAAATTAATTTTTAGAGGGTTTTTGCTTTTTAGACCCCTTCATTTTTGACAATAATTTTTATATCTTAGGTGAGCAATTCGGTTAAAAGAATTATAATGAAAAATTGTTAAACGATGTAGCTCTAAATTGCTCTAAGGGTCTTTTTATTCATATTTTTTGCTTCAATATATTAAAAATTATAACCATGTTTGATAACATTTCTATACTGTTCCGGGCAAAAAAAACCAGAACATCACAAAAAACTTTAATGGCTCCGATTTATGCCAGAGTTACCATTCTTGACAAGCGAGCAGTATTTATTACACCTTTTTAAATTGACGGCTATGAAAGGATTATCATTTTTATTTTTCTGTTTCATTTTCATTTCAAATGCATTTGCTCAACAAACCCAAAACATCTTCATCATCACCCTTGATGGCCTGCGCTGGCAGGAATTATTTAACGGCGCTGATTCATTGTTGATTGATGATTCGGGTTACGTGGAAAATCCCGAGGCACTCACGCAGGAATTTTGGGATAAGGATCCCTTAAAAAGGCGGGAAATACTCATGCCTTTCTTTTGGAATGTCATTGCCAAGGAAGGCCAACTCTATGGCAATCGCAAATATGAAAACTTTGTGGATTGCACAAATAAAATGCTCTTCAGCTTCCCCGGATACAATGAAATTCTAACCGGCGCCGCTGATGATGCCCGCATTAATAGCAATGATAAAATACCTAACCCCAACATGACTGTGCTTGAGTTTCTCAATAACCAGCCAGCCTTAAAAGGAAAGGTGTCAGCGTTCGGTTCCTGGGATGTATTCCCTTATATCATCAATGCCGAACGAAGCGGAATACCGGTGAATGCCGGTTTTGATCAGGCTCGCACCGAACCTTTAAGTGAAAAGGAAGTTCTGCTCAACGAAATGATTACCCAAATACGAGGCCCTTGGGGCTCAGTCCGGCTCGACCCCTTTACGCATCATTATGCCCTTGAATACATTAAAAAGAATAATCCACGTGTAGTTTATATCGCCTATGGAGAAACAGACGATTTTGCGCATGACGGCAGGTACGATCAATATATTTATGCTACCCAAATGACGGATGATTTTATAAGGGAATTATGGGAGTTTGTCCAAAGCCAAGACCAATACAAAAACAAAACAACCTTTCTCATCACCACAGATCATGGTCGCGGAACAACCCCAAAAAGTGAATGGAAAAGCCATGGATCAAGAATAAAAGGTGCAGAAGAGGTGTGGCTTGCAATCATTGGTCCTGATACACCGGCATCCGGTGAAATTAAGCACAGCGGACAATTGTACCTGAACCAGGTGGCAGCAACAGCGGCAGTATTTTTAGGCTTTGAGTTTAAGTCTGGTAAGCCATATGGCCAGGCAATTAGTGATGCGCTGAAGCAATAATTTCTTAAAATATATCAAAACTCCACAAGCAATCGGTATCACCTTGAAACTTGCAAGAGCCGTAACCGGTAAATATAAAGTTATTTCATTCTGGGATCACTAAACAGTTTGAAGTGTGCGTAGCGGGAAAAAGCACGCTACCTCACCTCAGACTAATCCCTCCGGAAAATCAATTACCTCAGCAAAAACCATCACATCCCAATTTTAGTCTTCGGGCATAGCACGCACGCAAAAATTGGCCTGATAAAATTTCAGATTTCTCAATAAACTTCTTCCGTCTCCGGCCATTCCATTAGTTTTTCCAGGTTCTTACCTTTCCTGACGCCATACAGATTGTAATCAGAGGCAGGGTTGACTACCGGGCTCAGCACGAACTTTCCTGGTTTCCGTGCCGGAGCCAGCATAATTTCTTCACCGGCATTCAGATCGATTCGGAATTCACTATTGCCGATACCATTTATACCTATTTTTCTGCCGCCATGAATTTGAAAGGCTTTTTTCCAACCCGGTATTTTAACAAAACACGGTTCGCCGCGCAGGCTTTTAATCTTTACCCAGCTGATTTCGTGGTTTTCCATTGCTGCACTCACCAGAAAGCCCCCCTGCGCCCTGAGCTGGTCAAAGGAGGCATCGGACCAACTCCCTGGCACGGCCGGAAAGACCCTGATTTTACCACCCCAGCTTTGGATAAGCAATTCCAAAATGGCCGTTGCCCCGCTCAAGGGTGTTTCGAAACACGGACTTTTTCCATAGGTCTCCGCGTAGAATGTGTTGGGTAGAAAGATGCCGATCTCACCAATGTTGCCGGTGAGAAAATGTTGAATATTTGCCAGCGCATCGTCGCCCCTACCAAGAGCAGCAAACAATGACGCCGCGCCTGTAAACGAATAACCGGAAAGCCCTTTTCCGTTATCAATGCGATGCCAGCGCTCAAGCGATTTGTCAACCAACTCCATATCGGCCGGATCATCCGGATTGAGCTGAAAGAGTGGATACAAAGCCAGTAAATGCGAAAAATGCCTGTGCGACTGATCGACACTTTGGTCACTGCCAATCATCAGACCGTGTTCATCCACCGGATAGTGAAGCAGCCTTTCCAGGGTATGTTGCCATTGACCCGCTTCCGGACTTGTGGAATTTGTCTTTGCATCTATTTCGATGAGTGCATTCAGCAACCATCGCAACAGGGCCAGGTTGTAGTTGGTATTTTTAAATAATTTATTCCTGTCCATGGCGATGTATTCCGGAGAAGCCAGAGCTGGCAAATGATACAATCCGTCTTCACCCTCAATTAAAATACCTGTAAAGCTGTGGGCAATTCGTTTTGCTTTTGGAGTCCAATTTTCCTTCAGGCCATTCCAATCTCCGTCATAGGCAAACTGCATCCAGTAATTGTGCATAAGCCATGTAAAATCACCAAGGGTAGCCTGCGTGAAGCGGCCACCCGCTGTCTCTGCCTTCCTGAGAAAAGCATCAAAATTTTCATCAATTATTGTGATCAAGTTTTCCCCCAATTCCAGATGATTGGAAGCATACACAGGCCAGTAGGTGAGTTGTACATTCAGGTTCCACCAGTGTCCGCCCCATTGACTGATTCTGAAATATGGCCCGAATAAATCAACCGCAGGTCCATCGGGCCTTGAACTGGTTGCCATCTTATAAAGCTGAATCCAATAGAAAGATTCCATTCTGCCATCCGGTATGGATAAAAATGATTTTTTGTAAAAATTGTGCCACCAATCCTGATGTGTTTCCCGAAGTTGGACGGAGGTCATTTTTGAAGCCTCCAGAACTGCGTCAGCTGCAACGATTGCTGATTTTCCAGAGGCAGGTATTTCATTCGCTGTAGATACGATCATGGTACTCTGTCTGGGTTGTTCGCTGAACTTTTCTGTCCAGACCGAAGCGAAATCGCCTCCTGCAAGCAGAGACTGTACATAGTAATTCATGCCGTTTTCCCGGTACATCACTGCAGGAGGATTGCGCTCATACCTGCTCCAGTCTTCGTGAGGGTGCGTCAGACGCCTTGGAGCATTGGCATTTCCCCGGAGATATTCCCAACGGTATGGCAGATAGTTATTATCTGATTTTTCTGATGAACTCACCTCTACCACCTGGATCATTCTGTCGTAAGGTGTGAATGCCCTGAAACTGATTTCACCAAGGTCCGTCACAATTGTTCCTGAAATTTCGGCGTTCCACAAATCCTGTCGCATCGTACCGGAAATAATTTTTCCAGCCGGTCTCAAAACCAGCCTTCCGATGCTGAGCCTTGGGTAATCCTCCCTGATAACTGCATCGATAACGCTGAGAGATGTTTTCTTATCCGGGGCCAGGCGATGATCCGTCACATCCTGTCTTCCTATGTGAAAGTCAATCCGGTTATCCTCCAGGGTGGCGTAGATCATCATGCCCAACTGACCATTGCCTGTGAAAGCCCCTTCATTCCATTGAAGCGGCAGATCTTCCCAATTGAGGTCATGACGAGCCATGAACTCGGGCCAGTCAATGAGGTCGGAAATCTGGCAGAGAACAGGCTTCCCCAGCATAATTATTAAAGAGAGAAGGATTGTGATCTTTCTGCGCATGATCAGTATTTTTAATCTGTAGGTTCCTATTAGTGATACTCAACTTGTCATCAAACATACCACCGGGCGTCAGGGTACGGCACAAACAAAAAGCACCAGGAACATTT
>CAYZWN010000300.1:0-4090 GCA_964482185.1 uncultured Roseivirgaceae bacterium
TGAAAGGAATTTCTTCCATTAGCGACATCTCACTCATCAATCTGCAGGGAAGCGGTATGGTGGGTGTGGCCGGTGTTTCCTCCAGGTTGTTTGGTGTACTCGCAGCTCACAATATCAACCTTGTGCTGATCACTCAGGCATCTTCGGAGCACTCTATTTGCTTTGCCATAGATCCGAAAGATGGCTCACTCGCCAAGGTTGTGATTGAACAGGAATTTGAGCGGGAAATCGAAAACGGGAAAATCGATCAGCTATCTGTGGAAGAGAACATGTCGATTGTGGCAATCATCGGGGAAAATATGGCGCACACCCCGGGCATATCCGGTAAGCTCTTCAACGCACTGGGCAAAAACGGCATCAATGTAGCTGCTATCGCGCAAGGTTCAAGCGAACGCAACCTCTCGATCGTTATTTCCCGAAAGGATATATCCAAAACGCTCAATACAATACACGAAGTATTCTTCCTTTCAGACATCAAAACCCTGAACCTGTTCATAGCCGGCGTTGGACTGATCGGTGGAACACTGATCGGTCAGATTGCCAGAAACAGTGTGTACCTGGTAAAAGACCATAAATTGAAGATCAATATCGTGGGCATGGCCAATTCAAAAAAAATGGTTTTTGATGAAGACGGGCTACAACTGGAAAACTGGAAGGAAAAATTGCTGGGTAAGGGCAAAACAGGCAATATTGTAAATTTCGTCAGGAAAATGACGGAGCTTAACCTGCCAAACTCCGTATTCGCAGATTGCACTTCAAGCACAGAGGTTGTAAACATGTACGAGGAAATCCTGAAGCATTCTATTTCCATTTCTACTCCCAATAAGCTTGGCAATTCGGGTGATATGGGATTATTCAAAAAATTAAAAGCACTGGCCAGGAAAAATGATGTGAAATATCTCTATGAGACCAATGTCGGCGCCGGGCTTCCTGTCATCAACACCCTCAATGACCTGAGAATAAGCGGCGACAGAATCATTAAAATTGAAGGCGTGTTGTCTGGTACACTTTCGTACATTTTCAACTCATTTAAGAAAGGTGTCAGATTCAGCAATGTTGTTCAGGAGGCACGTGAAAAGGGATATACCGAACCCGATCCCCGTGAGGATCTCAACGGTATGGATGTAGCCCGAAAAATACTCATTTTATCCAGAGAGGCCGGATATGACCTGAATTTGCAAGAGGTGCAAGTGTCAGGATTGCTTTCCAAAAATTGCATTGATGCGCCAACTGTTGAAGCATTTTTTAACCGGCTGGCAGAGGAAGACGATCACTTTGAAAAACTGAGAAGTGAGGCTGAAGATGGAAAAAAGGTACTGAGGTTTATTGCCGGAATGGAAAACGGAAAAGCCTCACTCGGTCTTCAGGCAGTGGATCAGTCGAGCCCCTTTTACACCCTGGACGGAAGCGATAATATGATCGCATTTACCACCGACAGGTATCTCGAAAGGCCTCTGGTGATCAAAGGTCCGGGAGCCGGTGCTGAAGTCACAGCCGCCGGCGTATTTGCCGAAATCATTGGACTGAGCTATTATCTGGGCTGAGATGAAATAAAGAGGATTGAAGTGAGTGGTTTACCAAAGTGAATTTCCGGATTGAAGTTTGGTCCATATTCATGAAAGATTATTTAACATATGAAAATGGCTGATTCCATTAAAGTGTTTGCACCGGCCACGGTGGCCAATGTTACCTGCGGGTTCGACATACTGGGCTTTGCTGTGGATGCGCCCGGAGATGAGATCACATTGCGCAAGTCGGACTCCGGCCAGGTACGCATTGTCAGCATCACCGGCGATGGCGGTGTTTTGCCACTCGACCCGATGAAAAACACCTGTAGCGCCGTAATCGCCATGTTTCTCAACGATATCGGCAGCAACCAGGGCATTGATATTTATTTGGATAAGAAAATGCCGCTGGGAAGTGGCCTTGGATCCAGCGCCGCTAGTGCGGTTGCGGCGATTTTCGCGATTAACGAATTGCTTGGGAAACCAAAAAGACTGGAAGATTTATTGCCCTATGCCATGGAAGGCGAACGCATTGCCTGCGGGGCAGCCCACGCCGACAACGTCGCTCCCGGGCTTTATGGTGGTTTTGTGCTGATCCGAAGCTATGATCCGCTTGATGTGGTAAGGCTGAACACACCGGATGCGCTTTTTGCCACATTGGTGCATCCGCAAATCGAGGTGAAAACCAAGGACGCCCGTGAAATTCTGCGCAAGCAAATCTATTTTAAAGACAGCGTGAAGCAGTCGGGCAACGTAGGCGGATTGGTGGCCGGTTTGCTCATGTCTGATTTTGATCTCATTTCAAGGTCGATGCACGATTACATCGTAGAGCCGGTTCGTTCCATACTCATTCCGGGTTTCAATGTAGTGAAAGAAGCCTCCTTGAACCTCGGGGCGCTTGGGGCAGGTATCTCCGGCTCCGGGCCGTCAATTTTCGCTTTGAGCAGGGATTTTGAGACTGCCAAACGCATCGCAAATAAAATGAAATCCATATATTCGGACTTTGATATTGAAAATGAAACCTATGTTTCACGGATCAATCAGATCGGTCCGAAAATTATGGATTAATAAACCCTAAAATCAGTAATTATGAATACAGTTAAATTGAAATCTGCCGGCGCACTGGTGTTCGCTGCACTCTTTATTTCAAATCTATTAACGGCCCAGCAAAGGCCAACCATTGATCCCGTGCTTACTGAAGTATGGGAACCGGTTCCCGCGAAGATAACCCCGGGAGAAAATAATGCCCCTCCGTCAGATGCCATTATTCTTTTTGACGGTAAAGATCTGAACGAATGGACAAACAGCCAGGGAGGACTGCCCGAATGGACGGTTGCTGATGGAGCCATGACTGTAAAACCCAGAACAGGCGGCATTAAAACCAAACAAAAATTTGGTGATTTTCAGTTGCATATCGAGTGGCGGGCTCCCACCGAAATCAAAGGCGAAGGCCAGGGCAGAGGGAATAGCGGTATTTTTATGATGGAACGTTACGAGCTGCAGGTTCTCGATTCGTACGAAAGCAAAACATACCCAAATGGCCAGGCAGGCAGCATGTACAAGCAAGGCATCCCACTGGTAAACGCATGCAAAGCGCCAGGTGAGTGGCAGACCTACGATGTGATTTTTATGGCCCCTGTGTTTACTGAAAAGGGTACATTAAAAACCCCGGCACGAATCACTGTACTGCACAATGGCGTGTTGATTCAAAATAATTTCGAGTTGCGCGGACCGACCGAATACAATCGCATCCCGATGTATGAAGCCCACGGCAAAGGTTCACTCACGCTTCAGGATCATGGCGACCTTGTAAGCTTCAGAAATATCTGGGTTAGGGAACTCTGATTCAACAGGGTCTTTAATAGGTTACAATCCTCTGTAAAAGCAGGGGATTTTTTTGTTTTAAGCTTAAAAATTTCATTCGACAATGATTTTATTTCAGCTTTCCATGATTTTAATCGCTTTCAAAATATTTTGCATATCTTCAAAAGCATTGATAATACAAACATACCGGATAAAATCTTGCATCACTTGTAGGTAACAAAACATCCGAGAGTTTGATTACAGCACAGGCAGACAACAAAAAAGATGACCAGATGAGATCAGTTTTTAACAAATTCTATTTCTTCAATCTCGACCAATTGCCAAAATACTCCAATGAGCGTAAGCGAAGGCAAAGACTGATCATAATCACGTATTTTTTCATTATCAGTGTTCCGGTCATTATACTGAATGATGTATTCCTTGCACTATCAGGAAAGCAAGCCTATACTTTCGAAAAATTTCCGGTACTGGTATTTTGGCTCGTATGTCTTTTAGCCTTGTTTTTTATTAAAAGGACAAAATTACTTCGCGCCAAACTACTCATAATTTTTGTGCCCCTGCTTTTCATAACCTCTTACTCACTCACGGGATACATTATCGGGGAGCATTTTCTCTGGCAGCCGATTGTTTTGCTGGGTATTTCAATTATTCCATTCCTTGTTCTTGATTTTGATAAAGAAAGACACTGGCTGATCATTTCATTCGTGACTTTTCTCATTTATACCATTTTCCATGATACCATTATGATGCAGGGTGTCATA
>CAYZWN010000301.1:0-4067 GCA_964482185.1 uncultured Roseivirgaceae bacterium
CTGGATGGAAAAGTATATGTCGGTGACCTGAGTGGATTCCTCTACGCGCTCAACGCGCAAACTGGAAAAGAACTCTGGCGATATGAGGCCGAAAACCAGATCATGGGCTCAGCCAATTATTTCTACATTAAAAATAAACTTTACCTGGTCGTGGGCAGCTATGACTATTATCTGCATTGTGTGGATGCTGAAAAAGGCAGCATGGCCTGGAAGTATGAGGCAGACAATTACATCAACGGCGCAGCGGCAGTTGGCAATAAGCTGGCCATGTTTGGTGGTTGCGACGGCTTTTTACATATGGTTAATATTGAAAATGGCAAAGCCGAAAACAAACTTGAGGTCGCGACCTACATCGCCGGTTCGGTAACAATTTCTGAAAACCTCGCCTACACCGGCGATTATGACGGAATGTTTACCTGTATCGATCTGGATAAAAAAGAAATAAAATGGCAGTTTGATAATCCGAAAAGCAACCTGCCAATATTGGGTTCACCGTCGGTAGCGGAAGGAAAAGTCGTAATCGGCGGCCAGGATAAGTTTTTGCGATGTTTCGATAATAATGGAAAAGAACTTTGGTCGTTCAATGCCGGCGGGCGGCTGGATGCGTCACCGCTTATCGTGAAAAATACGGTAATTGCCGCAACGATGGATGGTTGGCTGTACGCCTTAAATCTGAGTGATGGAACAAAAATCTGGTCTTATGAAATCGGCAGTGCTATGGCGCACAATCCTGCTGTGGTGAACAACACGCTGGTAGTCGGTGCACGCGACGGCAATGTTTATTATTTTGAAAAATGATTTAGCTACTAAATTTATACAAAATGCAAATTGTCCACATCATTCCGGGAACCGGGGGTAGCTTCTACTGCGGCAATTGCCTCCGTGACAGTGAATATATTCAGGGGCTCAAAAGAGCCGGTGTCGAGGTGATCAAGGTGCCTATGTACCTCCCGATTTTTGGTGATAAACACGACATTGAAGATGTTCCGGTTTTTTATGGCGCCATCAGCTTGTATATTCGCCATGCGATCCCCTTGCTTCGCAACGCCCCGGCGTGGCTCGACAAGTTGCTGAACGCCGGTCCCATCCTGAAGCTCGCCGCCGGTATGGCCGGATCCACCAACCCCAAAGGTCTGGAAAGCATGACCATGTCCATGCTGCTCGGCGAGGCCGGTGAACAAAAAAAAGAACTGGAACACCTGATCGACTGGCTTGAAAACCACTGCCATGCCGACATCATTCACCTGTCCAATGCCCTGCTAATTGGTTTGGCTAAGCGCATCAAAGAAAGACTCAACGTAAAGGTCGTTTGCACCTTGCAGGATGAAGATGTCTGGGTGAATGCCATGGATGAGCATTTTAAAATTAAGACATGGGAATTGATGAAAACTCGCGCTAAAGACGTAGATGCATTTTTTGCAGTAAGCCGTTTTTACGCCAATGCTATGCAACCGATACTCGATATCCCAGAGGACAAATTATACATTCAGCATATTGCGGTCGATCCGGCAGATTACACGTATCAAAATGCTTCGGACAAACCGCTTAACATCGGGTATATCTCACGAATGTGCGAAGACAACGGGTTGGAAGTGCTTGTTGACGCCTTTATTCTGCTCAAAAAAATACCAAAATGGAGCGCGGTAAAATTGATCCTGACAGGTGGCTTTACCGGAGAAAATGACAATTTTGTTAAAACGATAAAGAAAAAGATCACGCAGGCAGGCCTGGATAATCAGGTAGAAATTCACAAGGATTTTGAGGACGGACGGCACGAATTCTTTAAAAAAGTGTCCATGATTTCCGTTCCCGTACTGGAAGGGGAAGCATTCGGGATGTACCTGCTCGAAAGCATGGCCTCCGGTGTGCCTGTCGTGCAGCCGGCGCTCGGCGCATTTCCTGAGATTGTTGAAAAATCAGGCGGAGGCATCACCTACTCGCCCAATACACCGGAGGCACTTGCTGAAAACTTATCAGCATTACTCGCCGCGCCAGAAAAACTGAGCGCACTGAGCAAAGCCGGCAGAAAAGGCGTAGAACAAAAATTCAATGTGCATAAGCAGGCGGCGGATATCGTCAGTTTATACCGCTCTATAAAAGAAAAAAACCATGTTGCTTAAACTCCAGAACATAAGTAAAACGTACGATGCCATTTCCGGAAACGGCCTCCATGTGTTGCGCGACCTTTCAATGGAACTGAATACCCGGGAAACCATGGCTATACTTGGCCCTTCAGGCTCCGGCAAATCCACCTTACTCAACATCATTGGCGCACTCGACAAACCGGATACAGGAGAAGTGATATTTAACGGAGAAAAAATCACGGCTTACAATGAAGACAAACTGGCATCATTCAGGAACAAAGAAATTGGGTTTGTCTTTCAATCTCATCATTTGCTGCCACAGTTTACCGTTCTGGAAAACGTGCTGATTCCAACCCTGGCGCTAAAAGATAAACCAGACGGCCGGGAATTGCGTCAAAGGGCAGAAATGCTGATAAAAGAAGTCGGGCTATGGAGTCATAAGGACAAATATCCGGGGACATTATCAGGTGGTGAATGCCAGCGCGTGGCCGTAATTCGCGCATTGATCAACAAACCAAAGCTGCTGCTCGCTGACGAGCCCACCGGCTCGCTTGACCGCTCGAATGCGCAGGCCATAACACAACTTTTGCTGCAGCTCAATCAGGAATTCCAGGCTGCCCTGATCGTGGTGACGCATTCAGAAGAAGTCGGAACGAACCTTCAAAAAACATGCAGACTGGTTGATGGCAAATTAATTCCTGCGTAAAGATATTTTATGACCTTTTTCAAATTTATATATCGTTCCTTCATTCACTACCGAAAGCAGCATCTGATGGTGGCGCTGGGTGCGGCAATTTGCACAATGGTCATTACAGGTACCCTGATTGTCGGCGACTCAATAAGGTCGAGCCTGGAGAAAACCACAATTTTACGCCTCGGCAAAACTGACTACATGTTTTCCGGCATCGACCGCTATTTCCGGGCAACACTTGCCGACAGCCTGAGAGATGATTTGAAAACGGCAGTGGCGCCGGTTATGCAGTTAAATGGCTTTGCTTCATCCCAGGGTGGAAACTACAGGCTCAACAATGTGCAGGTCATCGGCATTGACGAACAATTCCTTTCTTTCGTGCCATCGGATTATTCCTGGAATATCCCTGGCAAAAATGACGCATGCATCAGCGAAAATCTGGCTCAACGCCTGCAATTAAGTGTTGGCGATGCCTTGCTCCTGCGCGTGGAAAAAGCCAGCCAAATCCCAAAAAATGCCCCTTTTGTCTCAGATGCTGAAAATCAGGTATCCATCAGGTTAAACGTCACTAAAATATTAACCCCTGAAGAACTCAGTGGATTTAATCTGAAAACTTCCCAAACAGCTCCTTTCAATGTGTTTGTTTCGATGTCATTTTTAAATGAACGGATGGAACTGCATGACAAAGCGAATAAAATGCTGTTCGGCGACACCAATGACACAAACCGGAACACAATCAATCTGGCGATAAGTAAGTTCTGGACCCTGGCTGATATGGCGCTTGAGGTCATCCCGGTGTTGGATGGTACCGAGCTTGAAATAAAATCTGAGCGCATTTTCATGGATTCCACCACGATTGAGGCGATACATCAAATAGCGCCCGAAGCGAAACCTATCCTCACCTACATGGTCAACGCATTCCGCAAAGGGGATCGGGAAACGCCCTATTCATTTATGGCCGCCGGACCATTTTTACCTGATGAAAAAATGCCTGACAACCAGGTAGTCATCAACTCCTGGTTGGCAAATGACCTGAAAGCCACCATTGGTGATTCGCTGGAAATTTCATATTTCATCATCGGACCGCTGCGGCAACTTACCGAAGTAAGCAAATGGTTCATCATTTCCGGCATTGTTGAAATTGAAGGCATCTTCGCCGACAGACTGCTCATGCCTGACCTGCCCGGCATGTCTGATGCCGGAAATTGCCGTGAGTGGGAGGCAGGTGTACCAATAAATCTGGACAAAATTCGTGATAAGGACGAAGACTACTGGAATGAATACAGGGGCAC
>CAYZWN010000302.1:0-4038 GCA_964482185.1 uncultured Roseivirgaceae bacterium
GCCGAACCAACATCCGGCGCCATATTGTGGAATTATTTCTTTCCGCGACCCTAAAACTTTCCGCCGCTGCGAAACCCGCCACCGCCGAAACCACCGCCACTGCGAAACCCGCCACCGCCGAACCCCCCAAAGCCGCCGCCGGCCCGACCGGATTTGGGTGTGTCCCACTTTTGGGCGCGATCGATGCGCTCCCAGGCCCTGCCCGATGACATCCTGCCGCGCAGCATCTCCCCCAGCAGGATGCCCAGTCCGAGGTTGGGGGGAAAAGAGGAATGATGGGCGTCGTAGTTGCTGCGACGGAACTTTTCACGCAGGTCAGCAAGCTCTTCCAGCGCATTTCGCTGCTGCTGCTGGCTGGTTTTCAGTTCGGAAATACGATTCGTCAAGGTCTTTTGCGCCTGCTGCAGCTGGTCAATCCGCAACACGATGGCATCGTCCACGGACCGGGGCGTGCGTTGGGCCTGCTGAAAAAGCGCGATGATCTCTTCACGCTCCAGTTCGGCGGCCAACATGTTGACGGCCTTTTGAGTGTATGGATCCTCTCCGGCGGCAAAGTTGTTTTTTCGGTGCAGCAATTCCCGGTGTCGCTTCTCCTCGGCTTCGACCTGATCATTGATTTGCTGAAGCTGTCTCTCAGCTGCATCCAAGGCAGCCTGCAATGCGGGTACACCATCTTTTTCGGCCGCCTGTTTTTCCATTTTCAACAGAGATTGCCGCTGGCGCTCAGCCTCTTCGGCTGTTCGGGTGGCATGCTCCCTTAGGCGCTTTGGAAGCTCGTTCAGCATGTGATAATCGGTCCGTGTCTCCTTGAAGCGGATGAGCCGGGCCACCCACTCGTCCAGCATGCGAACGATATTGCCGTGGCGGTAGTCGGGGGAGAGGTACCCGCGGTCCCACAGGTACATAAAAAGGGCATCCTCCTGGTACGGCCGGCCCTTGCTGACCAGGTCGGTTTCGGCTTGGGACGCTTTTTCATCAGCCCGGCCGGCCACTACAACCGCAGCGGCCACTTTTTCCTGCTGGTGTCGATAGCTGTCGGTCTCCTCAAGGGCCGCTTGGCTTTTTTCGAGCTGCGTTTCAAGCGCGTCGGCAGCCTGGTCGTGTGTATCACGGCCGGTTACGCGCTGCTGATTCAGCATCTGCTGGTGCTGTTGGCTCCGGGTGATATCCTTTTCAAGCGCTTCCACCGCCTGTTGGTGTTGCTCCAAGAACGCTGGCACAGCCAAATAGGCCTTGTTGAGCCGAGCCGTCACGTTTCCGACCTTGATTTCATCCAGTCTGAATTTGGCCAGTTCCCGGTACTGCTCCGCCGTTTCGATGTGCGCGCGGTTAAACTGGGCGTTCAGCTCATCCAACTCCCGGTCGGCCGCTGCAATTCGGGTCTGAATCTGCAGCACATGGTTGCTGATTTCCTGCAGGATGTCTCTGCCGGTGGTCATTTTGCAAAACTCCTCGCCGAACAAGAGCATTTATTGACCGGTGACGGTTATTTCAGGCAGGGCTCGGATGCCTGTGACGGCAGGGATTAATTTTTTCCGCCCGCCGCGCCTCGGTAAATTATCGGAGACCCGCCAAGCGGTGCTACCAACGGGTAATGGCGCCACCGGAGGTCGGGATAACGTACTGGGCCGACAAATACCCCTTTTTTTTGACCCCGAACAGATTGCGATCGATGATGCCGTCGTCCATCTTGTCGCGTTTGACCTGTTCGAAAACGGCGGGTTCCACCCGCAGCCCCCACAGCTCAACAGCATTGGTCTTGCCGTCTTCTTCACTGGTGACAGGCAGGGAAAGCCGCTGGCCGTCGGCGGTAACGGCCTCAATGATAATGTAGTAGTTGCGCGCGTTGGGGTTGTTGGGAGGGATTCTCCACACACCGCTGGGTGTATCCGGGCGGGAAACGATGCGCAGTTCGTACTGCAGGGTCAGTTGACCGTAAAGCTGCCTGAGGGCGGCATACCCGTTATTCACGGCTTCGACATCCTGGCGTGAAACACCCGCCATGGCATCTATGTAAAGTGTTTCAGCCTGTCTCCGGGCCGCATCCTCATGGGCCTCGGCCAGCACCCGGTCCCGCTCGACGGCCAGCCGTGCCGGCATGGCTTCAAGTTCCTGCAGCGTTCGCTGCTGCTGTTGCCGGGCGCGCTGCTGGGGTGCCACCACGGCGAACTGATAAGTCAGGTAAATCGCCAACAGGGCGGCTGTCGCCAGCGCCCCCCGTTTTACCCAGCGCGCGCGGTTGACGTACAAGCGGGCAAGGGTCAGCTGAAAACGCTTTTGCGGGGGGCGGTAGGTAAAACGCTCCTCGCGAAGGGCTCTGACACCCTCGGCGATGACGTCGCCGGACACCGCAAGTCCCTGTCCGGCGTAAATAAGGCGGACCTTTTCGATCAGCGCCCGGTCATGGTCGTCACCCCCCAGTTCCCGGTCGACGACGGACCGTTGGTGCCGCAGCGTGTCCACCACGTCCATCGCCATCATGACTTCGCTGAGATCGATTTTCCGGGGTTGATCGGTGTCACTCATTGTTCAGCTGCTCTCCGGCGATGGTCAACCGCACCATACGCCGCTTGCCGTCCTCCACCGCCAGGCGGATCTCCTGCTCGTTGCGGGTACTCAATTCGCGCATTTCGGCAATCAGGGAGCGGGACTTTTCCTGGAAATTGATCACCGCGTCGAGCAGTTTTTTTACGCTTTCGGCTTTGATGGTCGGCCCGTATCCGGCCTGCAAGGCTTTCTCCTGCACCTGGCCGCCCACATCGGCCAGGGTCTCCAGACTCTGGTTGATACCCGCTTTCATGGCATTCAGGGTTTCAGTGCTCTCATGCAGGCCCTGCAGGCTGGTAAAAGAAGCGTTCAAGGCCGTAAACACCGTCTCGTTGGTACCGAAGAAAGAGACCGCCTGGGAGTAAACACGCTCCTTGACGTCGGAGGTTTGTGCCAGACGAGCCATAACCACTTCGGTGGTGTTGTAACTCACCGACAGGTTCTCGGCCAGGTCCTTGGCAATTTGATAGCGCTTGTCCTCCTCCTGCAGTGCGCGCAGGCGCTCGTCACGAGTGAGCTCCAGCCTTGCGATCTGCTCGCGGTCTTGTCCCGTGTACGATTCCAGGGCCTTGACGGACTCCTCTAAGCGGGCTTTGGCCACCTCGACCGCGGTTTCAGCTTTTTTGAGAACCTGGAAGGCCATCACCTGGGACTCTTTCAGAGCTCCCCGAAAATCTCGGTAGGACTCCAGGATCTGGCCCTCGCGCGCCATCTGTTCCTTGGTGTCGGACGAAACCGCCAGATAGTTCTGCTTGATCTTGCGAAAACGGCTCGAAATGTCCCCCCGGGTGATCTTCATCCAGAAGTTGGAGAGCTGCTCCAGGGTGTCGATCTTGCCGTCTTCGAGCTGTTTGACCATGGACTTGGCGTCATCGCGGATACTGTTAAAGGCATTGGCGATGGTTTCGAAGCGCTGCCCTGCGTTCATGGCGGTGATCTGCTCGCGCACCACCTCGTTGAAGACAGTTGTGCTGCTGAGGGTGCGGGCGATGGCGATGGTTTTTTCCTCGTCCAGATCGCTGATCCGATGGATCAGGGCGACGACCGGCATCTCATCCGGCTTTTCGGGCATCAGACCAAGGTCGCGCAGGCCATTCAGAGCCTTGTCAAGATAGCGTAAAGGGGTTGAACTTACATGGGCTGTATTCATTGGTGCTCCTTTTCCCGATTTGGCCGGTGAGCTGCAATCGTTTATCGCATCAGGTGAAAAAGAAATCCTGTCTACGGGCAGGCCGATTCATTTTCCGAGGTCGAAATTTCAATTCTGATTCATCTGCACATCTTGCTTGTTTTTTCACCCGTCACCGGCGTTACATCCATCGACATATCTCGATATGCGCCGACGGGTGTGCCTGGCTGACGCACTAAAATCCGGCACCATCTTGTTGAATTATCTAGTGTCCATCCAGAAACGAGGAATTTTGGTCGAGATCAAGGCATGCGAAAAATTTTACCACAGGCATATAGTTGATATTCCGAGGATAAAATTTT
>CAYZWN010000303.1:0-4009 GCA_964482185.1 uncultured Roseivirgaceae bacterium
AAGCCGGGCCTGCAATGACAAGTAACGGAGATTCCGGACCGGAGTCCGGAATGACAGCGATGTTTCTGCTGATTCTACACATTCCATTGAAATTTTCGCTTGTTCCCAATATGGGAACTTTTTATATTTGCCCGTGCGAATAATAGCTATTAAAACCCTGAAAGATTTCTGGAAAAAGCACCCGGAAGCAGAACTGCCGCTGCGTGCCTGGTATGTTGAAGCTAAAAATGCAGACTGGAAGAAACCAGCTGATATAACCAGACTTTACAGAACAACAAGCATTTTGACAAACAACAGGGTTGTATTTAATATAAAAGGAAATGACTACAGATTAGTTGTTGCGATTAATTACGAATATAAAATCGTTTACATCAGGTTTATAGGCACACACAAAGAATACGATAAAATAAACGCAAAGGAAATTTAGAATGAACATCAAACCAATTAAAACAAAAAAAGATTACGAAGCAGCACTTAAAAAAATTGAGGGGCTTTTTAATGCAAAACCCAGCACAATTGACGGCGACTTGCTTGATGTTTTAACTACTTTGGTTGAAGCTTATGAACAAAAGCATTTTAAGATCACTCCACCCGGTCCTGTCGAAGCAATAAAATTCAGAATGGAACAGCTTGGATTAAAACAATCGGACATTGCAGAAGTAATCGGCGGAAAGAACAGGGCTTCGGAAATTCTCAACAAAAAAAGAGAACTGACCGCCCAAATGATGAGAGATCTTCATAGAAAATTCAACATTCCTGCGGAATCTTTATTGGCGTAATTCTGTGCTGCTATGGATTTTTAACATTATAGTTAATTTATTACGGTACCGCTTTTTCTAAATCATTTGCTTTGAGTTTTCTCTGATGGCAGGACACCCGATGTAAACCGGAATTTCAAATAAGACATATTTTTTACATTTTCATGACAAACGGTTATGGTTTTTTCAGGATAATTGCACTAAAAGAAAGAGAGGCAAAAATGAAAAAGCTGTTATCCATTTTGCTGTGCTGTTCTGTTTTACTGAGCGGCTGTTATTCTTATCAATCTATTTCTGGTACTCATTCAGGTCATTTCCCATCTCCGGACAAGAAAATTATAGTTACGTTTAATGACAATACGAGCATTGAATCGGAAGCTTATAATCATCTTTATGTTTCTGAACCTTCAGAACTTTTATATGGTAAATTCCGGAACCTGAATACCCGTACCGGGGAGGCAAATGAGGTAACCGGATGGTTTGCAGAAACCTCGGCTGATTCCTGCGTCATGAGCAAGTCAGCTCAGGGAAAAGAAATCCTGACTTGCTACAGGGGAACTGATGAGATTATATTTTTCGAGAATGTAATTTCTAAACATTCTGCAACACCGGGATTCTGGATTTCCGGTAACAGAACTGAAATCAAAGGACCTTTTCAATCAAGTGATATTCAGTCAATTGAAACCGAGCAACTGGACGGGACAAAAACTACATTAGTTGTTGCAGGTGTTGCCCTGGTGGTTTTACTGGTAATTGGAATGTTAATGCTGAAAGATGATTCTGACAGTATTTCACCCTTTGGAGATCAGACTTTAAACTAAATGTGAATCCGATAAAATTACTTTTTCACTTTGTCTGCTGCGGTTCCATACCATAACCGGGACAAACATATAAATTTTTATAATTATCAAAAGGAGGTATTATGAAAATGTTTTTACTTTCTGCCTGCTGCTTAGTTTTCACATTTAATACATATTCGCAGGATGCTCAGCAGTATGATAAGTTCAAGCTCGGACTTGGCGCAGGCTATATTATCGGAAAACCTGCCGGAGCATTTGAGTCCACCCATAGTGGTTTTATACTCACTCTTGAACCGGCGTACCGTGTGCGTGATAACATCGCTGCAGGTTTACGATTAGAACTCTCAGTATTTCCGGGAGATTACTCGCCGGCTGTTTTGGCTTCGGTTACTATCAACGGACAGTATTACTTCAGTGATGAGCAATTCAGACCGTTCGCTGGTGCCGGGCTTGGAATTTTTACATACAGTGAAATCAAAAGCTTTAACCATAGTATCGGATTTTATCCCCGGCTCGGTTTTGATTGGCGACATTTCACTCTTGCATTGGAATTTAACTTCATTCCGGGTGCTGCATCCGGCTATGACTTCGTCACTAACACCACCCAAAAGTCAAGTGCATACTACCTCGGCGTTAGAGTTGGTGGATTTTTCTTCGGCGGTAAAAAATAACCTATCAGATTGAGGAAATGGGCTAAAGAAATTTTAGCAAGGTAAGAATACGACCCATTATGCCTAAAAAGACAGATACTATTTTTTCAACGCACATTCCAAAATCAGCTAAGCTCGGGGACTGGGCAAGAGACATTTATCCGCCTCTGGCGAAAAGGACGATGTGTTCTCTGCGGAGCTAAAGAGAATTTACATTTCGATTAAGCCAGAGGCTTACAGGCACGATCTTCCCTACTCAAAAGGTGGGACTTCACTTACGGCAGCAAACGTTAAAATACTTTTCCCAAAGAGATGGCTTTGCCAGTGCTAAGCATAATCTCAGCAAATCAAATAAGATTTTATCGTTCCTGCCGATTTATCTTTCGTAGATTCTCTAAGAGTCCGATAGACTCTTCTGAGTCTATCGACCGGATTCCGTCTAGGCCGGACAAGGAAATATGAAATGACGAAAGAGAGATTGCGTCCTCCGGCAGAAGCCGGGCCTGCAATGACAAGTAACGGAGATTCCGGACCGGAGTCCGGAATGACGCAGCCAGCTTATCCCAAATCCCCTCCCCAGACAAAATCCTTAAATGTTGGCGAGGGATAACGACCAACTATCATTTGATTTGAGATATCGATATTCTTTGAAAGATTTTTGATCCGGACAAGATCTTGTTCGGTTGCAGTTTCTTTAACTTCAATTGCGGTTTTATTATTAAGTATAAAATCAATCTCCTTTCCTGTCTTAAGTGAATAATACTGAAGCTTTCCGTAAAACTTCAGCTGGTTAAAGACAGCATTTTCAAACTGAACGCCGCTGCTTACCTCGGTAAGCTGATTAAGCAGACCATTGTCGTTAATAAAAATTTTAGGCGCTTTTACAATTTCCCTGTCGGGATTCTTTGCCAGCACCGGAACGAGCGTAATAACAAATGTATTCTCAAGCAGGTTCATATAATTATAAACAGAAGGTCTCGATATCCCTGTTAGAGATGAGAGCTTGGAATAATCAAGCCGTGTTCCGGCTCTGCAGGCAAGCATCTTCAGCAGTGTATGAAGATTTTTCTGATCTCTTATGTCAGAAATATTTTTAATATCAATATTCAGATAAGAATTGAGAATATCGCTCACAATATCCTTTTTATCAGAAGCACTTTTTGACAGGGCCACTTCGGGAAATCCCCCATAACTGACAAACTCTTCATAATATTTTTTTAAACGTTCATATTCGGCAGAAATAAATTTTCTGCCAATTGCCTCTGGTGCATTAAAATTAATATCCTTAAACTTCAGGAACTCCCTGAAGCTAAGCGTGTGAAGTTCAAAAACTTTTTTCCTTCCTGCAAGCGATTCGCTGAACAGATTTTTTATGTAATATGAGCTCGAGCCGGTAATAACAAATTTGATCTGATAATTATCATACAGATACTTTATAACGCTTGCTATTCCCGGTAAAAGCTGCACTTCATCAATTGCAATCAGAGTTCTCTTTTTGAAGTCAATGCCCCGCGAGCTTAAAGCAGAAATTATATTTTCGTAATTCTTTTCTGAAAAAAGTTCCCTGTTATCTATCCGCTCGAGGTCAACGTATACTTTGTTATTACCCGCATAATCATCAAGCAGCTTTTTAATCAGGGTGGTTTTGCCGGTGCGCCTTAACCCGGTTATTATGGTTATCTGCCTTTTTGAAAGATGGTTCTTCAAATCGGAATATATACGCCGTTCTTTATAATTTGTCATTATAATACCTTTACTATTTGTCAATCCTAACTTACAAATAGTAACACTATTTGTAAAG
>CAYZWN010000304.1:0-3987 GCA_964482185.1 uncultured Roseivirgaceae bacterium
CAGGAGGCCGTTGATATCATTGATGGATTCTACGCCAAGTTTTTACTTTCACCCAATTTCGAGTTTTGAAAAATTCCGTTACAATCGTTCTGTCTGGACTGATAGCCATCATTGTGGTCTATCTTATTTACAGAGATTTCAGTCACAGAGAAAACACCTTTGATAAGCCTGAGATCAGAAATGAGGTTGTTGTCTCCTATGGAGTTCCCGATTTAATAATTCCTGACACAGTGATGTTTGCCGGCGAGCGCGTACCGCTCGAAATTCCGGATGTAAAGGAACGCCTCGACAGGGAGCTTCATGTAAATACTTTCTGGCATTCCAACACAATTTTCTTACTGAAAAGAGGAAACCGCTGGTTGCCTTCAATTGGCAAAGTATTAGAAGAATATGGTGTTCCATCTGATATGAAGTACCTGGCAGTTATTGAAAGTGATTTGCTGAATAAGATCTCTCCAAGCAACGCCGTAGGTTTTTGGCAACTATTAAAAGGCACTGCCATCGATTTTAAACTTGAAGTAAATAATGAGGTGGACGAAAGATACCACCCTATTAAATCCACCCATGCTGCTGCCAAATATCTGGTAAAGGCGCATGAAAAATTTGGAACCTGGAGCGATGCGGCAGCCTCGTATAACATTGGCAGGAGAGGACTCAGCAGGCAAATGGAAAGGCAGGGTGTCAATTCATATTATGATCTGTTGCTTGTGGAAGAAACAGAGCGTTACCTTTTCAGGGCGATTGCCATCAAGCTCATTTTCGAAAATCCTGCTGCCTATGGATTTAATATTTCTCAGGAAAATTTGTATCCGGCTGAACAGTTTACAGAATTGGACGTCAGTAGTACAATCAGCAACCTCAGAGATTGGGCTTTTGAGAATAACATCAATTATAAAATTTTAAAACGATTCAATCCCTGGCTCAGAAAGAATACCCTTACGGTGCGGCAGGGCAAGTCCTATATTATTCAACTTCCGCTTAACTATCCGATGGTATCAGATGAAAAATATGAACAGATATTATTAATGGATACTGTTGGAGAGACCGATGTTCGGGAGCTGAAACTTTTGCCTGAGGATGGAATATAATAACGCACTGCACATGACTTCCGGGGAAGACATTACCGGATTTGAGCATATCGAAGTTTATGGTGCAAGAGAGCACAATCTGAAGGATATTAATGTAAAAATCCCGAGAAACAAGCTCGTCGTTATTACCGGTATCAGTGGCAGCGGGAAATCTTCACTGGCCTTTGATACGATTTATGCCGAAGGACAACGCCGGTACATGGAAAGTTTTTCTGCATACGCCAGGTCATTTATCGGCGATATGGAAAGGCCGGATGTCGATAAGATCGAAGGCTTGAGTCCTGTGATTTCCATCGAGCAAAAGACAATCTCCCGAAATCCGCGATCAACCGTCGGTACGGTCACTGAAATCTATGATTTCATGCGGCTATTATTCGCCAGGGCAGGCGAAGCATATTCCCACGTAACAGGTAAAAAGATGATCAGGCAAACCGAAGACCAGATCATCATGCACGTGATTCAACATTTTCTTCACAAAAAGATTGTGTTGCTGGCTCCTGTTGTCAAAGGTCGTAAAGGGCATTACCGCGAACTGTTCCAGCAGATCAGAAAGCAAGGTTATGCCAAAGTCAGGGTTGATGGAGAGATCCTCGACATCAATCCCAAAATGCAGCTCGACCGCTATAAAACGCACGATGTTGAAGTTGTAATAGACAGAATAAAGGTGCTGGAAAGTGAAAAATTCAGGGTTTCAAAGTCTGTTCAGGATGCGCTATCTTATGGGAAAGGGGTGATTATGTTGCTTGATGAGGAAGGCAATATTCATCATTTTTCCAAGCATCTGATGGATCCTGAAAGCGGAATTGCCTATGACGACCCGGCACCAAATACTTTTTCATTTAACTCTCCCTATGGTGCGTGTCCTGCCTGCAATGGCTTGGGCAAAATAGAAAAAATCACACCAGAATCGGTGATTCCGGATCGTTCCCTAAGCATTTCGAGAGGAGGCATTACCCCGCTGGGGCCATATCGCGATATCTGGATTTTCAAAAAAATTCAGGCAATACTCAAGCGACATCAGGTTAACCTCACAACACCGATCGAAAAAATTCCGGAGGAAACGATTGATTTGCTGCTTTACGGGGATAAAATTCCCGTGGCTGTTTCATCCGTGAAATATCCGGGGACAGAGTGGAATACCAAGTTTGAAGGCATCATCAAATTCCTGGAAAAACAAAGCGAAGGCGGATCGGAAAAAATCCAGGATTGGGTGCGCGAATATATGGTAGTGCAGGTTTGCCCCGAATGTCATGGCGCCAGGTTAAAAAAGGAGTCGCTGAATTTTAAGATCGACAGTAAAAACATCTCAGAGCTTGCAGCGATGGATATCCGGGAACTTGCCTTGTGGTTCGATGGGCTTGAAGCGCGGCTCAGCGACAAGCAACGCATGATTGCAACTGAGATACTCAAGGAGATAAGAAAAAGGATTAATTTTTTGCTTGAGGTCGGCTTGACCTATTTGCACCTGAACAGACCCCTGAAAACTCTTTCCGGTGGTGAGGCACAGCGCATCCGTTTGGCGACACAGATCGGTACGCAGCTTGTCAGTGTTTTGTACATTCTTGATGAGCCAAGCATTGGATTGCACCAACGCGATAATATAAAGCTGATCAAGGCCCTGCAGGATCTCCGCGATCTTGGCAACTCGGTATTGGTGGTGGAGCACGACAAAGAAATGATGCTATCTTCAGACTATATAATTGACATCGGGCCGGGCCCAGGCATGCATGGCGGTCATATCGTTGCGGAAGGTCGTCCGGATGAATTTATGCAGCAAAATAGCCTTACGGCTGATTTTCTGAAAAATGAGCAGAAGATAGCAGTTCCGGCAGTCAGAAGATCACCGAACGGTAAATGGCTCGAATTGAAGGGAGCTACCGGTAATAACCTTAAAAACGTAACACTCAGGTTGCCGGTCGGTTCGATGATTTGTATAACCGGCGTTTCAGGGAGTGGAAAATCAACGCTTATTCATGAGACACTCTATCCGATTTTAAATCAAAAGATCTACAAATCTAAAAAAGACCCGATGCCTTATTCTTCGATTGAAGGCATTGAGCACATTGATAAAGTTGTTGAGGTGGATCAGTCTCCAATTGGAAGAACGCCGAGATCAAATCCTGCCACCTACACAGGTGTTTTTTCGGAAATCAGATCACTTTTTACCAATCTGCCGGAAGCGAAGATCAGGGGATATAAGCCAGGCCGGTTCTCGTTTAATGTAAGAGGAGGGCGTTGCGAGACCTGCGAAGGGGCGGGCTTGAAGCTTATCGAAATGGACTTTTTGCCCAATGTGTACATACCATGTGAAACATGCAAGGGCAAAAGATATAATCGCGAAACGCTGGAGGTGCGGTTTAAAGGGAAATCAATTTCCGATGTACTGGAGATGACCGTGGAGCAAGGCGTGGAGTTTTTTCAAAAACATCCAAAAATCTACCGCAAGCTAAAGGTGCTCAATGATGTTGGGCTGGGATACATTACACTCGGCCAACATGCAACAACCTTATCAGGAGGCGAAGCCCAGCGGGTTAAACTCGCCACAGAACTTTCGAAGAAGGATACGGGCAACACATTTTACATACTCGATGAGCCAACGACAGGACTGCATTTCCAGGATATTCAGCATTTACTGGATGTGCTGAATATTCTGGTTGAAAAAGGGAACACGGTATTGATTATTGAGCATAACCTCGATGTGATAAAGGTTGCAGATTATATTGTGGACCTCGGTCCGGAAGGCGGAGAACAGGGAGGAAACATTATTGGAGCAGGCACACCCGAAGAAATTGCCTTAAATCCGGCGAGCTACACGGGTAAATATCTTATAGAGGAGCTAAAATAAAAGCGCTGCCGGACGGCAGCGCTTATTGAAACCAAAAACTTATAGCTTACAACC
>CAYZWN010000305.1:0-3957 GCA_964482185.1 uncultured Roseivirgaceae bacterium
TGCCGGCCTGGCGCGCGGGTTGCACCGGCAGGCCGCGTGCCAGGCCGGCGCGTCGGCTGCAGCGCTGAGTTAGAAAGCACGATATACATCTCGCCGATGTCCGATCTTGATCACGAGGACAACCAGTTCCTCATCCTGTATCTCGTAAACGATCCGATACGGACCTTGACGCACTCGATATCGGTCGCCGCCTGTGAGCTTCTGGCATCCGGCTGGCTTGGGATTATCCGCAAGTATTTCGATCCTGCGAACGAGTCGCTGCCGATCCTTCTTGGTGGAAATGGCCAAGAGTTCTTTTCTGGCCGAGGGCTTGATCAGAACCCTATATTTTCCCACTACGCTTCAGTTCCTTTACGACCGCTTCAAAAGACAAATCCGGCTCGCCACTCCGCTCCTCGAAGGCAAGAAGGTCCTCGGCATCTTCCGCGAGGGTCAACCGAACAGCCTCGTTGATCAGATCCGACACAGAGCGGTCCGTCTCCGCAGCTTTGAGGCGAAGAGCCCTATGAAGAGCCGGGTCGAAGTAAACGGTGGCGCGCTTTTGGGAGTTTTCCATGAGGCAGAGATTAGCGCTAAGACGTTATAGCGTCAAGTTGCCGAACGCGGTCGGGGTGCGCTCTAACGCCAAAGATCAGCTGCAATTGCAAAAGACGCGAAGCTTGGCGTAGCCAAACGAGTGGCTTTTGCAATTGTCAGCTGCGTCTTTTTGTTAGGCATCTGCACGCTCACCTAAACGAGACAGTCCCCAATCGCTCTCCCAAACGCCTGCTTTCGGCCAGAAGCCTTCAGTCGACCAGGAACCTCACCGACTGCCATGCTACAAGCCGCCAGTCTGAATCAAATTTGTGAGCGACCTCTAGAAAGCGAATCGTAAAATCTTGTTGTTCACCACGCCAGATCAATGTCATGTCCGACAAGCCCGTAATCACAGCTGTGTTGCCGAACAAACGGACTTCGATATCTCGACGCTTGGCAGCGATATAGTCAATTTCCTTGGTCTCAATCGTTGACAAGAACTGGGCTTTCGATTCGACACGCCCCTTCGTATGGGAGTAGTGCAGATCATCGGCAAGAAGCTTACCCAGCTCGTCAACATCCTCTTCGATCATTGCCCGAAAACGTGCGTCTTGATAGGCAATGACTTCCTGCTCCAAGTTACTTGCGTCAGCGACACCAACTAGCGCCACGGAGAAAACAGCCGCCAATAAAGGGACGCTCAATCGAAAAAGTGGGTTTCTTATCATTTTCACTCCATCCGGGTATGAGCTGGCCAATGTCCGCTTTGGGTCAGCAGTGGTCAGACACTTGGAAAAGACCAACCTGTATGCCTAACGTCAGCGTTCAGCGGCGCGAGATTTCGAGCGTCCGCTGGAACGCTTTGTTAGATCGTCCTGGTACTGGTCCGCGTACGCGTCGAGAAGGCGACGGATCATCCGCTGATAAGAGGTGTGATTATGTTCTGCCGCCGCCTTGAAAAAATCGACGCTTCGGCGGCTCAGCGAGATTGTGATTTTCACGCCTTCTTCGCCGACAACAAGCTCATCAGGTGAAGGCAGGAAATCCCGAACTACTTCAGCCTGAATCGGCTCATTGGTGTATTTGATTTTCTTGCTCATAGATTCGCTTGCCCTTGCGCCAGTACCCGGCACCGATGATACGAATCACGTACTTCCGGTAGGTAAATCGCACAGTAAGAACCCCTCCGCCCACGGATCCAAAACAATAAAACCGCTCCTCCGATTCGCTATGTGCGAGATCACGAGCGATTATTCGTTTCGGATCCAGAAACGCCTCTTGGGCTAGGCCAAAGCTGACGCCATGCTTCTGCTGGTTCTCCGCATCCTTATCGAAGTCCCACTCAAAACCGGTTGTCATGGAAGAAGACTACCACTAGTATGGCGAAATCACCATACTTTCGTCTGGGCAATCTAACGTCAGCGTTGAGCGACGCGCGCTAAGAGGCATTGGCGGAGGCAACTGTCCATCACGCGTTCGCTCAATCGCACAGTTAGCCCCCCGTGAACAGGTGTCCGGAGAAGAAGGCATACTGAACAAGCGCAACCATTGGCGGTAGCGCCAGGATCGTAACTATCCCAAAGGCAATGATCGACTTGCGAACCCCGACCATTTTGTACGCATCCCGCATCTTGTCGGTGAAGAACCAACGAACGCTCTCCGCAATCACGAAAATGGCGAGCACTTGCCAGATCAACGGAAACAGAAAGGCCTTACCAGCCAAGAGTCCGTAGTAGGGAATCAGAATCGGGGCAAACTGCGTTTTCCGCTGAAGCTGACCGGCTGTTCCGCCGGAACGTGACCGGGCATTCCGCCTAGTCTGCGCTGCAGGGTTTTTCTACTCTCGTCGGTCACGATCAGTCAAGGTTTTGCGGCATTGGTGGCCGTGACCGGGCTAGTCAGTCAACTTTTGGCCCGGGGTTTGGCGGCGTCCCTGGCCGCCTCGCGCTTGCGCATAGATTCTTTGGCTTCCAGATGGATTCGATGCGAGCGATGCACGAGGCGGTCGAGGATGGCATCTGCCAGGGTGGGATCGCCGATGTAGTCATGCCAGTCGCTGACAGGTAGTTGGCTGGTCACGATGCAAGCGCGCGTGCCGACGCGATCATCGAGCAACTCAAGCAGATCGTTGCGCTCACGTGGCCCGATCGGGGCGATGGCAAAGTCGTCGATGATGAGCACGCTGATCTTGGCGATGGCAGCGAGGCGTTTGCGGAAGCTGCCGTCGGCATGGCACAGAGCGAGCTCCTCGAACAGGCGCGGTGCCCGCACATACAGCGCGCTCAAGCCCTGGCGACAGGCTTGATGGACCAGAGCGCAGGCCAGGTACGTCTTGCCGCAACCGGTTGCGCCATGGATCAGGACGCATTGGTTGGCGCGGATCCAGTCGCACGATGCCAGGCTCGCGAGCTGCGATCGGTCGAGCCCGCTGCGCGAGCGATAGTCGAGGTCCTCGATCACCGCGTCGCGGTATTTGAGATGCGCGAGCTGCAACAGGCGCGTCATGCGCCGGTTCTCCCGATGGAGCTCTTCGCGGTCGAGCAGCAAGGCCAGTCGCTCCTCGAACGCGAGCCCCTGCGCGGCGTTGTGCGTGATCTGCTCGGACAAGGCCGTTGCCATGCCCTGCAGCTTCAGGCGATTCAGTGTATCGAGCGTGGGTTGGATAAGCATGAGTCATCGTCTCCTTGGTCAGGGGATGTGTTGTCAGAAGCAGTCGCCGGCGGTGGATCACGGAAGTAATCGGCGCCCCGCACGTTGGCGTGGATACGCGAGGCGGTTGCAGCCGCCGTGTCGGCTGCGGGGAACAGATCCGGATGCTGGTCAAGCCTGGCCTTGAGGATCGCGATGATCCGCTTGCGGGTTGGCGAGCCGATGGCGAGCGCCCGGCGACACGCCGCCTCGAGGCGCTCCTCACCGTAGGTTCTCGACAGATTGAGCAGGCCCAGGCACGCCCGGTATCCCTGCTCGGGATGCGGGCGGTTCTCCAGTTGCCATTGCACCACGGCGCGTGTGCCAGCGCCGATGTTCTGGCCCCAGTTGAGCAGTCGCCCCGGCGTCCATTTCATGTGCTTGCGATGCGCGCTCGGCATGTGCTCTTCGAGTGTCGTGTGCTGGCCTTTCAAGTAGCTGCGCAGGTGCGCGGCGACGCGCGTACCCTTGAAGAAGCATTCGACCGTCGCGTCGGTCATCCGGACCATGACGTATTCACCCACCAGCGCGTGCGGCACGCTGTAGTAGTGCCAGTCCGCCTGAGCGTGATAGTCGATGCCTACCTTCGCCTTGAGCCATTCGGCGTACTCGTAGCGCGTCGGCGGCAGCGGCTTCATCGCCGGGCGGTCGATCGACTCGAACGCCCCCGCGCGACAACCGGGCAGCTTCTTGAACGACCGGCGATTCAGCTCGACGAGCAGTTCCGCGATCGCGACATTGAGCTCGCGCAGC
>CAYZWN010000306.1:0-3931 GCA_964482185.1 uncultured Roseivirgaceae bacterium
TGTTGGTGTAGGCCCCGACCATCGAGGTGTGGGTGAAGACCCGGATATTGGGGCTCTCTTTGAGCCGTTCGGCCAGGTCACGGGCCCGTTGGTACAGCGGCGTGCCGTCGTCGCTGCCGCTGACACGGTAGTCGAAGCACCCACCCAGATGCGGACGCGATTCGAGCAGGACCACCCGCAGCCCCGATTCGGCGGCGGCCAGGGCGGCACTCATGCCGGCGGCACCGCCGCCGATGACCGTGATCTCGGCCTTGATGTACTGTTCATCATAGCGGCCCATGACCTGGTGGTCGGCGGAGATGACCCCGATGCCGGCGGCCTTGCGGATCTGTTTCATGGCCACCGGCCATACCGATGCCGGCTTGTGCATGGTCTTGTAGTAGAATCCGGCCGGCATCATCCAGTCCAGTTTGTCGATAAACGCCAGCCAGTCGTGGTCGGCTGATCCCAAAACATTCTGCTCCTTAACCACCATGCCTTCTTTGAGCAGGGTGTTTTCGGTGCGGACGTTGGGGATCCCGTCGACCTGCATGCAGGTATTGCTGCACTCGCCGTCGAGGCTGTAAAGACCGCGGGGGCGGTGGTATTTCAAACTGCGTGCAAAGACCCGGACGCCATTGGCGAAAAGGGCGGTTGCAATGGTATCTCCGGCTACTCCCTGGACGGTCTTTCCCCGGTAGTTCAGGGACCGTTTCTCCGATGGGGTGATGCGGAGTGTGGGCAATTGGTTAAGCCTGTTCATTTGCTCGCCTCCGGTTGTTCCACTTCAAGGTTTTTGGTTGTGTCCCGCCAGGTGGTGAACCAGGAGCCGCACCCATCGCGGTGAAACCACCACTCCTTCTGGACGCCGGCAATGCACTTGTTCATGTGGACGTAGTCACACCAGGCTCTGGGGGTCAGTTCCGCTTCCGCCGGGCGCGGTCCCTTGTCTTCCCCGCCATAGCGGAATTCGTACCCGTTGCGCTTTCCGCAGACGGGACAGGTGAGTGTCAGGGCCATGTTTCAATCTCCTTTTAATTATCTGGTGTGTAGCTGACCAGGGCGGCCGTCTCACCCATCAACTGGTGGTTTTCGTAACGGCGCAGGTTGAACGGTTTGAGCATGGCCGGACAGTGGCCGCTGGCCATGAATGCGGCCATGTACTTGCCCGCGGCGCTGCAGGATTTGAAACCAAAATAACCCCAGCCGCAGTCCATGTAAAAACCTTCGATGGGGTCGTTGCCGTCCATAATGGGCGCCATGTCCGGTGTCATGTCGGCCAGGCCGCCCCAGATGCGCATAAACTTGACCCCTCGCAGGCAGGGCAGCCAGTCCGAGAGGGCCTCGGCCTGGTGTTTGATGTAATGGGCCGTGTTCTGGGTGGTGTAGTTGGGCCAGGGGTCCATGTGGGCGCCGGTGGCAATCTCGCCTTTGAGGGTCTGGTTGGCGTAGCAGTGGTAGGCGCCGGAGGAGACGACATGATCAAGAATGGGTTTCAGCGGTTGGGTGACCATTGCCTGGATGGTCAGCACGCTGATGGGCAGTTTGATGCCGAGCATCTGATAGATCAGACCGGCGCTGTAGCCACCGGCGCTCACCAGGACCCGGTTGGTGTGGATGCGGCCGCGGGAGGTCTCGACGCCGGTGATTTTGCCGCCTTCGGTGTGGATGGCGCTGGCTTCGGTGTGCTGGTGAATGTGGACCCCGTGTTTGGCACACCCTTTGGCTAAACCCCAGACCACGGCATCATGGCGTACAATACCGCCGGGAGGATGGAACATGGCCCCATGGATGGGGAAGGTGATATCTTCAGAAATGTTCAGGGCCGGAACCAGCTCTTTGGCCTGCTTGGCGTCGATGAGGTGGCTCTCAACGCCGTGAAACTGGGCGGTGGCGATGGTCATGCGCGCGGCGCTCATGGCCGCTTCGCTGTGCATCAGGTTGAGGTTGCCGCAGTTGTTGAACATCAGGTTGAAGTCCAACTCCTTGGTCAGCACCGGCCACAGGTCCAGTGCCTCTTTGTACAGCGGCACGTTGTACTGCGTGCGCTGGTTGGCGCGAACGATGGCCGTATTTCGACCCGCAGCGCCGAATCCGATGAAGCGTTTCTCGATAATGGCCACATCCCTGATGCCGTGCTCCTTGGCCAGGTAGTATGCTGTGGCCAGGCCGTGAAGCCCACCGCCGATGATGACTGCGTCGTAGCTGGACTTCAGTCTGGGTTGTTTGCCCCACAGGGGTCTGGATTTAAAGAACATACGCTCTCCCTACGTGTGATTTAGATCGTGTCCATCCATGTTTCTGGATGGGCACTAGATAGCCGTGGGCGAGGGTGAGCCATCTTCCCTCTGATCGTCATTTGTGACGGATCATACGTGAATGAAATAAATAATGTCAATGATAAAATTTTATTGTGAAAAAAAACCTTCATAGAAGCTTGACAATCTAATATTTTAATCGTAAAAACATGTGAAAAAGAAACGTTAAATGGTTTCTGATAATGAAATGAAAATTTCTTTTACCGTAATTAATGGTGTTTTTTATGAATCACTCCCAGGCGCATCCGGTAATCAAGGGTATTGTGAACCAACTCGAAACATTGACGCCCAAGGCGAAAATCCTCGGCAGTTATATCATTCAGAACCCCCGCAAGGCCGTTTTCATGACCACCAAAGAACTTTCCGAAGCCTGCGGGGTCAGTGAGGCCACGGTCGTCCGGTTCGTGGCCCAGTTGGGGTACGGCGGCTATGGTGAATTCCTCCAGGCGCTGCGGGATTTCCTGGATTCAGGACTGACTTTGCCCGACCGGGTGGACCTGCCCGGTATGAAGGGGCCCGGTACCGACCTGTTCCACCGGGTGGTGTTCGATGAGATGAACAACCTGCGGCAGTTCTACGAATCCATCGACATGGCGTTGCTGTCCCGGATCGTGGCACAGTTGGAGCAGAGCCCCGCCGTCTATGTGGTCGGCTCCCGGGTTTCGTACACCTTTGCCTATTACCTGGGCTGGTCGCTGACCAAAGTGCGCCGGGGGGTTCATATCCTGAGCGGCAGCGACAGCACCGCTATCGACTGGTTGACCAACGCTCCCGACAACAGCCTGGTGGTGATCATCACCACCTCCCGCTATCCCAATGAGTTGATCAAGCTGGGAAAGGCCGCGCGACGGCTGCAGCACAACCTGCTGGTGATCACCGACAACACCTTGTGCCCGCTGATCCCCTTCGCGCACCTCTCCCTGGTGGTCCCCTCACGCTCGATCCCGCTGATCGGCTATCCGACCACCATCTCCTGCATCATCAACTATCTGGTGCTGGAGATGGTGAATCGTCAGCGTCCGGATCTGAAGGCGCACCAGGAGAGACTCGAGCAGATGTATCTGGAAAACGACATCCTCTTCAATATCTACGCCTCCGAATGAGGCCCGGGCAGGCGGCGGGAGGCCGGGTATCCAGCCGGGGTGTTTTTTGCGGCGGCGCGGATGCCGGCCGGCAATCAGTTGTTCAACGCCGTCAGGCACACGCATTGAAACCCCAGGTTTGCCCGACGCTAAAAAATATGCCATACTTTTCAGGTGTATGAACAAAAAACCGTCAATTTTGGACCCAATACCGGCAGGGATGTCCGCCATGAAGTCGACACGCCAATCCAGCGCCCGCATGCTCGACATCGGCTACGAGGAGTTGTTGCCCTTTTTCGAAGGCTTCAGTGAGGGTTTGATCATCGTCGATCGCAGCGGCATCATCATTTTCTACAATTGCGCCATGGCCGCCATCGACGAACTGGATCCGGCCGATGTGTTGGGGAAAAAAGTGGTGGACGTCTACGATCTTTCAGAGGCGGACAGCGTGATCATGCAGTGTCTGAACAGCCGGCAACCCATCGTTGACCGGGCGCTGCTCTATCGCACGCAGCGGGGAAAGGCGGCCAACACCCTTCACACCGTTTTTCC
>CAYZWN010000307.1:0-3909 GCA_964482185.1 uncultured Roseivirgaceae bacterium
TTGCGCTAATTAACGCTAAGTTTTGTGTCCGCTAATTGCGCTAATTAACGCTAAGTTTTGTGTCCGCTAATTGCGCTAATAATCGCTAAGTTTTGTGTCCGCTATTTGCGCTAATTTTAATCCGTGCAATCCTTAAATCCGTTCAATCCCCGCCTACACAAAAGTTTCGGCGGGCAGGCTGGAATGACGTAAGGAGTGAAAATCATAGTCATCATTTAATCCTATAAATCATCGGTAAATCCAGCTGATTTGTATGGAACAGGAATAATGTAAACCATCTTGATTGGTTAACTCTTTCTTATTTTTTCGTCAAAATCAGTAAATTTTATCACGATCGTCTTACCAATTTTATTAAGTTCGAGCAAATCAATGTCGCCGGTAACCAGATAATCGGCTTTAGAATCAATTGCAAGTGATACAAGATAATTGTCCTTGGAGTCCCTGCAAATAGTGGTTTTAGTTTGAAGTGCGATTAATTCAGACTTAGTCAATAATAAATCCAAAAACTCCTGTGATTTTTCTGCTGAAATATAATTCAGAATTTTAGGTCTGGAAAGAACATCCTGTAGTTCCAAAAATTGTTCCTCACAACTTACTAAATGTATGGTGTCATCATTCAAAGCATAATGTAATTTGCGCAGCAACTTGCCAATAAGAAAAGAAATCAACACGTTAGTGTCGATAATTACCTTAATGTTTCTGTTCTCCACTTTCAAAACGTTGACTTCTTACCACTTCAACTTCTTTAGTTATTTCATCTAGTGTCAGACCATCTGTTTTAGCAGAATTCAAAAGATCATTGAAACGTGTTAGATATAAGGACTTTTTCAACTCATTGTAAATCTCCATCTTCGATTGATCATCAAGCTTTTGGAGTATATCTATAAATGTGTTTTTGTCAACCGGTATATTGATAGTAACCATCTCTACTTTTTTTTAACATTATCATTTCCACCTAAATTCAGTTTAAATATGTATAAATTTAATCACTTTCAGACAATTTCCTTATTAATTGAGTCATGTTTCGCCTCACGAATCAAGATCATCATTCAATCATGCGAATCCCCGATATGTAGGGGTTTCAGACAATTGCCTACCCGTCATTGCGATGAGCCGACCGTTTCAGGGAGGCGAAGATGCGGGCCTGCCAGCATCGCTTTCGCATAGCTTTCGCAACCGCTAAAGCTATTTGCGAACGCGGTCAGCGGAGCAAAGCCGGTCAGGCTGGAATGACGTAAGGAGTGAAAATCATAGTCATCATTTAATCATTCAAATCCCCGCTTATTTCGGGAGTTCAGACAGTTTGATTTGTTGATTTAAAGATGGGATGAAGCCCGTGCCAGGCAGTTATTTCACTTATTAAGAATAATCCGAATTAATTCAGCCTGAAATGTTTTTACTTCTGCAATGAGCGGGTAGATTTCATTTTCATCAAATTTTACAAAAGCCTGATAATCTCCTTCCTGTCTTGTGTCAAATAATACACTGTACAATTTACCATACTTTTTATCAAGGATTTCTGTCTTTATAAAATGTTTATGAAATTCACTTTTGATCCCTGAATGTGAACTTGTACGAATTTGGTGTTTTACAAGTTACGCGTTGACTAAGTAAAAAGCAGCATAATACAAGCGATTGGCAACTGTATTCCAATAGCCTTCAGAGGCAAGGAGTTCTGCTTCCTTGATAGATTCATCCGCTCGCTCAATTCTATATTTAATAAAATCATCCAAAGAGTATTTCACAATCGGACGCCCTCAGTTTTAACATTCTGATATAGGGGGGTTATTTCAAATGCCTCCCATTCCTCTTTCGAATATATAAGGATACTTATAGGTTCTTCTGTATCCAATTCTATATCGAATATTGCATCCCTGATTTCTTTCTTTAATTCTTTTGTCAAATTAAGGCTTGTTAAAACGAGAATGTCCCAATCTGACTCTTTACCAAAATCACCTCTTGCTCTTGACCCATAAAGTATGATCTCTACACCAGGTTCAATATCGTAGAGTGAATTCTTTATTTTACTAAGAAGTGTAATTGTTTTCATCTCCAAATTAAACGTTGATTTGTTGATTTGTGGTTCGTTTTAGTAATCATGTTATCATTTTAATCATAACCTGCCCCGCTTTTTCGGGGGTTCAGACAGATGGGATTTCATTCCGCTTACAATCTTTTGACACCTTCGGGTAAGTAACCTTCTTCCGGCTCCTCGACCACATCCAGAAAAACTTCATTGAGATCAATTTGCAAACCCTGAAGTACCCTACTTTCCGCAATGTCACCATAAGTCAGCGGCTTAGATACCACATACTTTCCCTGATCATCGAGCAGGAATATACTCAGTGTCTTGTCATTGGGATGAACAATCCAGTACTCTGATACCCCAGACTGTTCGTATAGGTCATATTTTTCGTGCAAATCTCGCTGAACTGAACTATCTGAGATGATCTCAATGATCAGGTCGGGTGCCCCGTTGCAACCTTTCCTGTCAATTTTGGCGGGGTCACAAATTACACTAATATCAGGCTGTACAACCGTATTCGGTTGTCCCTTTTCATTCATAACCGGGAGTCGTACATCAAATGGGGCAGTGAAAACTTTGCATTCCCGTTTTTTCAAAAAGGTAAATATTGCTGAAGACAATACAATTGAAATCTGCTGATGCTGAGAAAGCGGTGCAGGTGACATTTTAAAAATCTTGCCCATGATCAGCTCTACGCGTTCTTTGATCTGCCATGTGAGGTAGTCGGCATAGGTGTAGGATTTATTCAAATCCAGTTGATTGATGTCGGTAATGGGCTTCATGCTACTATTTTGCTTTGATGTAAGGATTACAATTTAATCAAATTTGACATCAAATCCTTTAACTCCCACTTCGCTCAATGATCATGGGCATGGAGATACGGAAGATCATCAGGGCAAAGAAGTTGAGCAATATAAAAACACCTGTATAGATCAAAAACATATTCAAATCCAGAACCGGCTGTGAAGTAAACCAGTTTCTCGTTTCTACCAGCAGCGTAGCCATAGGGTTTATTTTCATGATCAATGCTACCATACCTTCCTGTGGCATCGGGTAGATGACCGGAGTCAGATACATCAGGAACGGAAGAATAATACCCAGCCCACGTTGAATGTCTGTATAGAGCATACCTACAGGTGTCAGGATCAATCCCAAAGCAAAGCCGCAAATCATGATGCCCAGGATGCCCGGAATGACGCCCAAAACAGAAATGGACACGGGCTGGCGAAAAGCAATGAATATGATGGCCAATAGAAAAAACTTGATCAGCACGTTGAATATCACCTCGTATATGCCCGACAGCAACAAACCTTCTCTGGGAATATTGATTTTCACCAGCATGGCTTTATTGGTTGTAACCGACTTTAGCGGCGCCATGATTGACTCTGTAAATATTTGCCACAGCATGGTACCTACCAGTACAAAGACGGGATAGGGCACATCTGTTTCGCCGAAGCTCATCACATTATTGCCGCGAAGAAATATCCACAATGCAGCGGTGATCAGTGGTGGGAATAAGGCCCACGCAAATCCAAGGAGCGACTGGCGGTACATGGCTTTGATGTTGCGTTTAAACAGCCTGTATCCAAGTTCATGTGCTTCGGGGAGTTCATTTAGAATATCCCGAAAATGACTGACTATCGACCGGTCGGTAGTGTCTGCACTGTATACCGTAACTTTTTGATGTTGGTCCATTGCTGTCCGCTAATTGCGCTAATTAACGCTAAGGTTTATGTCCGCTAATTGCGCCAATTAACGCTAATTTTGATTTGTGTAATTCGTGTAATTCGCGGACTAATTTATCCTCCGCTAATTGCGCTAAGGTTTATGTCCGCTAATTGCGCTAATTAACGCTAAGGTTTATGTCCGCTAATTGCGCCAAT
>CAYZWN010000308.1:0-3888 GCA_964482185.1 uncultured Roseivirgaceae bacterium
CACTTGTCAGCTTTTAAAAAACTATGAAGCAAGGTTTCCAGCTTATTCTTTTCAAGAGGAATATCGTTGATGTCATACAGGTAATTGCTGGAGATGACCGAGAATGTTTCATCTTCCCAGTTTAATCTCAATACTGCAAAAAGGTCTATTTCAGGGATGGCCTTTTCAAATGCTCCAATTAAACCTTTGTTGAAGTCAGCCGGCGTTTTGATCAGAAAAAGCTGCCTCGAAAAGTCGTCGACAATTTTAAACACAGTTGAATTTCCAATCAGCATAACCGCTCCGAAATTAGTTTTTCATCTCCTCCATTTCCTTCAGATACCGGTAAATGGAAGATTTACCAATATCGAGTTTTTTGGCCACTTTTATCACATTGTTATCGTATTTGTCCAGCATATGTCTGATGATTTTGAAGTTATATTCTTTCAGCGTCATCTCTTCCAAAGCAATTTTTTGTTCGTCCATAATATTGCTAAACTTGATATCTTCAGATTCAATTTCTTCACCATCGGCCAACACGGCAGCCAGATCGACGACAGACTTTAGCTCACGAACATTCCCTGGGTAGTGGTAATTCAATAATTTCTCCTGAGCTTTTTTTGAAAATCTCAATTGCTCGAGGTTATTTTCTTTGCAAAACGCTTTCAGGAAAAACTTTGCAAGGATGATCGTATCATTATCACGTTCACGGAGCGGGGGCAGTTGGATGGGCAACCCGAGAAGCCGGTAGTATAGATCCTCTCTGAAATTTCCTTTTTTAACTTCCTCTGCAAGATTCCTGTGTGTAGCCACCAGCACCCTTACGTCCAGCTTAATCGTGTTGTTGCCACCAATTCGGGTTACTTCCTTTTCCTGAATCACCCTGAGCAATTTGGCCTGAAGATTTAAATCCATTTCCCCGATTTCGTCCAGGAATATGGTGCCTTTCTGGGCTTCCTCAAATTTCCCTATTCGACGTGTCACAGCACCGGTAAATGACCCTTTTTCATGCCCGAACAGTTCACTTTCAATCAGCTCCTTCGGTATAGCTGCAATATTCACCGGCACGAAAGGTTCATTTTTTCTCATGGAATTGTAATGAATCGACTTGGCGATCAGTTCCTTACCTGTTCCGGTTTCGCCGGTAATCGAAACGATGATATTGGTGCTGACAGCTTTTTCAAGCATGGAAAATACCTGCTTGATTGCCTTACTTTTACCAATAATGCTACTGTCAAACTCATATTTTTCTGATAATTCGGTGCGGAGACTGTGGATTTCTTCAGTTAAAGAAATATTCCTGCTCACATTGTTTATTGCGTTGAGCAACAAGTCTTTGGTATCTTCATTTTTAATAATATAATCATAGGCCCCGAGTTTCAGAAGCTTTACGGCTGTGCCGATTTTTTCCTGCCCTGAAACAATAATGACCTGTATCGAAGGATTGTAACTTTTCACTTTTTTCAATACTTCCTCCCCGGACATATCCGGCAAAGTGTAATCCAGAGCAATGATGTTCGGCTTGTTATGCAGATTTTTTATGCACTCATTGCCGGATGTGAAAAAATACACTTCAAAGTCCGGATTTAACCCGAGTACATATTCCAGAAATTTTCTGTATGTCGGGTCATCCTCAACCGCAAAAATCTTAATGGTATGTTCCATATAAATGGCTGGTGAGCTAAGACAGCTTACTATTTAAATCTAAAACGGTGAAATTAAATAAAATATAAACACTTCAACAAAAAATGTATAAAGCAAAAAGAGTCGCTGATTCAGCGACTCTTTTTTACTACTTCAAAAATAGTAATAAACACTTAGCTATGATAGTGGTCTAATGTTACACCGGACGAGGCAGTTTTTTCTGCACATCCAGTATATCAGCTAAATTCAGTTTCAGTTCTGTATTGTATATGTAATAAATTAATTTCCACTCTTCAGGAGCCATAAAACCATCGGAATTCGCGATCATTGACATCCATGCAATACATTTTATTCTCAACTCGATATCACATTTCCGTAGAGATTCGATGCATTCCCTGACAACCTGCTCTTTTTCCATTGAGGCTATCTTGTTTAGGAAATAGTTAAATTCCCAGTCATCGATATTTTCGTGCTTCTTCATTAATTGGCCCATGCGCAATTCTTTTTCATCTACATGGCCATCGGCGTTGATGAGCAGGTGATAGAGGGAAACCAGGCCGCCGAAATAATTTGTTCTGTTTTGTGTGAGTGTCATAACTAAATGAGCTTAAATGTTTTTATTTACTTTACATTACTATATGCGGTTTACATTGGTAGTGTAACCATTAAATACAATAATATATTAGTATAATCATATATGTAAAACAAAAAAGTGCCCTGATACTCAGTAAAAAGGCTTTTTAAACTGAAAAAAAATTAAAAATATTTTTTTTCGGGTGGTTTCCTTACAATGTCATGCCGGATGATGATTGGATAACATACCGTGGTTTATCCATGACTTCGAAAACAAAGACAAGAACAACTGCTATTTAATTGTAGCGCTGAGAGTTTGTTTAAATGTATTGTGACTTAATTTTGATAAATATTTCGATTATGCTTTGTCAGCGCTCCTGGCGGAAATAGATTTGTCATAATCCATTGGCGTCATTATCTCGCAATGGATTTTAATCAATTAACGATCATTGTTATGAATATTAGAAATGCCTTTAATGGTAAGCATGCCATCCTGGTACTGATCGATCTGGTCATGATGCTGCTGCTGTTTGCCAACCTGACACTGATTGTGTTTGACTGGCTGTTTGCAGTTTCTGTTATCAATTATGCGTTTTCCGAATATCTGCCTGTATTTCACGCTTATTACGATGCCAATATACACCAGAACTTTAGCCTGATCGACCTGGCATTTGTATCTGTTTTTCTAGGAGAGTTCGCATTGAGTTGGGTTTTAGCTATCATCAACAGAGCATATCACAGGTGGTACTACTATCCATTTTTGCATTGGTACGATTTGCTTGGTTGTATACCGGTAGGCTCGATGCGATTTCTGAGGATACTGAGATTCATATCTATCACTGTTCGGTTGCAAAAGTTGCAGGTCATCGATTTTTTCGATTCATACCTTGGCAAAAAAATTGGCAAGTACTATTCAATCATCGTTGAAGAGGTATCTGATAGGGTAGTGGTGAATATTCTGGAAGGCGTGCAGGACGAGCTTACCCATGGAGGTCCGGTGGTAGACCGGATCATTAAGGATGTGATCAGGCCCCGCCAACAACTAATTGTGGAGTGGATTTCTAAAAGACTGGCCTATGTTGCGGATAGGGACCTGGTACAAAAGAAGGAAGAAATAAATAATTATGTAAAGGAGTTGGTTAAGGAGGGAATTAAGAGCAATCCTGAAGTCAAAGCGCTTGAGCGGGTGCCGGTGATGGGGAAGATGGCAAAAGAAGCTATTGAGCGTACGATCAGCAGTACCATCCTTGCAATGATGAATCAGGTAATGAATGATCTGGCTTCATACAGAAATAGACTACTGATTAATGATTCGGCAGATTTAATTCTTAATGCCATCGAGTTCCGGGATGATGATACGGCTTTGAATAAGATGTTTATTGAAATTCCGGTAGAAGTATTGGAAATCGTAAAGGATCAGGTGAAAGTGAAAAAATGGAAGATAAAAGCAGAAGCAGAAAAAGAAAGCAGTGAGTTAGAGCAAGCCGGCATCGAGTTTCTGATGACAGATGAAGTTGCAGAGAAACAATAGGCCAATCAGCAGGTTTAAATGAAAAGGTTAACCCTGATACAAATAATTGTTAAATTATTAATTTTGCCTACTGATTGATCATGATAGTTATGAGTTTTGACAATAAAGTCGCAATTGAGCAATACGGATATCTTAATTTACCCGTAAGGCCGGATATGGAT
>CAYZWN010000309.1:0-3866 GCA_964482185.1 uncultured Roseivirgaceae bacterium
CTTTGTTCATACATGAGTGCGTAGGACTGCAACATATTTGCCTGCTGTTTCGGATGAAGCACCATGCGCAACGGATGGTGCGTCAGATATGTATCCCAAACCCAGTCATCGACATAAAAATCCCGATCCGATTGATGCACTTGTCCATCATAGGCAGAATAATATTGGCCGTATTCGTTGATGTTGATCATTCGCTCGTAGGTCCGGTAAAGCGAAGTATAGAATGTTCGGCGTTGCGCTACAGTTCCACCTTTTACCTGGATGCGGCTCATCTTATCAGACCATAAATCTTTTGCCTTCCTTTTCAAACCTTCAAAATCCCAGCCCGGGATTTCCTTTTCGAGATTTTGCTTTGCCTGCTCAATACTGATAAATGAAAATCCGTATTTGAATGCAATTTGAATATTGCCGGATGATGAACCCGATACCCAGGCTGTCCCTGTTTTGCCGGCATTGGAAGCGGTACCGGCGCCACCTTCTTTCAATTTACCTGAAACATCAAAAACCCCATAGATATAGGCTTTTGTGTCATGAAACATTTCAATTCCTTCAATGACGTTACCCTCCTTTAAATTTATTTCTCCGGCTTGCAGGGTCTGAAAAATGACCGAATAATCACCACCAGGGAAAGCAAAGCGGAACATACCCGATCTGGCCCCCGGAGTATATTCTACTCCGATCTCATCATCAACCAGCCAGGCCGAATAATACCACGGCCTTTTTACTTCGAGATCATGGTCATAGGTGAGTTTATGGTTCCATTTGTCTTTTGTAGCCTTGCCGTTTACCGGTTTGATGCCAAACAGTTCACCATTGCGATGCGAAACCAGGCTCATGGGAAACCAACTGATCTGGTCGTCGAGGTAATCTTTCCTGATGGGATACATCCGCACCATCTGGTTTGGCAGGTGCACGAGCGGTCTGGTTGGCTGCAGTAAATGTCCAACTGTACCAATATCCGGGTC
The DNA here is from genome assembly GCA_964482185.1 of uncultured Roseivirgaceae bacterium. Classification (GTDB taxonomy): domain Bacteria; phylum Bacteroidota; class Bacteroidia; order Cytophagales; family Cyclobacteriaceae; genus JAAUQL01. The sequence continues at coordinate 966 of CAYZWN010000309.1, forward strand.
GATGTAGGATGTGTTGGGCTTTTCTCTCTTTCCACATCCCTGATAAATTACACCAGTCAGGGCAATGAGAACGATGATGCTACTTTTTTTCATTCCTTTTTCAATTTAAGGTCACTGGTCAATAGTCACTGGTCAATGGTTTTGGTAAGCTTTCTCCACCACCTGGCCTCCAGCGCCTATCTTTTCCTTTTTCCCAACAACACACTTCCGATAAACCCAATGAGGAAAATTACCAGCGTACCAATCACAACCGTAAGATAAGCGTGGAGCGGGCTGGCCAATCCGCGCATTTCGCCGGTAAATATCATGGGTGAAACACTCATCCAGAATATCACCAAAAGTCCAAGGACAACACCGATGATCGCGAAAGTAACATTGATTCTTTTTACAAATGCGCCCAACAGGAACAGGCCCAGCATGCCACCGCTGAATACCGCTGCAAGTTTCCACCATGCATCCAGCGCGCTTTCAACATTGATCAGCGCCACACCGATGACTATGCCAATGATGCTGAACAGCAACGAAGAAAGATAAAGCACCTTCATGGAACCTTTTGGCGTTACAGGTTTTGTTGAATACCGCTGGACATAATCTGTTAAAATCACCGTGGATGAACTGTTAATGCTTGATGAAACGGTGCTCATGCCTGCGGCAAATATCGATGCTATAAGCAGACCGGTAGCTCCTGCCGGCAGACTGTAAACAATAAAATAAGGAAATACGCGGTCGCTCATTTTTGGATCTGCATATTCAGCGGGAAGAAGATCAGGCTGTGCTGTGTAATAGGAATATAGCCCGGTTCCGATCAGGAAGAAAAGCATGGAAACAGGAATATAAAGCAATCCTCCACTGAGTGTGGAGCGCTTGGCTTCTGCATCGGTGCGCGATGCCATGTAGCGCTGCACGTAGTTTTGATCGATACCGAAGTTCTGGAGATTCATAAATATTCCATAAATCAGCACCACCCAGAATGTAGATTGTGTGAGGCTCATGCTGAAACTCCCAAGGCTGAATTTGTTGTTTTCCAATGCGATACGGAACAATTGGCCGGGACCTTCCGGCATATCCACAAGGATGAAAATGAAGCACGCAAGCGCCCCGCCAATCAGGATAATGCCCTGAATGGCATCCGTCCACACAACGGCCTGAATACCGCCCATCACAGAATACACCATCACCGCCAGGCCGGTTACGACTATGATTGTGACGATGTCCCAGCCAAACATCGCATTCACCGGCAAAGCCAGCAGATACAGGATGGTACCCATGCGCATGATTTGCGTAAGCAGATAACAGGCGCTGGCATACACCCTGGCCCATGGCCCAAAGCGGCTTTCCAGATAGGTATATGCCGAGGGGCTGTTGGCTTTTCTGTAGAGCGGTACGAAAAACTTCACCGCCATAATGGCGGCCACTGGTATTGAGAGGCTAAAAACAAAAGCATTCCAGTTGCCCAGGTAGGCGCTGCCGGGAAGAGCAAGAAAACTGATGCTACTCACAAACGTCGCAAATATCGACATGGCCAATACCCAGGCGGGTATGGTATTGTTGCCAAGCGTAAAGGCTTCAGCCGATTTGTTTTTTCTGTAAAACGAACTTCCAAAGGCTGTGACGCCAATCATGTAGATAAAGAAAATTGTAAGATCGAGCGTTTTCAAATCAGATAATTTTGGGTTAAAAAAATGAAATCATGGGCCAGGTCATCGCTTATAATGCCGGCTTAATGCCAAATTCACTCATTATTTTGTTGAACATCCGGTAGAGTCCATCAAATACATTCTTGTCCTTTAAGGCCATTCTGCCCATTGGCAGGCGCGTGTTGGTACAAATATCCAGTCCGCGCCTTTCCAGAAACAACTTTGCTGACCAGGGATAAAAATCGTGGGTTAGCCGGTCCATCACCGTCAGGTAGGTATTGAGCAACTCAAGTTCTTCATCATTTCCTTCATTGAATAGTTTCAGGAAATGGCCATACAGTTCGGGATAGAAATTGCCACTGATGGGGGAAATACCTTTTGCTCCATCGCGCAACGAAGCCAGCGCAGAAGGTGTGTCGGCATTATAAAGCTGGAAATGCGTGCCCTGGATTTTATCAAGTTTTCTTGCAATCGCTCCCTGGTCGCAGGATGTATCTTTGTGATACCAGAATCTGCCCGTACCGGCCAGCCATTGCATCATATCCGGGCTGATAAGCCGCTTGTAGGGAACGGGACATTCGTACAGGCCCAGCGGAATATCACCGGTCTCGCTCATAATTTCTTCCAGTCTGCGCTTTAAAATCTCATCGCTTTCTTCCGGTTCGGCCAGGATGCCGGAAATTAATATCACAGCATCCACACCCTGATCATATATTTCCCTGATGAATTCTGCATTTTCATTGCCGTGCCTGTAAAAGCTGCCCGTCGCCACAACAGGCACCTTACCTTTGCAGTGATCAACTACAGTTTTTGTGAGCGTAAGTCTTTCTTCGCGTGTAAGCTGGTACATTTCGCTGGAGAGGCAGTTGGCAAACATTCCGCCGGCTCCGGAAGCGAGATATAAATCCGTAATTTTCCTTACTCCGTCGAGGTCAAGTGTGTTGTCGGGTTTAAAAGCAGTGATCATCACCGGCCAGAGGCCTTCTGGTAAATTTTTCATTTATCTGAATGGTTTATAAAAATAAAGTTTGTCAAAGTAAAAGATAATGGTCAGCTATCATCATCAAATGGCATGCTCATCGCTGTTAAATTGACCATTTCTAAGATTCAGGATTTTCCGGTAATTATCAACGCACCAAAAAGCCTGATTCAACTAATAGTAATTACAGAATCCGTCTGATTTCAGGCTATCATGTTTGAAATCTAAAACAAATGTGGATAGCATTCAAAAAACCTCCAGGGTTTTTAAAAACCCTGGAGGTTT
>CAYZWN010000310.1:0-3828 GCA_964482185.1 uncultured Roseivirgaceae bacterium
TTGGTGTATCAGACATTGACAAAGCGCTCGTGCTCTACTCAGATATTCTGGGTTATGACCGGATCATTTACGACCAGACCGGTACCTTCGCCGATCTGAACGGATTGCCAAATGGCCAGGGAAAATTCAGAAGGATATTGCTGGGGCATGAGGAAGTGCGCACCGGCGGATTCAGCAAATTATTCGGCGAAAGCCAGATCGAACTGCTGCAATGCCTGGATAAACAACCGAAAAAAATATTTGAAAACAGGTATTGGGGCGACATGGGATACATTCATTTATGCTTCGATATCAGAAACATGAAAAAGCTCGTGCAGGAATGTAAAAGCAAAAATTACCCATTTCAGGTACTGAGTGCAGAGTCTTTTGATATGGGTGATGCAAACGGCCATTGGGGCTACATTGAGGACAATGACGGCACGCTCATCGAATTTGTTGAAACCCATAAGGTGCCTGTCCTGAAAAAACTGAACTGGTACATCAGGTTAAAAAACAGACATCCCAAAAAGCCCATCCCCAACTGGATCATCAGGGCAATGTCACTAAAACGGGTGCGCGTGGCATAATAATTCAACACAGGCAATACTTCATCTGTTCCTCCAGGTGATTAAACTCCATCCGGCCAAATAATTGTCATGGCTTTTTTGATAAAAATCCGGCCCGGAAGTATCTTTATAGTGCAATCACCAAAATACTTTTATTATGAAACCGGCTATTTTTAATTCGATCATCATCGTTGCGCTCATCGTTGTCTTTGCTTCCTGCACTAAAAAAGAAACCTATCCGCCAAAAGATCATCCCGACTCCGGTTCGTGGCCGGAGCTGTTCACGCAGGACTTGTCAAACGCCATATTCCCGGCAGGCGTCTGGACATTTGAAAACGGAGAATTCACGGCCTCTGAGGATCAGTTTCTATGGACTCAGAAAGACTATGACAACTTCATGCTCGACCTGGAATTTAAGAATGCCGATGGCACCAACAGCGGCGTGGTGGTGTATTGCTCTGATCTGGACGACTGGATTCCCAACTCGGTCGAAATCCAAATTGCAGACGACTACAATGAAAAATGGGCCACCAGTCCAAAAAGCTGGCAATGTGGCGCCATCTTTGGGCGCAAGCCCGCTACCGTTTCTGCTGTGAAGCGCCCCGGTGAATGGAACCGGTACACCATTACCTGCATCGACAGTATGATATACGTATTGCTCAACGGCCAGCAGGTAAATGAAATCAACCTGGCAGAATTCACGGATGCAAAAACAAATCCGGATGGCAGCAAGGCGCCATCCTGGCTTTCGAAGGCGCCTGCTACTTTGCCAACACACGGAAAGATCGGCTTTCAGGGCAAACACGCCGGAGCACCTGTATATTTCAGGAATATCAGGATTAAGGAAATTAAGTAAAATCCGGGAAAAGGCTGTCCGGCCAAAACAACTCCGGACACTTAAGTAATGATTATATATCCATATTAAAAGCAACTACGATGACTCCAGCAAATATTATTTTACATACCATGTTGCCGGCAGAATGGCAACATCAAAGCGCAGTACAAATCACCTGGCCTAGTGTGCATACCGACTGGGTGGACATCATAGATGAAGTAGAAAGCTGCTACCGGCACATCGCCTGTGAGATCAGCAAAAGACAGTTGCTGTTGGTGGCGTGTGAAAATATTCCGGAGACCAAAGAAAAACTGGCCAGGTGCAACCAGCAACACCTGAGATTTGCCGAAACGATGATAAATGATACCTGGGCGCGCGACCATTCCGGCATTACCATTTCTGAAGAAGGCCATCCTGTGATCCTTGATTTTACTTTTAATGGCTGGGGCCTGCGATTTCCGGCTAATTATGACAATCAGATCACGAAAAGTTTATTTGCTCAGGGTATTTTCAGTAAAAGTGTACGCTTGCGAAATATGAAGCATATCGTACTGGAAGGTGGCAGCATCGAAAGCGATGGAAAAGGCACACTGCTCACAACGGCACAATGCCTGCTCAACAAAAACAGGAATTCCTGGATGGGGAAAAGTGAAATCGAACAACTGCTCATCGAAACACTGGGTGCACGGCGCATTTTGTGGTTACACAACGGTCATCTGATTGGTGATGACACCGACAGCCACATCGATACGCTGGCCCGGTTTTGCTCGCCGACAACCATTGCATACGTCCGGTGCGACAACCCGGAGGATGAGCATTTCGCATCTTTATCGAAGATGGAAGACGAATTGAAAAGTTTTAAGCAGGAAAATGGCGCTCCTTATGAGCTGATACCTCTACCCCTGCCTGAGGCCATTTATGAAGGGAATTCAAGATTGCCGGCAACCTATGCCAATTTCCTGATCATCAATGATGCAGTATTGGTGCCGCTGTACAACCAGCCGGCTGATCAGGTTGCTTTGGATCAGCTCAAAAAAGCATTCCCCGAAAGGGAAATAATCGGCATCGATTGCACGCCATTGATCAGGCAACACGGCTCGTTGCATTGCATAACCATGCAATATCCGGAAGAGGTTGTCGTGTAATGCTTAATTTTGGCGTATGAACGAAAAAAAGATCATCAGAGCGGGTATTGTCCAGCAATCAAACACGGCCTCAATCCGCGACAATATGGATAAACTGGCCGCGAACATAGCGAGGTGCGCGGCAGACAAGGCGGATCTGGTTGTATTGCAGGAATTGCACAACAGCCTGTATTTCTGCCAGACCGAATCAACAGACACTTTTGATCTGGCTGAGACCATTCCCGGGCCTTCCACCGGGTTTTTTGGTAAAATAGCCAGTGATCACGGGATTGTACTTGTTACCTCGCTTTTTGAGCGCAGGGCACCTGGAGTCTATCACAACACCGCTGTAGTGTTCGATCGCGATGGAAGCCTTGCCGGCAGATACCGCAAAATGCACATTCCTGATGATCCGGCCTATTACGAAAAATTTTACTTTACGCCGGGTGATATGGGATTTTCACCCATTGAAACTTCATTGGGTAAATTAGGCGTGCTCGTTTGCTGGGACCAGTGGTATCCCGAAGCTGCCCGGCTTATGGCGCTCGCCGGCGCTGAAATACTGATTTACCCGACAGCCATCGGCTGGGAATCAACAGATTCTGAAGAAGAAAAAGAAAGGCAACGCCACGCATGGCAAACCGTTCAGCAGGGTCATGCCATTGCCAATGGGCTGCCGTTGATCTCCGTAAACCGCGTAGGCCTGGAACCCGATGAGCGTGGTAATACCAATGGTATCCAGTTTTGGGGCAACAGTTTCGTCGCCGGCCCGCAGGGCGAGTTGCTTTTCAATGCATCAAATCACGATGAGGAAATCAAAGTGCTTGAGATTGACCTCAGCCATTCAGAAGATGTCCGCCGGATCTGGCCATTCCTCCGCGACCGCCGCATCGATGCCTATGGAGATTTGACGAAAAGGCTGATTGATTAGCATGGGAATTCCATGGATTTTCCATGCATTTACATACCAGTGGCAGTGGATGATTACCTGCGGTGCATTTTACGATCAGGGCTGTCAGCTGCAAGCTGTATGCTATGAGCTTTTAGCCCGCAACATCCCAAACAGAAAAAAATAAAGCCATTTTCCCGGCGCCGAGGCACATTCGCTGCAAGTTTTTGGCACACAGACCTTTTTAATTCCTTTCTACGACCCGACCCGTACCTTATTCCCGGGCCTGACCCGGGATCTGTCCGCTATCTGCAATGATATATCAATGCGCAGTCCCACACCAAAAGACCCTCGCTCTGGTTCGTATCGACACGAACCAAGGCTAACTGGTTTGTCGGGGGACAGACAAGGGAATTGAGGAACCAAATCGGCCAA
>CAYZWN010000311.1:0-3800 GCA_964482185.1 uncultured Roseivirgaceae bacterium
TCGATTACTGATGAGCCAAAGTAAGTCGGTGCCGGAAAGATGATTCGTATAATTAATATTTACTTACGTGTAAGATACGTTTATAGTCGTTTGTATACGGTTATCAGGTATTTTAGACTGTTTTTCAAGGTCAGGAAAGACTAAGTCAATGAAATGGCTGTAAAAATTGGATTTGACTGAATCAACGCGATTTGAGAAAAACCCTTATTTTGCCAGAAGAGGTTAACCTCCTAACCCTTATCATTAAACCGGGATCTACTGATTTTTCTATAAGGATTCATAAAAATCAAAAAAGCCATTGAGGTATTCAATGGCTTTTCAAAAATATTTCAGTTTTAGAACCTACAAATGAATCACCTCACCATAGGCTGCCGCGGCCGCCTCCATAATCGCTTCTGACATGGTCGGGTGCGGGTGTACGGTCTTGATGATTTCGTGCCCGGTGGTTTCCAGCTTTCTGGCTGCCACCACTTCGGCAATCATTTCAGTCACGTTGGCGCCGATCAGGTGTGCACCAAGCCACTCACCGTATTTGGCATCGAAGATTACCTTCACAAAACCCTCTTTTGCTCCGGCGGCGCTCGCCTTACCCGATGCGGAGAATGGGAATTTGCCAACCTTAATTTCATAGCCGGCCTCTTTAGCAGCTTTTTCGGTGTAGCCAACTGAGGCGATTTCCGGACTGCAATAGGTGCATCCGGGTATGTTGTTGTAATCAAGCGGTTCTGGATTCATGCCCGCAATTTTCTCAACACAAATGATGCCCTCGGCAGAAGCCACATGCGCCAGTGCCTGGCCTTTTACAATATCGCCAATGGCATACACCCCTGGTATGTTGGTTTTGTAGTAATCATCTACCAGCACTTTGCCTTTGTCAGTAGCTACCCCGACATCTTCCAGTCCGATGCTTTCAATATTTGTCGCAACGCCAACAGCCGAAAGTACGATGTCGCACTCGATTTTTTCTTCTCCTTTCGGCGTTTTGATGGTCACCTTGCATTTAGCGCCTTTGGTGTCCACGCTGGTCACTTCAGAGCTCGTCATCACTTTGATGCCTGATTTTTTATAGGTGCGCTCCAGTTGTTTTGAAACTTCTTCATCTTCCAGGGGCACTATAGTTGGTAAAAATTCCACCAGGGTTACCTGTGTGCCGATGGCATTGTAGAAATAGGCGAACTCAGAGCCAATGGCGCCCGAACCTACAATCACCATGGTTTCTGGTTGCTTTTCCAGAGTCATGGCTTTGCGATAGCCTATGATCTTTTTATGATCGAGTTTCAGATTGGGCAATTCACGGGATCTGCTACCGGTGGCAAGGATAATGTGATCAGCTTCATAAATCGTTTTGGCCCCTTTCGCATCTTCTACCTCCACTTTTTTGCCTTTTTTCAACCGGCCAAAACCTTCGAGGACATCTACTTTATTTTTTTTCAGAAGAAAAGTGACGCCTTTGCTCATGCCTGCAGCGACTTCGCGGCTTCTCTTTACCATCCCATCAAAATCAACCGAAGCATCCTTCACGTTGATGCCATAATCTTTGGCGTGATTGATGTATTCGAAAACCTGGGCGCTCTTCAACAGAGCTTTGGTGGGAATACAACCCCAGTTGAGACAGATGCCTCCGAGTTCTTCTCTTTCGACTACGGCCACTTTCATGCCCAACTGCGCGGCTCTGATGGCAGCTACATAACCGCCCGGTCCGCTGCCTATGACAATAACATTATATTTTGCTGACATATATTGATGATTTGCTGATTATTGGAATCGTTTTAGAGGCGCAAATTTAAAGTATTTAGGTGTAGAAAAAAATTATTGTGCGTGATAGTCGATTCGTGGTGGGAATATGCCGGTACTGGTCGCGCTGCAATGACTTTTGTGCCAGAAAATGCTGTTTTTTACGCTTCTCGCCACCATGTATGGAAGGCAGCCTATCAGTGCGATCAGGATAATTTTTCTTACAATCAAATGTCGGTTGATGTTTTCAATAGTACTGAAAATACCGATCATTACCCAAGGGAAAATGATGGCAAAAAAACGCTCGGCGTCGCTTTCATACATTCTGAAAAATGCCAATATGAAAAAGACATAAACTACAGATTGTATTATAAAAATACGTGTTTCAGGTCTTAGGATTCCAGCTTTCAGTTTGTAGAAAATCATAAAAATAGCAATCAACACCAGAGCCAGCCTGATGTAGAATGGAATAAACCCGGGGAGGAACCATGCCAACAGCGTATCCAGATAACTGGTAAGTGGAGCGACCTGATCACTGAAAAATATAAGGCCTTCTAAAAAAGATTTCGTCCCTTTCAGCACAACAAAAGTGTAGCTGTTCCAGGCCACAAAACCTGAAACGCCCAACAAACCATACAAAAAGGCCGCTTTGCCTCCAGGATGTTGTGGTATGATTATCAACCCGATGAGCGTGGCAAAAAGGATAAAAATGCCGGCGTTTCTGGTAATGCACATTAAAAAAGCCATGGTCGCTGTCAGTAATAGATGAGTTAATCTTCCGGTCTTCAGATATTTTATCAGAAAAAGATTGTGCGCAGCTAAGAACAAAAGGAATAGTGGTTCTGACCAAACAAAATTATAGATCATCTGCGAACCTACTGCCAAAGAGATCATTGCTATGGCTATTGATGTTAAAAGCACATCTTTCACCAGGGTCTTTAGTATGTTAAAGACAATAATCATGGTAACGAGGAAGAAAGCAATGTTGATAATGCGGATAAAATCCATAACATGATTATCAAAGAGGGACAGGAATATAGCAAAGAGTGGTGCCTGAAAGGTATTTGGCTTTCCATTAGCATTGATAAGTTGGAATGTGGCATCAAAACTCCTGGCTGATGCGAGATAATTCATGGAATCGAACGTCAAACCGATACCACACCAAAGGCTATAAGAAAGTAAACATGCCGAGATGGCGATGACCAGATAAGGAATAAGATGTGAGGCCTTGCCGGATTTTTTCAATTTCTTACGAATAGATTGCAACTAATTTCATTCTGAAATGAAAACATAATTTTAGCCCGATAAAAGGTATTTTTTATGGCTTTAACCTGAAATTTAATTTTAACCATCTACCGCAAGTTTAGCGGAGCGTAACTTGTGGTGGTTATTGCTCAGGCTTTCAGCTTGATTCACCCAATGTACATCAGTTCCACCATGCCCATTCCTCCGGAGTAATCCATGGCCGATGAATACAGATAGTCTTCAGGCCTCGAAACAATCCCTGCTTCAACCGGATTGTTATGAATATATTCTAATTTCTGATCCATCATGAAATTATTGAATAACTCTATTGGGTGACTATGCTGTTGCCAAAACTGGAATTGCTTGTTGTTTGGATTTCTTTTGCCTTCCCTTTCAAAAAACCAAATCAACCACTCCCTTCTGCTCTCCTGAGTATTTTCTTGTATTGTTTTAAGCAAGGCTTTTGAAGTGTGCCTCTTTAAATCTCGCACAATGTCCTCCATTTTACTGTCCCCATTTTTGCCAATGATTAAATGAACATGACTTGTCATAATACACCATGCATACACTTCAAGGCCTTTATTTTTAGAGCAATAATTGAGACTGTCAACGATGATATTTTTGTATTGCGGTCTGACGAATACGTCAATCCAGTTTATGACAGTAAAAGTCACAAAATATAGTTTTTCCTGGTTTCTGAATTTATAGTTGCGACTCATTGAACAGTTATCATTTGCCGGATTGCAAGTTAAAAACTTGCGCTATTTTTACCACAAGTTACGCTTCGCTAAACTTGCGGGAGAAAGGGTTCGGCAAACCAT
>CAYZWN010000312.1:0-3788 GCA_964482185.1 uncultured Roseivirgaceae bacterium
TGATATAATTCTTCAGCCGATTTGTCATTGACATATCTCAGGTATTTCCAGTCTGCCGTGCGGACCCCTTCGCTTGGCGGAATATGCTCAAATTCCCAGAGATGTTCGATCAGCACTGTGTCCCTGTTCAGTGATTTGGACTTTCCGGAAGCCATTTCAACCAGACTTTTCCCCTGGTAATTTGATGGAATTTGCACGCCGGCCAGGTCGAGAATGGTGGCAGGGACATCCACATTCAGGGCCATTTCATCAATATCCAGGTGCTTCTTTGCTCTTGGATCGTGAATGATCAACGGCACACGGATGGAGGGTTCATACATCAGCCATTTGCCGGCAAGCTGTCGTTCCCCAAGAAAATATCCGTTGTCTCCCATGAAGATTATGACAGTGTTTTTATCCAGGCCTTTTTCTTTCAACTTGCTCCTGATCTTTGCAATTTCCAGGTCTATGCCATAAATCATGCGATAGTAGCCTTTGACACTATGTTGGTATTTCTCCGGTGTATCGTACCTCCACGTCCATCGCAAACGATTAAATCCATCCTGCACAGGCTTGGGCAAAGCCTCGAAATATTTGTCATCGCCTAGCTCAGGGGCAGGCATCTCCATGTTTTGATACAGCTTATCAGGTTCCTCTTGCCAGAAATACTGCAGCGGTGCTCCATCATGGGCATGTGGCGCACTGAAACTTAAAGACAAACAAAACGGGCCTTCGTCAGGAGCTTGATCGATAAAATCAAGCGCTTTCTGTCCGGTATAGCGGGTTAAATGTACTGTGTCTCCATTGAGGGTTTTATAGTAAAATCCTCGATAATCCCTGTACTGATTGGCACGGTCAAAATCTTCGATAACATCAAACATTGCATCCTTTGCAGGAAATTTAACTCCGAATTTGCCGAAAAATCCAGTGTAATACCCAGAATCCCTGAGCAGTTTGGGGTATGCAGTTGTCATATATTCCGGACGCATCGGTCCCGTTTGAAAGGTGTATTTGTGCGTGCGTTCGTAGAGGCCGCTGAAAATGCTGGCCCGGCTTGCCGCGCAAATGGGCGTAGTCACAAATGCGTTTTTGAAATACACCCCTTCCTCAGCCAGTTTGTCCATCTCTGGCGTTTGAATGATCTCATTACCTGCATATCCGAGTGCATCCCACCGCTGATCGTCAGTGAGAATGAAGATGATGTTTGGCCGCTTATCGCCCGATTTGGCTTTCTGGCCATTGGCTATGAAGGTTATGCATAATAAAAGGATGAATAGCTGAAAAAATCCGGACCGGTTCATTTTAATCTTCATAATCATAAATTATTTGTGTGCAATTTTTACCCCTGCACTGTTTGAAAACGGTATTGTAATATCGATGGGCTTGCTGCCTTTTTCAATTATTTTTAGAGAAATATCATTTTCTGATTGCGACAGGATGCTGGCTTTAATGGTGTTTCCCTGGTATTCCGACGGTTGCAATATCCAGACAAATACTGAACTGCGCGGGATTTTGGTCGAGTAAATCGTCGCGGTGTTGGGTTCGAGCCAGTTGTATTCTTCGCTGTACCATCCCTGTATTTCAGGCGATTCCTGGCCTTTTATAAAGCTGATATCCCACTTATTTTTCCCCACAGGAATTACCCTGAGATTTCCTTTTTTATTGGTTGTGGTTACAATATTTGCTTTTTCCTGCTTCACTACACATTCAGGATGCCAATGCCACAACACATCAATCTGTCGCGCTTGGTCGGTGGTAATGCGATCCACAACAATCCAGTATTTCCCGCGAAGGTAGAGCAAAGCGCGATTGTGTACGGCCTGCCCTTCGACATCAATGTATTTATCAAATGATCCCCGGGCGTAATCGAAGTCTGGTGTGATTTTAAAATGTTCCTGACCAAGCGACTTGTCTGTCACACGTACATCCGGCATTTGTCCTTTTCCATCAATCATAATCGTGTTGTGACCCTGTGTACCTTTGGCATATCCACGAAATTTCTGCGCTACCTCGCCGGTATAGGCAAATCTGCCGGCATCAACCAGTAAATCGCGCCCATATGCTGAAATTGAAATGTGCATTTTATCATTGTGCTGATGACCACTCCCCCATGGGCCGACATCGAAAAAAGACCAGTGGGCATCTGCATCAAATCCGCTGCGCGAAATAAGCTGCCCTGCCCAGGGATAAAACCAGGATGGGCCGTCCGATGGTTTGACGCCTGATTTACCATTGGTGGCAATATACGCCCAGTCAGGCCGGTCGAACGTCCGGGCTCCTTCAAGAATCAATTCACGGTCGCTGCCCCTGTCTCCATCGTTGTTCAATATCCTATGGCCGTCGGGGCGCATGGCAGTGGCTATATAATGATACATGGCCTCTATGGTATTGTTGAAATAGTCGGGAAGGGGCTTATTTGCCTGAAGGCAGATATCCCTGAACAACTCAAAATTTCTGAAGGTTACATTGTGGTAATGAGATGTGAGCTCGGTCTGTACGCCATCGGCATAGACCTGTTCTTTCATGCTCTCGGTCATGGCTTCGATGGAATAATCCAACCAGGCGCCGGAATTTTTGTATTCCGGAAAATTGGTGGCTACCGTGGCCAGGGCGGATATTTCCATGGTCAGCCAGTTATTTCCCCCGTGAAAATTCCGGTTGTAATGGGCATGGTCAGGCAAACTGCTCAACATCAACAGCCTTGTTGCGGGCGATAAATACGGGCTTTCCAGCAGATTGTAGAAAATCCGCGACCACACCTTGGCCCGCGCTGCCACTTCCAGACCTCTCCAGATCGATTCGGTGCCTTTCTCTCCGGGATATGGCATGCTTACGATGATGAAATCCCGCAAAAAAAGGTCGATATATTCAGGGTATTTGGGATTGCCGGTTTCGTAATAGACACTCAGCACCTCTCCAACCTGGCTATGGCGGTTGGAGAGCCATGCCCACTCCCGGTCGTTGTTGGGTCCTTTGTAATACCAGTCGCGGTGGCCATTTTCGCCGTAAGGCACCTTGCCCCGCACATTTTGAATGACGAACACATCGTTTAAAACAGTATCGGCCGAGGCTACTGTTTTACTGCCTTCTGCGGGCAATGCTCTTCGCAAATGGGGCGCATTGTCACTTCTTTTGTAATAATCCAGGAGCGCATGACAGGCCAATACCAAATTTGCTTCCTGATACGCTGCCTTTACCTCATTTAATCCGGGGTAATCCAGATCATAAGCATCAAGCATTTTTCTCATGACATCGGGATAGTCAGCACATACATCCTCAACGGTGCGTATTCCCCGCCAGTCTGATACTTTTTGCGCCGTGGTTGTGGAAAACCAGATTGTGCTTGAACAAAAAACAATTAACAGAATCAAATGAAACCTCCAAGGTTTTGTAAACCCTGGAGGTTTAGAGGTATTTGTTTTCATTTTTTCAATTTATAGAGATACAACTGACTTGGTCCGGGCCAGGGTTCCGGCCTGGGCTTATCCCGATTTCTCGGAATGGTTTCCCATTTCAGGAGATACCTGACCGATGGATCGCCATCATCACCGATGTCTTCAGATGTTTGCACCAGTAATTCCGGAAAAGTTCCCTCCAGCTTAATTGTTTCTTTGAACACCGGCGGTTTCAGTAATTTTCCAACTGTACTCATTTTTTTATTCAAAAGGAGTGTGCCTTCTCCATACCTCGTGTGCCAGTAATCCACGGCATAATAGCCATCCGGTCTTTTATAGAAATTCCTGATCACGACCTCGCTGTTGATGCTTCCGTTTCCGGAAAATTCCCAGCGATAATCCCAATCTGTGAGC
>CAYZWN010000313.1:0-3759 GCA_964482185.1 uncultured Roseivirgaceae bacterium
GCAAAACTCTTTAGCGCCGGATTCAGCTTTTTGGCGAGCTCAACCTTTCTGAAAGCCACAAAATCATCATTGTAGTCACGCATGTACTGGAACATATTTCCGACATCCTCTGCTCCCGGAAAACCAAAACTGCGAAAAACATCTGCAGGAACATCCTGATAAATAACCTGTTTTCCCAGAGCATTGGTAAATGCCTCAGCCAGTTGGTTTCCAGTCAGATGCTCACCGGCAATGCCGACAGATTTACCGATGTACTGGTCTCCCTGGTTCAAAATGCTCAATGCACATTTGCCGATATCTTCTACGGCGATGCCTGAAATCTCTCCTTTTCCCATTGGGAAGGTAAGGGCTAATACCCCATCCTGATTGGGTTTGGGGCCGGAGCCTAAATAAATAAAGTTCTCCCAATAAAATGACGTGTATAGGTAAGTGGTAGGGACATTCAGCCTGGCAAAATGCATATTGCCCTCACCCTTGCTGTCGAAGTGCGGAACCTTGTAATTGCCCATGAGGGTTGGCATACTGTCGTCATCCAGCGATATTTTTAATCGTGTGTCCTCCAGAGTTGACCAGATTACATGTTTCACGCCACTGTCTTTAGTGGCTTTGGCGATATTACCGGCCTGTTCTGTTTCTTTTTGTGGAGAAAAGTGCTCCCAGAAATTGGTCACTGCAAATACACCATGCGCACCTGTAAAAGCTTTGATGAGCGATGATACATCGTCAAGGTCTGCATATAACACTTCCGCACCGGCCGATTTCAGGGCATCGGCTTTTTCACCGGAAGGGTTTCGGGTAATGGCACGGACGGCAAAGGTTTTTTCCGGGTCATTGAGGATGGCTCTTACCAGGCCTCCTCCCTGGGCGCCTGTAGCGCCCAATACGGCAATAATTGGTTTTGTGTAGCTCATGATAAATAAGTTTTTATTGACGGTTAATAATAATTTGAATTGAAAATAAAAAATTTATGTTGTTTTCGCTATACCTCAAAACGATTACTTATTAGATTGGGATTGAAACTAAAGAAGACTGATGCGACACCTGATCCTGTATGCCCTTTTACCGCTGTTAATAAGCACTTGTTTGCCAAAAAGCGCAAACCAAAAACCCAATGTGCTCTTTATCCTTGTCGATGATTTGAATGACTGGCAGGGGATCAACAAATCGCATCCTTTGGTGCAAACGCCAAACTTAGATCGTTTTTTTGAGTCTGCTGTTTATTTTAGCAATGCGCATTGCGCCACACCCATTTGCCAGGCGTCAAGAAATGCCCTGATGACAGGCATTGCACCACATATTTCAGGTTGGTATTCCAATTACAGACGAGCCAATTACGATCAGCCCAATGACATCTCCGGGGCAATCCATCTGCCTGAGCTGTTAAGAAAAAATGGATATAAAACCATGGCTGCCGGTAAAATATACCACTCCGGTGTGAGCGATATACGCCAGGATTCCCTGTGGGACGAGTACATCGGTCTTGATGCCTGGCACTGGAAAAAACCTGCTTATTTCACCGAACTTGGCGTGAATTATGACAAGCGATTCCAGCCTTTTCCGGAAAGGGGAGGCAGGATATTATCTGATTTGGGCATCAAAGCAGGATTTTCGCTTTGCGGAGGTCCCGCACCGGAAGAGGAATTACCTGAAGGCAAAATGCACGATACCTTCATTACTGATTGGGCGATTGAAAAGTTAGCAGAAGCCCATGAACAGCCCTTTTTTCTTGCCATAGGATATCACCGTCCGCATGTGCCCTACACTGCACCGGCCAGGTATTTTGAAATGTATCCACTGGAGCAAATTCAATTACCCGATATTCCGGATGACGAGTTTGCCGACATCCCGTTGGTTGCCAAAGCCATGGCAGTTGGTTTGATTCCGGGCGGAGACCATGCGGCGGTGATGCAGCTCGGCGAACAATTCTGGAAGGAATTGATTCAGGCTTATCTTGCATGCATCACATTCGTGGATGATGAAATTGGAAGGTTATTGGGCGCTTTGCAGGAATCAGGATTGTCTGACAACACAATTGTTGTACTGCTATCTGATCACGGGCAAAACCTGGGTGAAAAACGTAATTGGAGAAAAATGTGTCTTTGGGAAGAGAGTACCCGTGTTCCATTGGCCTTTCTTGTTCCCGGCAAGGGAAAAAATGGCCAAAATCCCAGCCCCGCCAGTCTCCTTGATATTTACCCGACTTTGGCTGATCTGCTGGATTTCAAAAAACCGACCGGTCTTTCCGGGAAGAGCCTTGCTCAGTTCATCCTGAACCCGGGCGAGACGAGCGAAACGCCGGTCGTTACCACATGGCTTTACGGCAATCATTCTGTGCGGAGCATTCGGCACCGGTTTACCCAATACCGCGATGGAACATTAGAGTTTTATGATCATCAGACTGATCCGGATGAGCGTTTCAATCTTGCAGGCGATCCGGCTTACGCCAACCTGATCGCATGGCATAGAGATTACCTTCCTGAGGAAAATGCAAATCCGGTCGATACTGCGGAGGCCAGACAAGATCGCCTGGATGAAATACTAAAAGCCTGGGAAGATGAGGGTATCCCGGAATGGTTGAAATAATCCATGTTTGGCATTACACCCGGAGCAGTTTTTAGATGCCGGATTTTCACGGAATATGTTGGCTTGCGAATTGCTTAATTAAGAAAATCTGCGTACATTTTCAAATTGCAAGACAGCGTGTTATACTGTAAGAAAGCCTATCGCTGTTGTCGCTGGCCATAGAAATTTATTATTAACCTAACCACACACATCAATGAACAAGATAACCCCGTGGATTCCGACCATCAACCAGTTAATCTGGCCCGTATTCATCATCATCATGCTCATCACCTTCAAATCAGAATTGGAAGGATTGTACCAGATGGCGACCGAAGGCCGGAGTTTGAAGATAGGCGGTTGGTTCGAAATCGGAGAGCAGATAAAAACCACCGAAATCCGGAAATTTGCCAAGGAAGATATGACCGTGGAGGCTTTCGCCGGATCAGAGGAAATGGTGACCAAAGGCGGATCTTCTCAGCTTGAGCAATTGCAGGAAAAACTCCGTCGCCAGGAAATCAAATACATCGATGTGATGGCTATTACCGACAATATCTATTACAGCAAAGATATGCTGCTCAAATACATCAGTGTGCTGGGCATCAAACAGGTTGTTTTTATTGAAAAAGGCAGGTTCAGAGGTTGGATGGAAAGCTCTGTCTTCAGCGGTTAGGTGTTTAATTACCCACGGCAAACCTTCGATTATTATGAACTTACAAGCCTGCTGGCAGGAATTGAAAACACCACTGTAATGCCCAGCGATAAAACGGATGATGTTCTCAATCTTATGAAGGCTGAAAGAATCGAGAATGTACCAGTGGTTGATGGCGATCAGTTCAAGTATTTTGTAAATAAATCAGATATCCTGGCAACATTGGTGTCGAATGCGATTCTGCAGTAGCCAGCCCGCTGAATTAAGATGTTTTGATTCTCACTCTTGACTGTGCTTTGCCCATTGCATGTTACCCTAAGGCCCGTTTGATGGTTGAGGAATCACCTCCCGGGCTAAAGCGATTTACATTACAAATATAACCGCGCCTGGTTGTGGGTAATCTAATCCTCACAAATCCGGAAAGGGGTGCCTGGCTAAGATCGGAATAAAGCACCGGTGACTATGCGCCACGCTGGTTTGCCAATGTTGTATTGTCGGAATAGAAAAGATAATGAATTGCCGGAAAAAGTTTGTTTTTTCGGGATTAT
>CAYZWN010000314.1:0-3722 GCA_964482185.1 uncultured Roseivirgaceae bacterium
TGGATCGAGCCCTTCGGATATGAGGGAAGAAAGTTTCTGGGCAAAACACCAGAAGAATTCAAGCAGATGCTGGCAAACCTGGGCATGTCCGTACCAAGTGTGCACTCAGTAACAGAGGTTTCGTCGGAAGGAGGCAAGGATGCAATTGTAGATCGGATGAAAGTGACTGCCGAAGATGCCATCGCTTTGGGCTCAAAATACCTTGTTTGGGCATACCTGCAGCCCGAAGACCGCACAAGCCTGGAAGATTACAAACGACATATCGAAACATGGAACAGTTTTGGAGAAGTTTGCAAGGATGCAGGAATTCAGTTTGCCTACCACAATCACGACTTCGAGTTTATTCCGTTTGCCGAAGGTGAGGAAAAACCTTACGACATGATCATGCGCGAAACAGATGCAAACAATGTGAAATTCGAACTCGATCTGTACTGGATCACCAAATCAGGCAATGATCCTTTAACATACTTCCAGAAAGATCCCGGTCGTTTCCACCTCTGGCATGTAAAAGACATGACCGATGATGATCGCAAATTCTTCGCCCCGGTTGGGCAGGGTGTCATTGATTTTAAAAGGATATTCGAAGCGCGTGAGAAGGCTGGCATGAAGTATTTCTTCGTGGAGCAAGACGCAACTGAAGAAGGCGTATCACCACTCGACACCATTAAGGTGAGTTGGAATTTCCTAAACAGCGCAGCTTACGTTTAAATCATTTTAACAGCAAAAGCAAAGGTCCGGGGAGCACTTCCCGGACCTTTTTTATCTTAAATCCAGTCGCAAGGTGACAAGTATCATTATTTCTTCTGGTAATATTGTATAAATTAGCCGCCAATAAAATTGAAAGAGCTATGAAAAAAATATTATTAACCATACTGGTTTTAAGCGCATTTGCCTGCGAACCACGGCAGGGAAAAAGTGTAGAGGAAGCGCCCGTTTCGAAAAGTAAATTTCATGAAGTTGTCGTAAAGGAAGTTATTCAGGCTCAGAATTATACATATCTAAAAGCTGAGAAGGATGGGACTGAGATTTGGATGGCCGTCTTAAAAGGAAACATTGAAACAGGCAAGACCTATTATTATGATCAGGCTATGGAAATGAAAAATTTTACAAGTAAAGATCTGGGGCGCACTTTTGAGCAGGTATATTTCCTTGAAGGCTTGTATGAAAATCCAGGTGATTTCACAAAGGTCGGCGTACCTTCTCCACATGCGACACAGCAAGAGGCAGCAACGCCCCGACAGGAGATAATCATACCCGAAGAAGAAGGCGTCACAACCATAGAGCGCTTATATCAGAATACAAAGAATCTTGAGAATAAAACTGTAACGGTAAAGGGCATCGTTACAAAGTTTAATCTAAATATAATGAACAGAAACTGGGTGCACATCCAGGATGGGACAGGTGGCGAAAATACTTTTGACCTGACCATCACCACCGGGGACGAGGTTAAAATCGGAGAAATTGTCAAGTTCGAGGGAATAGTGGCTATCAACCGGGATTTTGGTCATGGTTACAAATATGATCTGATTTTAGAGGAGGCCAGGCAACTCGATAAAAAGCCGGATGTTAAGGTCAACTAACTAATTCAGTCCACAATTCCCTTTTCGCGGTAATGTACTATTAGCATTTTTATTTGTTTTACAGATAAGAAAAATTATGGTTGTCATCATGCCGTAATTTCAATATCAGCCTGTGGGAATGCAAAAATACCATAAAAATTCGGGTTATGTCCTTTCGATCCACTTAGGAGTTTCGCTGTAGTTGTAGGCCTGAATTTTCATTACCAGTTCATGGATATTGTTCGACATAATCAGCGACTCCAGATTTTCAAGTTTAAGAAACCCCTCTCTTACCATGGTTTGCAGGTGGTTAATCAGGTTTTTGTAAAAGTCGTTGATATCAAGCAGCGCAACAGGTTTTTTGATGAGCGCCAGTTGAGACCAGGTAAATATTTCAAATAGCTCTTCAAGTGTGCCGATACCTCCTGGCATGGCGATAAAACCATTGGCCAACTCGGCCATTTTTTGCTTGCGTTCGTGCATGGACTCTACAATAATCAATTCGCTTACCCCATCATGACCTACTTCCAGATCGTAAAGGAATTTTGGGATGATGCCAATTACCCTGCCGCCATGCTCCATAACGCTGTTCGCGAGCACCCCCATCAGGCCGACGCTACCCCCGCCATACACCAAGGTCAGGTTTTCTTCAGCCAGCCATTTGCCAAGTTCACTGGCGGCTTTTTCATAGGCAGGGTGATAACCGGAACTCGATCCGCAAAAAACACATAAGCTTTCCATTGTTTATCTTTTTAGCCCATGAATTTAGTATAAAAAACAGGAAGTTGCTGCACTAAACACGTTCAATTGGCAACACGCATCTTTCTATATAATAAATAAAGATTGCCTGAATTGTGAGCTGTCCTTTTCATTATAAATTGTTTGAGATTAATTGACTATAAAATCCAATCAATCATCATCCCGCTTTTGCACCACAGGCCGGAGATGTGGATAAAAACCCAAGAAGGTCGTATCTCTCCCAGACCTTCATGGAAATTTATGTCTTCTGAAGTACATGTATTTTGGCATCCATGAGTTGGGGGAGGCGTGCTTTTTAATTGTCCTGTATGCTGAAGGCTAAGCAGGCTTCTACGAAACAATCATTTCTGAAAGCTTCTCCACGAAATAATCAATTTCCTCAAAGGTGTTGTATTTGCTGAAGGAGACCCTTAAGGCGCCGGTATTGTCGGGAAGATGCAATGCGTCCAACACGTGCGAACCGATGCTCGTTCCGCTGGCGCAGGCGCTGCCTCCGCTTACAGCAATGCCGTTGATATCCAGATTAAAAAGCAACATGTCGTTGTCATCGATACCCGGCAATGAAATATTTAGAATCTTGTGAAGGCTGTTTTCAAAATCGGCCGATAATCCAATAAAACCTGCTTGCGGGATTTTATCACTGACAAGACCAATAGCATGTTTCTTCAGGCTCAGCAGCTTTTCCTGAATCTCATTTTTCTCCTCCATGGCAATTTCCATTGCCCTGGCAAGTCCGATGATTCCGGCTGTATTTTCTGTGCCACCGCGCATATTTCTTTCCTGTCCTCCTCCTATCATCATTGGTGCGAACTGACGCCCTGCCTTGATATACATAAAACCGACACCTTTTGGTCCATGGAACTTATGCGCCGAGCAGGCAAGCGCATCTAATTGAAGCGTATTGAGATCAAGTGGCAGATGGCCGATTGACTGTACGGCATCAGTATGAAAATAAGCCGAAAAGCTTTTACAAAGCGCTCCCACCTGTTCCAGACTTGTGATGTTGCCAATCTCATTATTCGCGTGCATGAGCGACACAAAGGCATTTTTATTTTTGCACAGTAATTTTTCTAAATGCTCGTTATCAATTTGTCCATCCGCATCCAGGTTCACAAAAAGCAGTTGGATTTGCTCTGTTGATTCAAGGTGTTGCAAAGTGTGCAGCACGGCATGATGCTCAATGCGCGAAGTGATGGCCGTCCTGATACCATATTTCTGAATGGCATTTCTGATGATTGTGTTGTCTGCCTCTGTTCCACCGGAGGTAAAGAAAATTTCAGCGGGTGCTGCGCCCAGCAATTCTGCAACCTTACGCCTTGCCTGCTCGATGGAAGAACGGGCCTGCCTTCCATAGCTGTGAATTGAGGAAGGATTGCCGAAATGATCCAGCAGAAAGGGCTTCAT
>CAYZWN010000315.1:0-3716 GCA_964482185.1 uncultured Roseivirgaceae bacterium
GTGTTCACCGAGACCGTGTACAATGAAAAGCACGCCCTCCGGCTCACCGGCGGGCTCATTGGATGTGGCTAAAAGCCTGATGCCTCCGGCAGTGTAGATTTCGTATTGCTCTTTTCTGATTTCCATTTTCTTGTGCTAAAAACACAAAGTTTCACCTAAAGTTAAAAAACAAAAATTTTAGCGGGTGTCAATTTGATAAATCGTTTCAATTGCCCTAAAATTGTGCTAAACCCTTCGATTTGAGAAAGACATTCATCACTATTTTTGTTGTGTTGATTATTGCAGGCGGCGCTTTTTGGTTATACAAGCAGCAGCATCAAAAAAAAGTCGATCCCTGGCAGTTCATTCCTGAAAACGCCGTGCTGGCATATGAAAATACCAGTTCCGTGGATGATTGGAATAAGATTGTGGAGCGCTCGCTTTGGAATTCTTTTAAACAAATACCGTATTTCAGCGATTGGGAATCTGACCTCCTGCTCGCAGACAGCCTTTCAGGAAAAAGCGGCGCGCTCGATCGCCTCTTCCGGAATCGCAGGCTCATCATCTCCATGCACATCACATCTTCTGATAGTTTCGACTTTCTGTTTTGCATCGACGTACATGATGACGCCGGTAGAGAGATGCTTGAAAATCTGCTCTCCGGTATCCGGGATGAAAACAGGTTAAATACCAAAACCAGAAGTTATCAGGGGTATGAACTTCGTGAGCTTATAAATCCGAATACTAATACCACATTTACCTACCTTCCACACCAAAATGTTGTGGTCGGGAGTTTTACCCCTTTTCTGGTTGAGGATGTTGTTCGGAATATTGAAAGTAAATTTCAGCAATCGTTCCTGACTCGCATCCACAACCTGCAGGATGTGCCAAAACTCGAGAATGATGAGGGCAACATTTATATTGATTATAGCAAAATGCCGGATTTATTCAGCACGATGAGCAATCAGCAGATATCGGCCCAATGGCAAATGCTCAAAAACTTTACGGGAAATACCTATCTGGATTTGAAGGTGGTGGAAAATGCCATCCTTATGAATGGCATTACCTTGCCAGACCTGACTTCCGACCGGAATTTTCTCGGTACTTTCAGGGGTCAAAACCCGGGCAAGGTGAAAGTAACCCAATACATCCCAAACCTTACGGCCATCTTATACCATGCCACCTTCAGCGATTATAAAAACTGGCAAACACAATTGACAAAGTACTGGTCGGAGGTCAATCCTGCACAGTTAAAAAATTATCTGGATTTTGAGGAAAAATACAACCTGAAATTCGACTGGATTGACGGCGAGGCGGCCAATGCTATCATCGAGACACCAAGTAAGCAAACTCCGGATCAGTTGGTATTCGTTGGTATAAAAGATAAAAATGCACCATTCGACGAATTGAACAACTTTGCCTTGAAACTCAGCGAGGAACAAGGTGATTCGGTTTACATGGAAATTTATGACGAAAGACCAATAGTTCAGCTTCCATTCAGCGAGTTTCCAGCCCTGGTATTTGGCGATTTTTTTAAAGGATTTGAAAATTCCTATTTCACCGTGTATGAGGATTACCTCGTGCTGGGAAATTCGATGCAAACGATTAAGTATTTTCTGAATTCCATGGAGGATGAGACAAACTGGGGTAAATCAGTCCGTCAAACTCTGTTTCTTGAAAATACCCTTAGCGAGGCGAGTTTCAGCATCATGGTGCATACCGCGCTGGTTTGGAAGCCGTTGTTGACAAACCTCAATGAAAAGTGGAGGAAAATTTTCACTGAGTTTGAAATGCCGCTAAAGTCACTCGATCTTATGGCATTGCAGGTGAGTAATCTCGATCAGAAGTTTTATACCAGCATCACGATTGATCACAGCGAAAAACCGGCCAATATCCCCACATCCTCACGCGTTCAAACCGAGCAAAGCATGTACACCATTTCACCTATAGTCACGAAGCCATTCATAGTAAAAAACCATAACAACAACAGAATGGAGCTATTGGTGCAGGATTCCGCAAACATATTGTACCAAATTTCCAACGAGGGCATCATCCTGTGGGGTGATAGTTTGCGGGCCCGCATCATCAGCGACATTCATCAGATTGATTATTTTAAAAATGGGAAACTGCAATACTTATTCGCCACCAAAGACGCATTACACCTTTTGGACCGAAATGGCGATTATGTTGAAAGATATCCAGTGAAAATGAAAAAAGGCATCCAAATCAGGTTTTTATCCATTATCGATTACGACAATTCAAAGAATTATCGTTTCATGGTTGCGGATACCAATGGGGATATATGGCTTTATGATAAAACAGGAAAAAGCCTTGACGGCTGGTCGCCGCGCAAACTGGATGGCACATTGGCAATTCCAGGATTTCACATCCGTGTCAAAGGTGGCGATTGCATGGTGGTCATGCAAACCGGCGGCAAGCTCAATGTCATGAACAGAAGAGGCGCGATGTACCCGGGTTTCCCTCTTGATCTGAAGGTTACGGAGGTTTCTGACGTATTTGTGGATTATGGAAATGATTTCAATACAACCAGGCTTGTGACTATTTCCGCCGAAGGCGAACTGATAGAAGTAAACCTGAAAGGCAAAGTATTGAAACGCGAGCAGTTGTACAAACCGGCCAGGGAAAGCAGATTCGATCTTGTACGCGATGCCATGAACAAAACGTATGTAATCGTGCGTCAGGAATACAATAAGATCAGTTTACTGAATTCTAAAAGTGAGCTGATTTTTGAAAGCGACCTGTTTTCAACCGGAAGGTTTGCTGTTCAGTACTACAATTTTGGATCAGACAAACAAATATTTGTAGCGCTGGATGAGGAACAGGAATTTGCGTACTTCTACAATCAGACCGGCGAGCGGATCAGTTTTGAACCTTTGGAATGCAGCTTTCCTGTCGCGTTGTTGTATTCATCAAAAAGTAATGAATACCAGCTTTATAAGTGTTATAATAAAAATCTGACGCTTTCGAAATTCAAGTAACCATATAAAAATTGGCTGAAATGAAAATTGACAATCCATTTAAAATGAGTTTACGGCATTGCATTTTTATGCTGATATACTCCCTTTTACCATTGTTTGCAATGGCTCAGGGCAATATCAGTACCCCTTATCAGACCTTAAGGACACACATCAATAATATGGATGAAGATACCTACAAACCTGAAGCAGCAGCTGTGGTGTTCAATCCTAAAAGAGTAAGCAAAGAAATGGCTGAAGAAATGGCCATAAAGCTAATGCAAATTTACAAAGGCGCCGGCATACTGATATCTCTGGCTGATGTGCCCCGCGAACCAGATTATTTGGATACCCTTACCGGAAGGTATATTTACGTCATCGACAGAAAGCATCCGCTGATCTACCTGGAAAAAGAGGGAGTCAACTGGTATTACTCCCGGGAGACCGAAGAAAGTGTGGAAGAACTCCATAAACAAGTTTACCCTTTCGGATTGGACAATCTTTTAGAGGTTTTGCCGAAAATGGGCAGCAACAAATATATCGGGCTATTCCTTTGGCAATGGATCGTCATCCTGGTCATTATCACGATTACGGTGGTCACACATAAAGTTTTCACTCTGATTTTCGAAAAGATCATCATCTCTGTGCTGGTGAAGCGTGGCCATAAGCATATTGCCAGGTCCTATGTGGATCCCACAGCAAAGCCCTTGAGCATCCTGATAATATTTCCAATTCTGATTTTGCTGGTTCCGCTCATACAGC
>CAYZWN010000316.1:0-3708 GCA_964482185.1 uncultured Roseivirgaceae bacterium
CTATGGTGGGCTTCAGGCCTGAAAGTCTCGCATCTCCTCGTCCACTGAACTTTTCCTTCGTGGTTGAATAGTATTTGCTTCAGAGATAAAATGATTATGTGACACCGCTCATTTACTTGATCAATAATGCTGAATGGCTAAAATTATCTCTGATTCAAATACCTTACTAAAAATTTATTATTACTCTGATGATATGGACAGTCATCCAAACTATTGGCAAATATTAACTTGAAATTCATTAAATAATTCTAAATTGAAACAACCATGAAAGCAATCCTATTATTATCCTGTATGTTCTTGCTTACCACAGTGCAGGCACAGCAAATTAATAGTACTCTCCAGGGATATCAATTTAGGGATGCGGACCTGGTGATTCTTCCTTTCGGAATGGATAAGCCTGTAAAAATCGGCACCATTGACGCCCAAGGCAGCCTGAAAATAGACCTATCCGACATTCAGTTACCTGAGTTGTCTGAAGAGCGCAAGAACATGTACAATACAGATCTTTGTTTTGCTTTTTCTCTGCAGTGCGGCAACCCGGGAGATTTTGGCACTCTTGGGACCATGAAGTCAATTAAAGGAGGTAACATTGCTCTATGGATCAAAAACAAATGGGCGGGGACATTTTACCTGGTATCAGATGAAGCGCTTCAGCCATGGCTGGAAGACGAGGCCTATAATGAAGCGGTTAAAGGATCTTTCTGGAGTATAATATATGTTGAAGAGGATGCGAGGATCGATCTGAACTGCACCAATAGTTTTTATTTGGAAAGTGGTGAAGCCGAAGTCCACTACTCCTACAACATTGAACTGAAGAAAGGTTTCAACTGGATTCAATACAACATTGAAGAAATATATCAAACCAATCCAAATGAGAAGGCCCCATTCCCATCCAAAGTTATGGTAAGCAATCTCAATGACCCCGATAGCATAAAACTAATCGTCAAATACTTCTGAGGTCGACTATAGTGCGCTTCAGAATTTAGTGAATAAATAATATATTCAATTAAAATGACAGAAAACCACAGAAGCTTGATTTCAACTGAGTCCTGCCTTTAAAAGAGAACTAAACAATAAAACAACAAACAAAATGAAAAAAACAATTCTGATTATTATCGCATTTTTCACCATTGCTATAGGAAATTCCTATGCGCAACTTAACATATCTGGTGACATTCAAAACTGGTCGAATGGTGAAGCCATTGTCGTATCCTCAGATATGATTTCCGGTGACATGGAAATCTGGGGAAAAGTGAGCGCCGCTGGCGAAGTCAGTATTGATCTTGAATTTGATTTTCTTTCGATCCTGAAAGAAAAAGCCGCAGAAGCGCAAAAAAACGCACCTCAGGGTTGGTCCTTGAATTTTAAAACAGTGGAAACTTCTTATGGTTGCCAAACTTCTGATGAGGATGGATCAACGCCATTTGAATATAAAGGTGGTGAGTCCATCATTTCCGGCGTACCGGAATTAATCGTCGGCGACAACGCAAAAAACGAACCTTATGGCGTGCTATACTTTGCAAATAATGAAACCATTGCAAATTGGCTGCACTCATACGGACAGGAAAAAGCCTCTACCGGCTATTACCTGAGCTGGATGTTTGTCGAGAAAGAAGCCTCGGCTAAAGGAAGTTGCGTTGTACCCACGATGACAATGAGCGGACAGGAATTCAATGACATTACTGAAACTGACCTGGATTTCGAGGAGGGCTGGAATATGGTGAAATATGAAGTCAGTGAGGTTTTTACAGCATCAGATGGCATGGTGTATCCATCCAGGACGACAATAAGCCTTGTTAAGTTCATACCCGAAGATCTTCAGTGGATTGTACTTGATTATTAATTCGTGCTTGAATCCTCCTCAGGGTCTCACATGAAAGATTCCCCTCAAAGTCTCTCGTAAAGGACTCTGAGGAATAGCATGGATTAGTAAAATCTTCTCTTCTACTTTTTGGATAAGGATTTAAAATATGTCTTCATCTTATTTTCACTTCACAAGACAGGCCGCTTGGCACTTGAAGCGGGCATCTGATGATTTTCAGGCCTTTGGAGGACAGTATATTGTGCAACCTTATCATCTCATCAATCAATTTCCTGAATCCTTCCCATCTCAGAAATACCATTTTCATTGAATGCTTCGATAGTGAAATAATAAGTGGTGTTGCGGTCGAGACATCGCATAAAATGTTCATTCACATCATAAACCAACCAGGACTGGTACAACTTATCCGGCGATATACCCCACCGTATGTTGTAGCCCTGTGCGCCCTTCACAGGTTTCCATGAAAATGATGCATCTCTCCTGTCCTGTTCGCGTTTCACTGTAAAGTCTTTTACCTTTTCCGGCTTTTTGCCAGGGCCAAGACCAAACACCCGTATTTCAGACAAGGCCAGATTCTTCCCCGGAACCACCACATTTTTATAGCGGATAAACTTTCCCTGAACAGGCTGATTGAGCACGATGTAGGCATTGGGGGCATCTTTATAACTATTGCTCCGGTCAACCGCCGTTTCCCAGTAGATGCCGTCCTCTGATACTTCTATGATAAACCGATGACGCAAACCATCCACCCGGGTGTATATGCCCGACTCGTGATCATGGAAATTCAGTTGAAAAGCGTAAATCTTTCCCGGGTTCAGCATTTCGATTTGCACCCATTGCCGGTTGTCATTGGCATCTGCCACCCAAAATGATTTTGGGTTTTCATCGGTCAGTATGTTCGAAATAATCTCTCCTTCGGTGTTTTTCTCCAGGGGTAATTCATTGATGTCAAATTCATCATCGGTCGAGGTGCTTTTTTCAATTTGCATTTTTGAGGATGAAACCGTGGTTTTGCCTTTGTAGGAGAGCAGCATCCAGCCGCAATGCTTACCGGCCATGGTTGGATGGTCGGGCCCGTACCGCGGGTAATCGCCGTAATGTGTGTTGGAATACATCAGGCCTTCATCATCAAAATAAGTCGGAAACATGCACAATCGCCGCTCCCAATGCGAGTTGGATGCCAGGGCCATGGTGGCAAAATGCCAGTATTGTCCATTTGTTTGTTTTACGGTAATGCCATGTCCTGCGCCATTGGTAAAACCTCCAGGCTTAAAACTCATCGGATTGTTTTTCATATAGGTGAAAGGACCAAGCGGAGTTTCCCCGATATAAACACCATCGGCATACACATTAAATTGAGTTCCCGGGGCTGCATATTGTAAATAGTATTTGCCATCATGCTTGGTCATGGAAGCACCTTCCATGTAGCCTTCTTTGATGGTAGGATGATAATTATTTTCGCCAAAGCGCTCCCAGCCGTGGTCTTCTTCAATCAGGTTTATCAGATCTTTTTTAACCCCGGTTTCGATAAAGCGATCGTTTCTATTCAGTTCTTTAACCCGGATAGGATGCACATTTGAAGAACCCCAATACAGAAAGGCTTTTCCGTCGTCATCAATGAATAGTTCCGAGTCCTGCAGGTTGTTGCTGATGGAGGCTGTGGGGGTCCATTTTCCACTCTTAGGATTATCGGTATAAAGAATGCTTCCATAGCCGGCCGGATCACCGGCAAAATAGATCAGGGAGTCTTTGTAGTTGAAAGCAGTTGGCGCATTACTTCCTTCAAAATACCACTGAACAGGTTTAATAAAATTCCAGTTGATTAAATCGGCAGAATGCCAGTAACCAAAAGAACGCGTCACAAACATATAGTATTCTCCCCTGAA
>CAYZWN010000317.1:0-3691 GCA_964482185.1 uncultured Roseivirgaceae bacterium
TTCCGAAAAGATGGCTTCCCTCGGCGAGCTCACTGCCGGCATTGCTCATGAAATACAAAATCCGCTGAATTTTGTCAATAATTTTTCAGAGCTGAACACGGAATTGATTGAGGAGGCTAATGTTGAAATTGAAAAAGGAAATATCTCTGACGTCAAAACAATCCTGAACGACATAAAGGAAAATGAGTCTAAAATAAACCACCATGGCAAACGCGCCGATGCCATTGTAAAAGGAATGCTACAACATTCGCGCACCAGTTCAGGACAAAAAGAACCAACCGATATCAACGCTCTGGCTGATGAATATTTGCGTTTGGCTTACCACGGTTTGAGGGCAAAGGACAAATCTTTTAATGCAACGTTGAGAACCGATTTTGATGAAACAATCGGGAAAATCAATGTCATTCCGCAGGATATTGGGCGTGTAATCCTCAATCTGATTACCAATGCGTTTTATGTGGTTGATGAAAAAAAGAAACAACAAGTTGTCGGTTACGAACCAACTGTTTCGGTGAGAACAAAAAAGAATGGTGACAAGGTATTGATTTCTGTTCATGATAATGGATCGGGCATCCCACAAAAAGTTTTGGATAAAATCTTCCAACCTTTTTTCACCACCAAACCAACCGGCTCCGGCACTGGATTAGGATTGAGTTTGGCTTATGATATTGTAAAAGCGCATGGCGGGGAGTTGAAGGTGGAAACTAGAGTGGGTGAAGGGAGCGAGTTCATTATTTTATTACCCATTGTCTGAATCACGCCTGTCTGCCTTAACTTTTGTGAAGGCAGGGATGAAAGGGATTGCACGGATGGCGCGGATTAAAAAATAGTGATTTAGAAGAGGATGATGTCGAAAACAAAATCAGTGAAATCCTTCAATCAGAGTAATCAGCGATCCAGACAATTTACAACATCATCAAAAAGCCACAATTGGGGCGAAGCGAGAACATTTCTAATCTGATATTGACAAACCATAGTTTCAACAGAATGGCTTTATTTATTGGAAATAGTATGTTTTTTAAAAAAATATTTCCATATTTTCAGCCCAGATTACTATGGCTATAAAACCATGAACCTATGCCATCAAAACCACGCTTCAAAGCGCTGACTACAATCAATTCGGTAATATCCAAAAGAATGCATAATTATACGCTTTTCTATTCTACGGCACTATTTCTCATCACTTTCCTGTCGCAACAGTTTGATCTGAATGCACAGAATAGCAATCAGATATTCCGCCACATCACCCCCGCAGATGGCTTGACAAACAGTTTCGTTTGGAAAATCATGCAAGATAAGCATGGCTTCATTTGGGTGGCAGGCAATGGCGGATTGGATAAATATGATGGTGTCAATATCATCAATTACAGGCATAATGCACTGGACGAGTATTCCATTCCCCGTGGTCAGGTGCGCGATGTACTCGAATCCGGCTCCGGACGCTTTTGGGTGGCTGCATACAGACTGGCAATCATGGATATCGGCAAGGGGGTTTTCAAAACAGTAACATTTCCTGACAGCATCCCTCCCTTTGAGTATGGCTTCTCAATCATGGAAGATGACAACGGGGATATCTGGGCCGGTGCATTTTCGGGTTTGTATCACTTGCCAAAGCAGGATTTCATGGCTGATACTATAGTTGTGAATTACTATTCGATCGAAAATCCGGAATCTGAAAATGTATATGTGAAAAGCATAGTTAAAGGGCAGGAAGATTTGCTTTGGATAGGCACTTCCGCCGGCATTTATCATTTTAACACACATTCTAAAAGCATCACTAAACCAGGGCCGTTTGATGATTCGGTGGATGAGGTATTGACCGGCAATATTTGGACTTTACTCAGAGATAGCAGGAACGATATCTGGATTTCATCACTGAAGGGTCTTGCTGTATGGCGCGATGGTGAAGATATGCCCGAGCATGTCATCTCGCTTGACGATGGCAGGATCAACCTTAGAAATCAACCTATACAATCGTTGACTGAAGATGAGGAAGGCACCATTTGGGTCGGCACAGGATTACTTGGGGCGTATGGAATAAATCAGGAGAGAGGTGACTTGATAAGTTTCAGACACGAGGCAGGCAGCAATAAAAGCATATCGGAAGACGATGTACACTATGCTTTGAAGGATCGCGACGGCAATATGTGGTTTGGTTATCACAATTCAGGGATAAGTCTTACATACGAAGAGTCATGGAACTATACCTATGGGCTTCCGATGAACGATTTACCCATCCGGCACCCTGCCAATGATGTTTTTAAAGTACTCGAAGCCCCGTCAGAGGATATGTGGTTAAGCACTTCAAGAGGATTGGTGTTGCATCCTGCCGATGGATCAGCACCTGTAAATTATGTTCCTTTTCCAGACGACACTGCAAGAACATCCTACGCAAATCAAATCACTGACTTACTTTGGTTCGACAATAAAATCATATGTGTCACGACAAAAGGAAAGGTTCTGCTGTTTGATCCTTCAAATAAGCAATTCAGTGAAGTCACCTTACCAGTACAAGTTTCCAGGTTTTGGGATATCATGGAAGATGAGCATCGTTTTTATGTGGGCCCACTGGACAGTGGTATGTTTGTGATTGAAAAAGACGGATTAGAGGTCAGGTATTATCCCAATCCATTGAACGACACCGTCAGTAAAGAAAGAAAAGTAATGGCGCCTTTTTGTGACGTTGAAGGTAATATCTGGGTGATGTACTTCGATTTTAATGTTATGGATCATTGGGAAATCTTCAGTTTTGATCCCGAAAAGGAAACGTTTGTTAATACCGGAATTCTGCCACCAAAAGGAATCGGCTGGGTTGGTCCGCCCGTCATGTCTTCAACACAGCCTGGATTAATGTGGCATGCCTCAGATATCGGTTTAATCAGGCAGGATTTCATCAATGAGCAGGTTTCTATTCTTTTCCAGGCAGAAATATCAAGCATCGGTTTTAACCTGATGGGTGTTGTCGAAGATGCAACAGGAGTGTTATACGTTTCCGGGCAAGACGGTATAAGAAAATTTGACCCCAATACCGGCTTTTATTCCTTTTTTACTGGGAATGAAGGATACAGGCCTTTGTCTTACTATATACCACAAGTATTGAGCAATGGAGATTTGTTTATCGGTGGGACGGGAGGATATGTTCGCTTCAATCCGGACGAAATGTTAGATCGCGGCACCATCCGTGATATTTACATTACAGAAATTGGTATCGGGAATGAAATATTTTCTCCCTTATATGACAGCCGGATTTTTCCTGACCTGACCTACACGAACAGCAGCATTTCAATTTCTTACATTGCCCTCAACTATAAAGATCCTGGATTTACAAAATACAGATATAAAATTGCGGGTTATCAGGATGAGTGGGTAGAGGTCGGAAGGCAGCAGCAATTATTTTTTACCAATTTGCCGGCAGGCGAATACATTTTCCAATTGCAGGCATCTACGAGAAGTCAGGGTTATTCTGACCAAATAGCAGAATTTGTGTTCAGAGTATTGCCACCATGGTGGAAAACCAACCTTGCATATTTCTTTTACGCAGTATTCATCGTGGCAGGAGTGTTTACTTTTGACAAAGTTCAGCGCAACAGGATCATCAGCCGGGAACGTGAACGCACACGCGAAAAAGAGTTGCAACAGGCCCGTGAAATTGAAAAAGCATACACTGAACTGAAAGCCACACAAACCCAAT
>CAYZWN010000318.1:0-3656 GCA_964482185.1 uncultured Roseivirgaceae bacterium
GATGAAGATGAAGAACTGGTAAATATCCAGTTGCTTTCTGATATCAGGGAAATGGGTGGACGGACCATACCGTGCAGACTTGAGATGATTCCTGCCGGGGAGGAAGGAAAAAAAACCGTCATTGACATACTTTCGGCTGATTATAAAACGGAAATTCCCGAGTCCTTTTTTTCCCAGCAAAACATGAAACGCATCAGATGATGAAGGCCAATAGCAAAAATGCCAAAGCGATTTTCTTCATAATCACTAATCTGAGGAAAGCCGGAGATAACAAACAGATTCTAATTGTTTAATGGAATGAAATCAAATTTAATATTGGCATGGCGAAATCTCTGGCGCAATAAACGCCGGACGCTGATTACGGTGGCCTCTGTGTTTTTTGGCGTGTTGCTATCCACTCTGATGTCATCAATGCAGGAAGGTTCTTACACATCGATGATCGATAATATCGTACGGTTTTATTCAGGCTATATCCAGATTCAGCATGAAGAATATTGGGAGAGCAAAACAATTAACAATGCCATGGAACCGACCCCGGAATTATTTGAGATCGCTGCTTCCGTACCTGAAATTACTCATGTCACATCCAGACTCGAATCATTTGCACTGGCATCATCCGAGGAAATTACCAGAGGCGCCATGCTGATAGGCATCGACCCCATTAAAGAAAACGAAATTACCGAACTTAAAAAATGGGTGGTTGATGGCGCATATTTCGCATCCGGAGATCAGGGTGTGCTGATCGGTGCGGATTTGGCAGGCTATCTGAAGCTGGAAGTGGGTGATACGCTTGTGCTGATTGGCTCGGGGTATCACGGGGTAAGCGCTGCCGGAAAATTTCCAATCCGGGGGTTTTTGAGGTTTCCTAATCCTCAGTTGAACAAGGAAGTCATTTACATGGATCTGCCTGTATGCCAGGAGTATCTGTCGGCGCCAAATCTTGTAAGCGCCCTGATTCTGATGGTCGATGCGCAATATAAACTGAAGCCTGCACTTAAGAAGTTAAAAACTGTGGTTCCGGAGCCATTTGCAGTGATGTCGTGGGACGAAATGCATCCTGAAATGATGCAAATGGTAGAAGGCGACCGGGCAGGAGCAGTGGTGATGAAAGGCATTTTATATATCCTGATCGGCTTTGGTATTTTCGGTACAATCATGATGATGGTATCGGAGCGCACCAGGGAGATGGGTGTGATGGTGGCCATCGGTATGCAAAAAAGCAAGCTGGCAATACTGTTGCTTTTTGAGACGCTTTACATTGGCCTGATTGGAGTTTTGGCCGGTTTTGCAGGAAGTGTCCCGTTGATCGCATGGTTTTATGCAAACCCGATCCGGCTTGGTGGAGACGCAGCTGAAACAATGGAGATGATGGGCATCGAGCCTTACATGTATTTTTCATGGCTGCCTTCGGTTTTTTACAACCAGGTACTTGTCGTGTTTATAATGACAGCGGTAATAGCCCTTTATCCAATTACTACCGCTATCCGGCTCAAGGTTCATACGGCGCTGAGAGCGTGATGATTCACTTTAAATGAAGAGACAATGATCGTATCAATTTCATGGCGAAATGTCTGGCGCAACAAGCTGCGCAGCTCCGTTATTATT
This sequence comes from uncultured Roseivirgaceae bacterium, assembly GCA_964482185.1. Classification (GTDB taxonomy): domain Bacteria; phylum Bacteroidota; class Bacteroidia; order Cytophagales; family Cyclobacteriaceae; genus JAAUQL01. Next base: position 1,606 of record CAYZWN010000318.1, read on the forward strand.
GTAGCCACGATGCTTGGCATATGCGCCGGGATATTCTCAGCGGCCTTTTACCAGGGTATGGCCGATCAGCGCATTGAGAAAGCCATAAAAAATGAATTATCCCATATCCAGATCCATGCACCAGAATTCAGAAACAGCAATGAAATAAAGGATTTCATTCCAAATGCCGGAGCGTTATGCAGCGAAATAAATGAGATGAGCGGTGTTGTTGGCTCAAGCAACAGAATAGTGATTTTGTCAATGATTGCTTCTGCCGAAACAGGTTCAGGCGTTCGGATCATTGGCATAGATCCCGGTGTTGAGCGGAACGTTTCCAACATTGCCGAAAAACTGCTTGAGGGTGATTATTTCGAAAATGATAAAAAAAACCAGGTTTTAATAGGCAGGAAGCTGGCCGAAAAGCTCAAAGTAAAGCTGAACTCTAAGTTGGTGATTACCCTGCTCGATATTGATAACAACATCACCTATGGCGCATTCCGGGTTTGTGGAATATTTAATACGGTAAATAATGCCTATGATGAAGCCAATGTGTTTGTTCAGTACGATGATCTGGCCCGGCTTATCAATTTCCCTGACGGAGCAGGCCATGAAATCGCCATCCTGCTTCAGGACAATGAGCAGGTTGATGCTGTGAAGTCCAAATTAATGGAAAAAACCGGCGGACTTGAAGTGATGTCCTGGCTTGAATTAAGTCCTGAGATGTCGTACCTCACCAGTGCAATGGATATTATGATTTATGTATTTATCATTATTATCCTGCTGGCGTTGCTTTTCGGAATCATCAACACGATGCTGATGGCAGTACTGGAGCGGGTGAAGGAGATCGGGATGCTGATGGCAGTAGGCATGAATAAAATGAGAATATTTCTCATGATCCTGCTCGAAACGGTATTTCTGTCTTTAACAGGTGGTGTGATCGGAGTTCTTGCCGGAACAATGATCGCCAGGTATTTTGAAACCAGACCAATCAACCTGGCTGCATGGGCTGATGCCTATACAGATCTGGGCTACGATCCTTTTGTCTATACCAGTATAAATTCAACCATGGTCATAAACGTGACACTTTTGGTGCTGGCAACAGGTGTGCTTGCCGCAATCTACCCGGCATACAAGGCATTGCAAAATGACCCTTCCGAAGCGCTTAGAACTGAATAATGACTTAAAATCCATGAGGAAATGAGTATAATCAAAATAAACAATCTGACTAAAATTTACGACGGTTCGCAAATAGAAGTGAAGGCTGTAAACGGGGTAAACCTCACTATAGACCAGGGCGAATTTACAGCGATCGTCGGTCCGTCCGGATCGGGCAAAACCACTTTTCTCAATTTGCTGGGCGGTCTCGACCGACCTACTTCCGGGGAGGTGATCGTAGACAATGTACATATCTGGAATTTGAGCAGCAGAAAACTGATCGATTTCAGGTTGCGCAATATCGGTTTTGTGTTTCAGGCATACAACCTTATTCCTGTTTTGACGGCCAAAGAAAACGTTGAATTTATCATGGAATTGCAAGGCAAATCAAAGGCGGAGCGCTTTGAGCGAACCAAAGCACTACTGGAAGCAGTCGGCCTTGGCGACAGGATGGATAGCAGACCGAATAAATTGTCGGGCGGACAGCAGCAACGTGTGGCTGTTGCGCGCGCGCTGGCATCGAAGCCAAAATTTATTCTCGCTGATGAGCCCACTGCCAACCTCGATTCCAAATCAACCGAAACGCTGCTGGATATTATGGAAACCCTGAACAGGGAAGAAAATATCACATTCATATTTTCAACCCATGATGCGCGGGTAATGAAGAAAGCCAGGAGGATCGTAACCATGGAGGACGGTAAAATTTTGAGTGATGAGAAAACGAGGGTGTAGTATTTAGGTGAAAAATGATGAGGGATTTCTTTAGTAAGGAATTAAAAAATGAATATTATAAGTCCGGAACCTATTGGAAATCAACAAAATGCTAACGGCTAACTGTAACTGATGCTGCAATGAATGGAATTCGATGCATCGCTTATTTTTTTCTTGCCGCCACATTGCTTTTTCACCATGTGGCC
>CAYZWN010000319.1:0-3621 GCA_964482185.1 uncultured Roseivirgaceae bacterium
TTTTTCTTTCCTTCTAATTGTCCCTGGTGAAAGAAGCGTAAACCAGGTGATAAAAATGTGATTACCGCAGCAGCTTTGTGTTTATCCGGTTCAAAAATTGATGCAGCACGTGGTTCATCGTGATTTTCAAGGAACCGCGCCAGTTTGTTCTGGTAATCCAACCCTGCAAGCAGATGTTCGTACACTGGTCTTGCATGATTTTGGAGCATTGCTCATTTCCTGGGTTTTTTAATTTTTGTATCATCCTTATTGATGAAGGCTGCCATCTTGCCAGCATTAAGTATCAATTCAGGATCAAGTATTCCGTATAACTGGATCAGTTTGGCTACTGTGCCACTCCAGCCTGTCTGATGACTTGCCCCCAAACCGGCGCCATTATCGCCATGAAAGTACTCATAAAACAGGATGTAGTCGCGCCAGTGAGGGTCTGTCTGAAATTTTTCCGATCCGCCGTATACCGGCCGTTTGCCAAGTTGATCGCGAGTAAAAGTACTAATGATCCGGGTTGATATTTCTCTGCTTACCTCAAATAGATTCATGAGGTTGCCTGAACCGGTCGGACATTCTATTTTAAAGTTATCCCCATAATACAGGTAGAATTGTTGAAGAGCCCTGATGATCAATAGGTTAACCGGCATCCAGACAGGACCACGCCAGTTGGAGTTGCCGCCAAACATACTGGTATTTGATTCGGCAGGCAGGTAATCCACGCGGAATTCCTGGCCATTAACATATAAAATATATGGATTTTTCTCATGAAATTTTGAAATAGAACGGATGCCATGGGGACCGAGGAATTCGTTCTCATCAAGCATTCTTGAAAGTATTCTTCTTAATCTTTCAGGTTTTACCAGGGCAAGAATCCCTCGTTCATTTACACCAAAATTTCCCGGTCCTGTTGGGTGTATGGATTCCATAAGTTCAGGCATTCTCCGCTGATTTTCTCGTAAAGTTATCATGGCACCCGGCACGCTGTCACGTTGAGCTTTTTCGATGATACTGGTAGCGCACAGTGGCAGTAAACCTACCAATGAACGCACCTTGAGTTTTTTCGAACTTCCATCAGGTAGCTGTAGCAGATCGTAGTAAAATCCATCCTCCTCATCCCACATACCATCATTACCAGGTTTGTTCATGGCCATGGCGATGAACATGAAATGTTGGGAAAATTTAACCACCATTTCTTCATAGGATTTGTCATGCAAGGCCAGCTCTGTAGCCATTTCAAGCATATTCTGACTGAAAAGGGCCATCCAGGCGGTTCCATCGGCCTGCTCCAGGTAGCCACCGGTTGGTAGCGGGGCGCTGCGGTCAAAAACACCAATATTATCAAGGCCAAGAAAACCGCCCTCAAATACATTTTTACCGTTGCGGTCTTTTCGATTTACCCACCAGGTAAAATTTATCAATAATTTATTGAATGTTGATCGTAAAAAATCCACATCGGTCTTTTTAGTAATTGCCTTATCAGTTAAGTGCAAAAACAAGCTGGCCCAGGCGTGCACCGGTGGATTTACGTCGCTGAAATTCCATTCATAGGCAGGCATTTGGCCATTTGGATGGAGGTATAAACCACGGAGCATCAGTTCCATCTGTTCTTTTGCAAAATCATGGTCAACCAGTGCGAGCGGAAGGGTATGGAACGCCAGGTCCCAGGCAGCATACCATGGATATTCCCATTTATCAGGCATGGAAATAATGTCCTCATTAAGCATATGGTACCATTCTGAGTTTCGTGTATTGCGGTATCCTGAATGTAATGGATTGGAGTTGTGTTCATCAAGCCAGTTATCGCCGTCAAAGAAGAAATACTGCTTGCTCCAGAGCATCCCTGAAATCGCCTGTCGCATCACATTTGCCTGATCTTTATTCACCGAAGGTGGTATGACTGATTGGTAAAACTCATCTGCTTCGCGCAGTCTGTCATTAAATATCTTTTCAAAATTTTTTCCAAATGGATTTCCTTTGGTTGCTGATGATTTTTTAGTAAGCCTCACGCATACCACGGAAGTCTGACCTGCCCCTATACTAATCTGGTAGTGCGGAGCAACCTTGGTGCCTTCTTTGGCAGGATTTACAGTACCCTGATTACCTTGTACTACGCAATCATTAATACCATCCTTGACATATAAACTCTCGTTCTTTGTGTTTGAGAAAAGTTTCTCGTGGTTGGTTTCGTTCTCGGTGAAGAGCAGAGGCACATCACCTTCACAGAAAAATACAAATTCACCCAGCATCGGATGATTGACATCGACAGTGCTAAAACCTCCCTGTGATCTGGTTTGCCTGAGTATGGGCCTGACAGAAGCTCTGTTCGATTCAGCAATCCATGATGACCAATCGTTTCGAAACCAAAGTGTTGGTAAGAGATGCAGATCGGAAGTTTCAGGACCCCGGTTAATCGCAGTGATTTTTACGAGTAAATCCTCGGGATCTGCTTTGGCATACTCAATAAAGACATCGAAATACCGGTTTTCGTGAAATACCCCCGTATCAAGAAGTTCATACTCCATTTCTTCACGCGACCGACGGCCATTCTCCCGCACGAGATCCTCATAAGGGTAGGCCGCCTGTGGGTATTTATATAATTACTTCATGTATGAATGTGTCGGCGTGCTGTCGAGGTAAAAGTAGTACTCCTTCACATCTTCGCCGTGGTTGCCCTGGCTGTTGGTCAATCCAAACAACCGCTCCTTGAGAATGGGATCCTTGACATTCCACAGCGCCAACGAAAAGCAAATCCGTTGCTTATCATCAGAAATCCCGGCAATACCATCTTCACCCCAGCGATAGGCACGTGATCGTGCATGATCGTGGGTAAAAAAATTCCAGGCATCGCCATTTTCGCTATAGTCTTCGCGCGCGGTGCCCCATTGGCGTTCGCTTAAATAAGGGCCCCATTTTTTCCATGGGATATTATTTTCGCGTGTTTCATTTAATCTGGTCTTTTCCATTGTATTATGCTTAAAGCAGTTCTTTAATTCGTGGTTGTATTGTTTGTATCAATCCAACTGATAAATAGTTTGTAGCCGATGGAAAGCACAATAGCACCGGTAAACAATCCAATGAATCCGGTGAACATGAATCCTCCGATCACGCCAATGAATATGACTACCATGGGTACCGGAGCACCTTGCCCGAGCAATATGGGTCTTAAGACATTATCGGAAAATCCAACGATAATGAGAAGAATTGACCACATGATGGCTGTAGTCGTGCCAAAATGGGCAAACATGTAAATAATGATGGGGAGCGTGACTATAAACAAGGGTATCTGTAAAACGCCCAGAATAAATATGATCAATGTCCAAATGCCGGCGTAGGGGATTCCTGCAATCATCAATATTATTCCATGCAAGATGGCTAATATCAGCGCTACCCCCAAAATGCCTTTTACAACATTGGCTACTGTTTTCATTGTCATATCGGCAAATTCATCACCCCTTGCACCGGCCAGTTTTCGGAAGAACTTACGAATTGATTCCCCGGCACCCCCAACCACCAGCAAAATACCGGCAATAATCAACGCGACAATGATCTGAACAATCCCACCGGCAGCACTTAATAGACCAGAGACTATTTTTTTTCCAACACCGAGCAATTCTTCTTTGTATTTGAGAA
>CAYZWN010000320.1:0-3613 GCA_964482185.1 uncultured Roseivirgaceae bacterium
CGATTCTCTTTTTGTACAAGAGCTCCGTTTTTGTCGATTTTTATTAGTCCATCGTAGGAAGTCAGGGTGAGGTAATGACCGCTTTCAGAATCAGGATAAATAAAAAGAACGGCGCCGGAATTTCCTTTGTAAAAATTGCTCAGATTTTGACCATCATATTTTATGATTCCCATATAGGTACTAAACAGGATATCACCAGATGCATCTTTACAGCTCCCTGAATAAAAATACTGCCAGCTACCATTGCTAAAAACATGGTCAATGGGTATGGCATTAAAGATGTTACCATCATACTTTTTTAATCCATGTAAAAATGACCCAAACAGCATTTCTCCATTTCGATCCTCCATAACGGACCAGGTGTAGAAGTTATCATTTTTATCACTCAGAAAATTCTGAAAACCTTTATTCTGAAGGAGCCACAAGCCGGATTCTGTCCCAACCCAAAGATTGCCTTCGTCATCCTTCATTACTCTCATAATCAAATTAAACTGCTGATGAAAACAGGTAAGTATTCCGCCGGCATATATGTACAGCCTGGTAAAATTATCCGAATTGGTAAGGTAGATTTCATTTCGGCCAACAACTTTCCGAACCTCAAGGCCTGAAATGGACAAAATTGGACTAAACACGCTGTGATCGAAAATATAGAGGCTATCCTGGTCATAAGCATACAAATTACCATCCATCCCCATGATGGGAAATAGCAATTTATGGCCTTCCCAAATATTATGAAGTTCCTGGCCATTCCAGAGATATATGCTATTATCCTTGAGTAAAAAATAAATTTCACCGGACTGTTCATTCAAGAACAGGTCCCTGAATAACTCCTGGAATTTCTTAATAAAATCATCCAGGATCGGTAAGCTCAATGGCTTCCTTTCACAGTCATAAAGCCAAATTGTGGCGTTTCGGATTAGAAATAAATTATTGTTTCGGTCAGAAATACAATTGATATAATCAGTTACAGGATCATCCATTGCAAAAAGAGAAAAAGCACCATGCTTATAGTATCGGATAATGTTTTTTGAAATGATAAATACACCGTCATTGGTGTCTCCGTGAATGTCCCAAATAAATTCATCCTCAAGGCCATCTTCAAATCTGAAATTTTGAAACTCGATCCCATCAAACCTGCTGAGCCCTCCTTTGGTGCCAATCCATATTAAACCTTCAGAATCCTGGTACAAACTGTAAATCTGGGTTTGGGGCAAACCTTCGCCTACCGAGTAGTGCTTCCAGCTATACTCCTGCGAAAAAACCTGATTACAGCCCGCCCACAAGCTTAACAGGAAGAATATATTCAAAAAAATGAGGCGCATTGCTTATTTGAAAAAACTCTATCCAACCGTTACCACTTTGATTAATAAACTACTATTGAAAGATAATAATAAGTTTCATTAAAAAACATATAAAATACGGTGACAATTCCTCTGATCAAATTAGTGTCGTGTCAACAGTAACCTGCCCGTCTTCCAAAAATTAAACATGGCAGGATAAGATTCTTTTCAGAGTTCAAAACCCTATAAACGAAGCACCAACTTTGCGCCTTCGCGTCTTTGCGGTTTATTTCAATCCACATTTCGATTTGCCATTAAATCTAAACCGGCAATATTTCTATTGATAAGGTTTGGACTTTATTTGTGCAACTGCTGAGACGCTAAGATTTTATTCCTATTCATTACAAACCTCGCGTCTTTACCCTTATCGAGAAAACTTCCGTCATCAAATCGTTGACACGACATTTGGAAACTTATGGAAATGAAACAATAAATTCACTTCCTTTCCCCTCCTCACTCTTCATCTTTACATCGCCCTGCAGCCGCTTTACAGTCTCCTTTAAAATATACAGTCCGAGACCGGAACCATCAGATGCTACATTGGCCCTGTAAAACATATTGAATATCCTGTTCTGGTGTTCTTGTGGAATGCCCTGACCATTATCCGAAACCCGTATGTGATGACGCTTTTTGTAATGATAATATGCAATACCGACAAACGGAGTATGACTTCCCTCAAATCTTTGAAATTTCACGGCATTGGAAATCAGGTTGTTTAATATAATTCGTACCCTCGTTTCATCGGCCCGGATAATGATTTGCTCATCAATGAGTACATCAAACGTTATTCGGTAAAAATGATCGAGATTTGAAATGTGATCAAGGACATCTATAACAAGGTCACGAAGACTCACATCTTTTTTTACCACTTCCAGCCTTGCATTGCGCGAATAGCTGATCACGTCCCTGATAAAAGTTTCCAACTTGACAACACTTTGGTTTATCCTGTCGAGAATACCGCTGACGGCTTCTGGTTCTGATTCATAATTTGCAATATTTATCAATCCCCGGATCGACTTGAGTGGGGCAGAAAGATCATGAGAAGTGCTGTAAACAAATTGATCCAACTCCTGATTACGCGCAAGCAGGTTGGCATTGACGTCTGCAAGTTCTGCGGTTCTGGCTTCGACAAGCCTTGTCAGTTCCCACTGCCTTTTGCGCAGCAGAAACATAGATATTTGCCTGGTTCCACCAATTAACAAAACGATTACCAACACTACACCGGCAAAAAAATACCACGTTTCATGAAAAGCTTTATTCACTTCAAAATGGTAGCTTCGAACCTCTGACCAGTTGTAATTTCCAATCTTTTTTGCCCTGAATGATATGTCATATTGTCCGCCATTCATTTTTGAGAATGCAATAAGCCCTCTGTTTGAAAGGTCAGTCCAGAGGCCTTGCTGATCCAGTTTGTATTGATAGCGCACCTTGCTACTCGGATATGCCGGCGCTGAAATAATAATCTCCACGTAAGCATTAGCAGGTAAGGTTGTTTCAGTCAGCCTGCCTGGCATGTAACTTTTGCCATCCGCAATGAAACTGATGATATAGGGCGATGGGGTATCCTCAAGATTGGAAAAATCATAATCCGCAAAGGCCAGCCCGCTGGCGGTGCCAAGCCATACTCCATCATCCCCGATCCGGATAGCCCTGGTATTTATAGTATTGGATGGCAAACCGTGGGACTCGTCGTACAGGTTATATTCGCTGCTATTTCGATTGAGTTGGATGAGGCCAAAAGTATTGGTAAACCAGATGTAAGGTGTGTTTTCCTGTATTTTCACCGATTTGACCATTAAATCATCAAAACTTCGGTCGAGGTGAATCTTTTCAATCTGACCTTCATTTTGCCTGAGTAATCCTACAGTCGAAGCAAGCCAGATACCATCCTCCCCTTCGGCGATATCCTCGATTCTGAAATCACCCTGAAAACTAAAAGACAATGGCACGCTGAGGTTTTGAAAAACTGAGTCTTCCGTTGATTTGAAATATAAATACGCCTTTGGATGATTAGAACCAACATATACGCCCTCGCGCCCGGGCCTTGCAACCGTGAGTTCTCCACTTAAACCATGTTGTTGGTTAAAAATCCGAAAGACACCATCGCCCGAAATCATTTTTAACCCGGCAGAGGCTTCCTGAGTAAACCATAAATTTCCGTCAGGATCGAAAATCATGTCAAATATAAACCGGCCATACGGTGACATATCCCAGGACTTAACGATGTTTCCTCCCTTGTCATAAACAAGGATATCCATTCCATTTGAAGCCCA
>CAYZWN010000321.1:0-3582 GCA_964482185.1 uncultured Roseivirgaceae bacterium
ACGAAACTTCATGATTCGCTGTGGTAGTGATCAGGGCCAACAAAGGGCTAACAACGGGTTGCAGCCGACGTTGCTCCGCTACGCTCCGCAACGCGGCTGAACCGTGAGCTTTCGGCAAGCGAGGATGAAGTCGACGGCGTCCCCCTGATACCGTCAGCCTACGTGCCCCGACGTGGAGGACAGGCTGATGCCCACCCGATCTTCAAGCGTCCCGAGTCGAGTCTCGCGTGAAGTCGAGGGGCTCCGTCGCCGTCTGACGCAATGGCGGGCGACGCGTCCCCATCGGCGTGCGGCGATGCCTGAGCCCTTGTGGGCCGAGGCGGTCCTGCTGGCGCACCGGCACGGGGTGTCCGAGACCTCGCGCGTGCTTGGCGTGGGATACGACGGGCTGAAGCGGCGCGTCAGCCGGCCCGCGACGTCCACGCTGCCGGGACCGACCTTCGTCGAGCTGCCACTCGCCTCCTCGTCGCCGAGCGTCGTGCCGTGGGTCCTGGAGTTCCGCGGCCCCGACGGGCGGCTGTTGCGTGTGCAGGTGCCGCCGATGCCCGTGGCCGATCTGGTGGTACTCGGGCGGGCGGTCTGGAGTGGGGCGTGATTCAGGTCACGCCGCAGATGCGGATTCTGGTCGCCGTCGAGCCCGTGGATTTCCGCTGCGGGATCGACGGCCTCGCGCGCGTCTGCGACGCGGTCCTCGCGACCGACCCCTTCTCGGGGATCGTGTTCGTGTTCCGGAATCGGCGCGGGACGGCGATCAAGGTCTTGACGTATGACACGCAGGGCTTTTGGTTAGCGCAGAAACGATTGTCGCGGGGGCGTTTTCGCTGGTGGCCGACGAGTCCGACGGCGACGACCGCGCTCGAGGCCCATCAGCTGCAGCGCTTGGTGATGGCCGGCAATCCCGCAGCGCCCGACGTGGCGCCGATGTGGCGCGCCGTGCGCGTGGGGTAGCGCGCCGGCGTCGTCCCGCCGCAGGCAGTTGCGTTCTATTCGCGCCTCTGGTACGCTGCCGCGCGTGGAGGCGATCTTCACCTACCGCGGGCGCGTCATCACGACCGAGGCGGTGGCGTTCGTGCGCGCGCAGCTGGCCGCGCACCCCGGCGTGACGCGCCGCGCCCTCTCGCGGCAGCTGTGCGAGGCGTGGGACTGGCGGCAGCCGAACGGGACGCTGTGCGATGCGCTCTGCCGCAGTCTCCTGCTGCGGCTGCACCGGGCCGAGCACCTCACCCTGCCGCCCGGCCGCTGGACCCCTGGCGTACGGCGGCGTCCGCAGCCGGCGCCGATCCTGATCGACCGCACGCCCATCACGGGCCCGCTCGCGGCGCTGCGACCGCTCACCTTCCACCAGGTCCGGCGGACGCCCGACGAGCGCCTCGTCGACAGCCTGCTCGCGCAGTATCACTACCTGGGGTATCAGTATCCCGTTGGTGAGCACCTGAAGTACCTGGTCGAGGCCCAGGGCCGCCCGGTCGGGTGCGTGACCTGGTCGTCGGCGCCGCGCCACCTCGGGCCGCGCGATCGCTTCATCGGGTGGTCGCCCGAGGTCCGCCGGCGCAACCTGCGCCTGGTGGCGTACAACACCCGCTTTCTGATTCTGCCCTGGGTGCAGGTGCCGCACCTCGCGTCCCATGTGCTGGGCCGCATGGCCCCGCGGGTCGCCGCCGACTGGCGCGCGGTGTATGCCCACCCGATCTACTTCCTCGAGACGTTTGTCGATCCGGCGCGCTTTCGCGGGACCTGCTACCGGGCCGCGAACTGGATCGTCCTGGGCCGGACGACCGGTCGCGGCAAGGCGGCGCCGAGTCTGGCGCCCCTCCGATCCATCAAAGAGATTCTCGGTCTGCCGCTGACGCCCGATTTCCGGGCGCGGCTCACGGGGTAGGATGCGGCGCGCGGCCACGCCCCCGTCCCTGGACCTCACCCTGGAGGACCTGACCGCGTTGCTCGCCCGCCTCCGCCCGACCGTCGGGGACGACGAGTATCAGATCCTCGAAGCGCTCGTCGAGACCTATGGGTACCTCACCGCGCGGCTCGACGATCAGACGCTCACGATCGAGGACCTCCGGCAGTTGCTGGGTCGGCGCACGACCGAGAAGACGCGCCGCGTCCTCACGGGCGCACGTGGCCAGACGCCGGCGCCACCGGCGTCCGACACGGACCGTCACGCGGGCTCGGACACCCCTGCGGCCGGCCACGGCCGGAACGGGGCGGCGGCCTATGCCGGCGCCCGGCAGGTCGTCGTGTCATGCGGGACCTTGCACGCGGGCGATCGCTGTCCGGAGTGCGGGAAGGGGAAGGTGTATGTCGCCCCACCCCGCCGGCTTGTGCGCATTGTCGGCCAGGCGCCGCTGGCGGCCACGGTCTACGCCCTCGAGAAACTCCGCTGCAATCTGTGTGGCGAGCGGTTCGTCGCCGACCCGCCCGCCGACGTGGGTCCGGAGAAGTACGACGCGCGGGCCGCGAGCATGATCGCGCTCCTGAAGTACGGCAACGGCATGCCCTTTCACCGGCTCGCGGCCTTACAGGACAACCTGGAGATGCCGTTGCCCGCCTCGACGCAGTGGGAGATCCTCGCCGAGACCGCCACGGTCCTTCAGCCCGCGTTCGACGCCCTGCTCGCGCACGCGGCGCAGGGCGAGGTGCTGCACAACGACGACACCAGCATGCGCGTGCTCACCCTGCGGCGGGAGATCGACGAGGCGGCCCCGACCGCGTCGGCCCGCACGGGCATCTTCACGTCCGGCATCGTCGCCACGCGCGATCAGCAGCGCATCGCCCTCTTCTTCACCGGCCGCCACCACGCGGGCGAGAATCTCGCCACGATCCTCGCGCAGCGATCCCCGACGGCGCCGGCCCCGATTCAGATGAGTGACGCGCTCGCGCGCAACGTCCCGAAGCTCCCGTCGGGGCTCGCGGTGATTGCCGCCAACTGCCTGGCACACGGACGCCGGCAGGTCGTCCAGGTCGTGCCCCAATTCCCCGACGCCTGTGCGCACATCCTCGAGGCGCTCGGGGAGGTGTACGGCGCCGACGCCGAGGCCGCGCGCCGCGCGCTGTCGCCGGAGGACCGGCTGCGCTGGCATCAGGACCGCAGTGGCCCAGTCCTGGCCTCGTTGAAGGACTGGATGACCGCGCAATTCCGCGAGCACCACGTCGAGCCGAACTCCAGCCTGGGGAAGGCGATGCGCTATCTCCTCCGCCACTGGCCAAAGCTCACGCGATTCCTGGAGGTCGCCGGCGTCCCCGTCGACAACAATATTTGTGAACGGGCGTTGAAAATGGCGATCCGGAATCGGAAGAACGCCTACTTCTACAAGACCCCCCACGGCGCCGGGGTCGGCGACCTCTTCATGTCGCTGATCCACACCTGTGAGCTGGCGGCGGCGAATCCATTCGAGTATCTGACGGCGCTCCAACAGCACGCCGACCTCGTCGCCACCCAGGCGTCGGCGTGGATGCCGTGGAACTATCGGGACGCCATGCCCTCCCGTGCCTCCGCCGAGTCGGATTAACGCGTCACGCCACAGCCCGTCTTCAAGAAATCTGCGGTCGCCCGCTCCCTACACCCTTCTGCCGAAAGCTCAC
>CAYZWN010000322.1:0-3580 GCA_964482185.1 uncultured Roseivirgaceae bacterium
CTTTACCTCAATTGACATCCGTGTTGCATATCCCTGTTTAACACCGGCCGAAATTATAAATTACCCACTAAATAAACGAAATGGTAAGTGTTTATTTTAAAGCCGCTTCTAAAAACCCTCTTTTGATTCCGGTGAAGGTGTAGTTGAGAACTACCTCCTGACGAACTGCACTAAAGTGATTTTCAATCGTTGGCTTCTTTTTCTTTCATCCATACCGGGGCTGTGTCGGATTGGTGTCTTTTTCCAATAATGTCCTTGTATAGTTCAGGCTTTCGGGCATTCTTGTATCGCCAACCCCCTGAAAGTTTAATTTTATCTTTGGTGATCTTTGCAATCGCTATGTCATCTTCAAAGGACCTGATCTCAGACAGAACTTCTCCATATGGATCGATGATCATCGAATTGCCATTTTTCAGATGCTGGCCGTCATAGCCAATTGGGTTGGTAAAAGCATAATAAACTCCATTGTCGTATGCTCTTGCAGGTAGCCAGCGCATTAACCAGCGTCTGCCTTTGGGTCCGTCAAATTCCATTCTCAATGAAACAGGGTCATTTTCGCGATTTTGCCAGAATTTATCATCCACAAAACCCCGATGTGGCATGGCAGATGGCGTGCAGCCTGTAACATGCGGTGCGAATATTATTTCTGCTCCAAGAAGGCTCGTAGCCCGAACGTTTTCTATTACATTGTTATCATAGCAAATCAGAATTCCGCATTTCCAACCGAGCAAGTCAAAGACACAATATTCGGTGCCGGCAGACAAATGTTTACTTATAAAAGGATGAATTTTCCGGTATTTCGCAACCATACCATCACCTGTGACGCAGATATAAGTATTGTAAATTTTCCCATCCGATTTTTCAACCAGACCTGCTAACACAGGAATATGCAAATCCCTGGAAATGGCAATCAATTCCTCGGTACTTTTTCCGTTTGGCACGTCTTCCGCCAAATCAGTTAACTGTTCAAGACTTAAATCTTTCGTAAAAGTATAAGCTGTAATGGACATTTCATGAAAACTTATTAAGTCCGCTCCCACGGATTTTGCTTTCTCTGCAAGGATTCTGATTACAGAAAGATTATATGCTTTATCTCCGTCCTTCGGTTGAAATTGGGCAACTGCTACCTTCATATTGAGATGTATATTGATTTATCCGGCCGCCTGCTAATAAGCTTTTTATAAGCGGAACAGCCTTATTCCAGTAAGATAAACATTTTAACTAAAAGCGTGATATCCTCATAAAAACAAACTTTTTCTACGCTATTTTTTCTATTCCGACTGCACAGCATGCGACCTAATAGCTGTCAAACAACACCATGGCTATTGAAGTTCCTTGAATTTCAGCTATATACCCGTGTGTAAAGCTCGTTAAGGTACCCTGGGCGTTGTTTACAGAACTAATTCTTATTTTTTGGAAATTTGAATGCGAGGATTTCTTCCTGTGAGGATAGGTAGGTGTGAACAGGTTTGCGAAAGACTGTGACAAAACGTAGCGCCTGAAATTATTCCGGTTTGCCTGGTATGGTTAAAATATGATAATTGGCCTAGTTGGGAACTACTTCTAAAGTTCATGCTAAAAAAATGACTGGGCAATTTAAACAGGTCTTTTCAATACATAAAAGGGGATATTTGCAGTTCCGACATTGTCATTTTTGTCATATACATATAAAAACAAGCGATAAGGGCCTGGTGTTATCGGAATCTGGAATTCAAATGCATTCACATCCGGCTCCAAAACATCATCGATGATGCATTCAGGTTGCGCTTCCTTATCACCACCAGTCAGATGATGGTATCGCCCCTCGGCGAGTATCTCCCAAACTATGCGATCCAGGTCATGGTCGGGATCATCAATCTCAAATGTTGCTTTGGCAAACTGCCCGGATTCAAGGTAAATTTCATGCAAACTGGGATGATCGACTATGGAAAAATCATTGATCCTTGGGCAATAATATGGGGGTTTCTGACCATTCCAGCTTTCATACAAAGCCTCCACACTTTGGGTTTTATATTGGTTTTGGAGGAGAAGACTGAAAACAGTATGTGTGCGCTCTTGCTTTTCTCCCCAATAAAATACATAAGTACCCAGGCATCTCTCCGTATCACGAGTCAGGGACTTGTATCTTTGTTTCATCTGGATAGCCCGGTTGGCGCCTGTCGGTTCTATGACAGCGTCCCATTCGGTGGTGGACATATTCCAGTATGGCAATGGGCTAAATTCAGTTACTACATATGGGCCTTCATATCCCCAGATAAAATTTCGTGATTCACGGTATAATCGGTGGTAGGAATCAAAAAGGTTGTGTGAGACAAAATCCAGATCCGGACAAAATAGTTTCATTTGGACAATCTGCATGCTTTCGAGTCCAAACCCGGCTAATGTCGTAGTTGTCGGATGATTGGGATCGATTTCATGAATAATTTTGGATAATTGATTGATTTCATGCCACATGCGCCAGTTGAAACGCTGACCAAGGTGTAGCTCATTGCCAATGATCCAAAATAATACGGCCGGATGTTCTTTATTCTCCTTAACAAAGCGAATTATCCGGTCGCGTTGATCCTTTTTGAATTTCATATCATGATAGTTCCCGCCGTGCATCGGCTTTACTACATCAAGTATGATCGAAACAGAAATTTCATATCCATGGGCGCTATCCAGGAATTCACGTGTAACCTTTTGTTCATACACCGTGACTGAATTACCGCCTGTTCTATGCAACATTTCAAGATTGGAAGCTCCGGATGCACCTTTGATTTGATACGGTTTCCCGTTACGGACAAGCTCGTATTTCCCGGACGTTTTGGCTATATAGACAGTTGGTTGTGTGTTTTTTTCAAAATTATATTTTCTTTGCTGACATGTTGTAGCGAGAAGCATAACTGCCAATATGGTAAACCAGTGTATCATCAATATGAATAAAACAATTTACTTAATTAGGTAAGTTGGCCAAATATACAATACTTTGCAGTATTTCAAGAGATTATGAAATTTTTACAAGAATTAAATGGAGGCATATACAAGGCCAATCCAATTACGAAACAGGAGGCCTTCCTGAAAATTCTTTTCGCAATCCTTGGATTGCTTTTTTCAATAAATTTCATAGTTTGGTTTTTAAATCCGGTACACAGGGGAAATAATATTTTATTTTGGATATTATTTGCATCATTCGCGTACCAAATTTTTTTCTTTTTGTTTGAATGGTACTTCTCATCTGTCCTGAAAATATCCAGGAAGGGGCCAATAAAGCGACACTGGAAGGTAGATGTACTTACAACCTACGTAAAAGGTGAGCCGAAAGAAATGGTCATGAACACCCTGAAGGCAAGCAAAAAAATCCGTTACACACATGAAACTTACCTTTGCGATGAAGACAATGACCCTGAGTTAAAGGCCTTTTGTGAAAAACTAGGCATACATCATATCACCCGCCAGGTGAAAAAGGATGCAAAGGCCGGTAATATTAATAATGCGTTGTATAACCATGCATCGGGTGAGTTATGCCTTATTCTTGACCCAGATCATGTTCCACACCCTGATTTCTTGAATGAAGTGCTTCCATACTTCGAAGACAAGA
>CAYZWN010000323.1:0-3558 GCA_964482185.1 uncultured Roseivirgaceae bacterium
CCTGTTCATTCTGCGCTGTCGTTCCGATTTACGAAGCAAGATGGAAAGGAAAATCCGCTCCTCAGACTTACAAAGACATTAAGTATTTGAAGGATAAGTTCGGTGCGAATGCAGTAGAATTCCACGACAACAATTTCTTCGTCTCAGAAAAAAGAACAGTCGAATTTTCTCAGTTAATAAAAAACGAAAACATGATCTGGTGGGGTGAAGGCAGGATCGATACAATAAACAAATACTCTGATGATTCTCTTGCTTTGATGAGAGATGCCGGATGCAGAATGATTTTCTTTGGTGCTGAGACAGGAAACGATGCAATTCTTAAGCAAATGGATAAAGGAGGAACACAAAGTGGTGAGCAGATAAAGGCATTTGCTGCAAGGATGAGAAAGTTCGATATTATTCCTGAGTACTCTTTTGTTCTCGGTCTTCCGGCAGAGACTCCCGGAAAAGTTATGCGGCAAATTGATGAGGACATTCAATTCATTAAGCAAATAAAGGAGATTAACCCCGATACGGAAATTATAATTTATGTTTACAGCCCTGTACCGACTGAAGGTTCGGAATTATACAATGAAGTAATCAAAACAGGATTCCGATTTCCAGAAAAGCTTGACGATTGGCTCGATCCGCAATGGGCAAATTTTGATCTGCGGAAAAATCCATTGACTCCATGGCTTACGGCAGAGATGATTGACAAAATTCTGAACTTTGAAACCGTCATTAATGCTCAATACCCCACTGTCTCTGATTTCAAATTAACTGCATTTCAGAAAAAGACGATGCGGATTCTCTCTTCATTAAGATATAAAACCGGATTCTACAATTTTCCTTATGAACTAAAAGCTCTTCAAAAGTTCTGGCTGAAATACCGTCGACCTGAAGTGGAAGGATTTTATACAGAATGAAACCTCCAAAAAAGAAAAGTTTTTTTAAAAGTCTTGCATTCAGGATTCTGTATCCGGCATCAGAAAAATATTTGTCGAAGGAAAGGAGCTACAGTTATAAAGATATTACCATTTTAGTTTTTCCGGGCGTCTTTCATCCTGGTTTTTACTTCAGTACTAAAATCTTACTAAAATATTTAGAAAAAATCGAACTGAACCAGAAATACATTCTTGAACTTGGAGCCGGCACAGGATTAATTTCAATCTTTGCAGCCAAGCGCGGTGGTTTTGTTACTGCGTCTGATATAAGTTTGACCGCAGTATATAACATCGAAAAAAATGTGAAGATGACAGATGCAAATGTTGAAGTTGTTCACTCTGACCTGTTTGACGATGTACCGCACAGGAGATATGATTATATAATTATTAATCCTCCCTATTACAAAAAAAGTCCTGGCAGTGAAAAAGAATTTGCATGGTTTGGTGGCGATGATTTTCAGTATTTCCGAAAACTATATTCACAACTCGGTAACAATGTTTATGAGAATACTAACGTACTAATGGTTCTTTCGGATGAGGCAGATTTAGAGATGATTAGGTCTATTGCAGCAGAGTACAAGTTCTTAATGGAAGAATTTTTTCACAAAAAAACCTGGGGAGAAAATCATTTCATTTATAAAATCAAAAGCACTGAAATTCACTAAACCTTCCTAATCATAAGACTCTTTTTTATAAGCCGCCTGCAAATAGAGAAATAGAAAACCTAAAGCACCGTACAGTTTAGGATATGCGAAAACTGCGAGCAATCCTTTTGTAATTTTCGGTGAGATGTACGGAATGCTTGCTGCAATAAGAATAAACGAAATAATGAATAAAGACCAGTTGAGTCTTGATTTGCTGCCTTTAAGCCATTCGAATGAAATCAATATTGGAATCAGCAATATCACATAGTGATAATCAATTGAAGCAGGACTTAATATGATACTGATGATTAAAAAGATTCCGAATGCCGGGTCTGGCTTTTTAATTTTATTAGCGCCGATTACTGTAACTAATAGAATTATTAAGCTAAAAAGAATCGTTAACACTTTGGCAAGCAATGGTAAATCAGCAAGAGGAAAAAGATTCCATTTTTCATCGAAGAAAAAGAAATGATGAAAAAAACTATGAACAGACTGATAAGCTGTTACACTTAAAGTTGGACTTGAAGAATAGCTCATCAATTTATTTAAATAAGCTAACCACGGGTCTAATCCCAGAATTGGAAGTGTTGTAATAAACAGGCAAAGAACAGTCAAGACGAACCACATAAAAGCTTTCCATTTTTTCTTCATCATAAACAAAATAGGAATGAATAACGCTGCAGTCTTGAGAATGAAAACTAAACCAATGAGAGCTCCGGCAAGTTTTTCATTACCGGATTTATATGCAAACCAGGCAAATACAAGCAAACAGAAAATAAAAATATAGATTTGTCCGAAAGAGACGTTAGCATATAATGGTTGAAATAAGAGAATTAATAACAGTGCCAATGGAAGCCACACTTCATTAAGCTTCATTTGTTTGATAATTATTAATGCTGTTACAAAAAGAAAAATCAGATTAAAGATTATCCAGATACTTCTCGCAGTTGAATATTCCAATGCAGCAATTGGAACCAGGACTAAAGCTGTGGTTGGCAAATTGACAAGGTAAACTTCATAAATGCCTGGAACTTTTTCTTCGACTCTTGCACTGAACCAATCATCATCATAAAAGTTTGCTGCGCTTTTTCCTTCGATCAGCAGCTTTGATGCCGTGTAATAAGTTGCGAAACCATGACTTGGAATCGAAAGTTTCTTGAGAGAGAAGAAAATCAAATAACAAAATAAAATGATAACAATAACCCACAGGATTTGAATGTTATACTTAACCAGTGAATCAATTAATTTCATTTGGACAAGGGATAATTAAATCTTAACAAATGGTGAAAGGTTCAGGGAGCAGACACATTTCTTACAAATATCATTAGTTTTTACATCAAGATTTTTTCTGAAGGATACAGATTTCTCCGAGTTGATTATTTCAGTGAGACTGCCATCCCTGATATTTCCTACTACTTGATGAAAGAAACAAGGACGAATGCTTCCATCTGCTTCTACTACTGATGAAACCCAGGGCGCGTTGCATCTCACCTCCGGAAATTTACTTTGATCATAATATGCAAAGTAATAGTGATAAAATCTTCTTATCCTTTCGGGCGATTCTGCAATGAATTTTGATTTAAAGTCATTCGAGTGTGTTTTAATAAGTAACTCGATAATATCTTTGAACCTCAGTAAATCTTCACGAGATAATTTCACTTCGCCCGCCCGCTGCTCGTCCCATAACTCTGTTCGGTTGAATGCATCTGTAGTTACATCAGCCGCCAAGAAACTGATCTGATCAAGTCCTATTTCTTTAGCCGCATCGACAATATTCGGAAAGTCTTCAAAATTATCTTTCTGAATCACACATCTTGCAGTAACTCTGAAATCCGGATTCAGTTTTTTCAATTCCAGAACTCCTTCTTTCAATTTATCAAATGCATTCGGAATATTCCTGATTTTATCATGCACATCACGGGAGCCATCTAAAGAAACAATAACTTCATCTGTTTTGGAAATAATATCTTCAGCATATTTTTTTAATAACA
>CAYZWN010000324.1:0-3545 GCA_964482185.1 uncultured Roseivirgaceae bacterium
TCCTCGTCAATAAGATTGATGATGCAGAAGGTGAGCGTGAATTCCAGGTTAGTGAACTCTTGGAGAAGGGTATCTACCACTGCAGATAATTCCGAAGAATGATGCATTGCCAGGCTTCTCGACCTTACGCGCTCCAAAGCTGCCTCAATCTGTGCTTCTCTTGACTGTGTTTCGGCTTTTTGGAGGTCGAGAAAGCGGGTGTAGGCCCTTTCGAACTCTGTGGAGAATCGTTTTAATACTTGTTTTTCCTCTGTAGATAGTTTCCTGCAGATATTGATACCAAAGCAGCCATAGCGCATATAGGCTTCAGCATAGTAAATGCCTTCCTTAAAATTTTCTGCTTTTAGATTTTTTGATCCATCAAGGAGTTCCGCCCAAACACTGAAAAAATCAGAAATAGCTGCAGGAGGAATAAACTCGACATGGACTTCTTCAGGATTGGCCCAGGCTGCATAACAGGCTGCCGTATAGGTTTCGGTTTTGTCTAAAGGATATGTGACTTGTTTGCTTCTAAAAATCACTCCGTCCTTTTTCTCCTCAGCCCAACTGGCCCAAAACTGATGGTTGTTTTTGGATTCATCAGGCAACCAAACATAGGAAAACTCAGTAGGGATATTCAAATCCAACAATTGCTGATGGAATACCTCGGATATGTTTTTGATTTCATCTGAATGCTGCATGAGCATACTTTGGGTTCGGGTCCTCTCCAAAGCGACTTCAATCTGCGCTTCGCGTGCCTGTGCTTCCGCTTTTTGCAGGTCGAGGAAGCGGGTATATGAAAATTCAAAAACTTCAACGAATCTACGGGTAATGGATAAATTTTCTTCCGAAAGTTGTTTTTTCCCAAGTAAGGCCAAATAACCCAATTTAAAGAATATAAAGTGAGCTGTACTTTTTTCAGGAGTGTTTTTTAGTAATTGGGATTTTTCCTCTTCAGAATATTGATATTGATCTGCCGCCGCATTAATAAATTGTGATCGTTTGTCACCTGATAATTCATCAATTAAATAATTTTTTCTTTTTCCTAAGGCTTCAAAATATGTTGGAAACCAGTCTGGCACATATTTTTTCAATACATCCATTGATTTAGTAAATGAAGTACTTTCAAATGGTTTTACAGCAACATTTGATCTGGCCCGCCAGAGTTCCATTTTATCCGTATCTTCATCAATAACAACAATAGAGGCTCCATTCACATCAAAACCAAGATTAATTAACTCTGTAAAAAGTTGGTCAGTAACGTTCCCAACCTCCTCACTTTTTCTCATACCAAGCGCAAGTGATCGGATTCGTTCAAGTGCAGCCTCAACCAGTGCCTCCCGCGCCTGGGCTTCGGCTTTTTCTATATCACGAAATCTGCGGTAGGCCAGCGAAAACACTTTGTGAAACCGCTTGAAAATCTCCAGCCCTTCCTCATTCAGCGGATGATAAAGGGTAATACCCAGCCCTCCGAGACCGATGGAGAAAACATGACCATCTGCGGACTCGATATCATCCAACAGCGGGTCTGGGAATTGATGCTCCTGTTTGCGGTATTCACGAAAAGTTGACAGTTCCTCTCCGTTTAAACTTGTGGTGAAAAATGCGTCCGGTGATTCTAACAACTTGGTTATCATATTATAAACTACCGGAGTTTCGTCGCACTTCGATATTTCAACGGTCTCTTTATCGTAAGCCGTGAAGTACTGATAGTTGTGGTATGTACCCTTATCCTCGTTGATGATCACCGTCTGCACATTCCGGATATGTTCCACTCCGAACTGTTCCAGCTGATCCGAAATAACACGGCACACCTTCAGCATGTCTTCCGGCTTATTCATGCTCATGGCCACCGCCCGCACCCGTTCGATGGCCGCTTCTATCTCCAATTCCCGGCTTTTATTCTCCAACTCAATGGTTCGCCTTTTGATGGCATCGCGGAGCTCCAGGTTTTCTTTGGTGATTTTCTCAATGGCCATCGTTTCTCCTACCTCTACCCGCATGTCAGGTAAGGAACCGTGCTGTTGGATAACTTTCCAGCCGGAACTGGTTTCATGTAGGAGAGTGGATATCCGGATTTTAGAATAAAAAGTCCATTCCGGTTCGCCTAAGACATAGATATCACAGGTCTCATTGACCAAAACCATATCATCCAACGGTTTGGCAGAGATCTGTCGGTTTCTCATATCCGCTTTTCCCACCACTTCTTCCAGCTGGGCTTTGAAAAAAGCGATGCCTTCAGCTTTGTTGTGGGCGACTTCACTTTCCGAGGTGCCGATCATTTCATAGTCCTCATCCAGGGTAGAGGTGAAGGTTTCCAGGTCTCCAATCATGTAGCTGTCCCAATAGGATTCATAAACTTTCCTGGCGGCAGCTGTACTGTTTGATTTATTTGACATTTCGGTTTTTTATGGCCAATGATGACTACTGCTTTAACATCTTCTGGATTTCACTTTTCAGGGAATCAAAATCGATAGGCTTCGTGAAAAAACCTTTGGCTCCGGAGTTCAGTGCCTGGTTGTAATTTTCACCATCACCATAGGCTGATATCATACTCACTTTGATGTGAGGAAACTCGCTTGTCACTTTTTCAAGGAGTTCCAGGCCGCTCATGCCGGGCATATTGATGTCTGAAAAAATATATACTACATCAGGCGGCTTGCGCGTGCGCAGGATATCAAGCGCTTCCTGCCCTGAAAGGGCAAATTCCATCTCAATCAACCCGCTTCGGATCTCTTTTCTGAATTTTTGCCGAAACAACATTTCGACATCTTTTTCATCATCTACGACTAGAAATTTCATACTACTTTTTTTATGGTTAATATTTAATTATTTATGTTTTGAATTCATTTATTTCATTGTCCTGACCAAGTCTGGTTTTGATTTCCCCGTCATGCTCGTAAAGAATATTGTCTGAATCGATGGTCTGCACACCTGAGCATAGGTTGCCAACGAAGGAGGGATTTATGGATTTCACGGAGTTCATATCATTGGAATTGGAGGACTTTACATAAGCTGCTTAAAAACGTATTGTTCATCATATTCAATTTTAAATTCTTTTAATAAACCCAGGTACTCCTCACCGAATGTCTTACCCCGGTGATGCGCTTCCTGATTCCGGATATATTTAAAAACCGTATCAACTAATGACCTGTGGTATGAAAATACACCATAACCTTCCTGCCATTCAAACCTTTCGGGGGTTAGTTTATGATCGTTGATGTACTTGGAAGATTTTGCCTTTACGGTTTTCATCAGTTCCGAAACTGATACAACCGGCCTTAATCCTAAGAAACAGTGTACATGATCTTCCACACCATTTACGATGATGGTTTTACAATTTGCTTCGTTGATCAAATTGCCGATTACGGCAAAGAGTTGACTTCTCCATGACTTGTCAAGTACAGCATTTCGATACTTCACCGCAAAGACTGTTTGCAGATAGATTTGGTGATACGTGTTTGCCATGTCAGTTTTTTTTAGATGTTCATTATTATATGTTTCGAGCCTATGGCTCTCAATGGACTGAAGTCCGTTGTTACAGTATCGGCCGAGGCTACGCCTCT
>CAYZWN010000325.1:0-3483 GCA_964482185.1 uncultured Roseivirgaceae bacterium
AGATGACCGCCGTAGTTTATATCTGTTATCCGAATGGGAATTTCAGTTTTGAAAATAAATTTTTCAGGAATCTCAATTTTTATTCTTGGCATATATTAATCCAATCTCTTTCTAAATCTTAAAGAACTTGCAGATAAAATTACTAATCCCATCATTAATAATATTACCGCTTCAAACCATAAATCAGCAAACCCTAATCCTTTGAGTATCACTCCACGGATAATAGTGTTAAAATACTTAAGCGGAATAATGGGTGAAATGAATTGGATGATCTTCGGCATATTCTCAATGGGAAATGCGAATCCCGATAAAAAAATCATCGGCATCATAACAGCAAAGATTGCAATCATCATTGCCTGCTGCTGTGTTTTGGAAATTGTTGAAACGAATAAGCCGATTCCAAGTGTAGAAAGTATATAAAAGAAAGCTGATAACAGCAGAAAACTTTCACTTCCTTTGACAGGGATAGCAAAAATAATTCTCATTGCAACAAGCACAATTATTACAGAAACCAGACCAAGTATTGTAAATGGGATTAGCTTTCCAGCGATCAACTGATAAGGCTTTATTGGAGTAACAATAAGTTGCTCCATCGTTCCTATTTCTTTTTCCTTAACTACTGCAAGTGA
The DNA here is from genome assembly GCA_964482185.1 of uncultured Roseivirgaceae bacterium. Lineage (GTDB taxonomy): Bacteria > Bacteroidota > Bacteroidia > Cytophagales > Cyclobacteriaceae > JAAUQL01. The sequence continues at coordinate 630 of CAYZWN010000325.1, forward strand.
AGTTAAAACCAATGTAACTAGACTTACCAGTAATCCAACTATTCCTGGCACCATAAAATTTCTTGTTTTCATTTCAGGATTGTACCACACTCTTACTTCAGCGGAAAGATTTCCGGCAGGAGAAATTTTTCTTCCGCTTAAATTCACAAACTCTGTAACGATATCTCTGGAGTATTTTGCTACTATCATCTGAACGTATCCTGCGGCAATTGCAGCCTGGTTTCCATCGGAGCCTTCAAATATTGCCTGTAAAGGTGCTGGTTCTCTTCTTGCAATAGTTTTTTCAAAGTCCTTAGAAATTACAAGCCCAAATATTGCTTCACCCATATTGAGTTTATCTTCCAGTTCTTTATAGCTGGATGTATATTCAACTATTTCAAAGTATCCTGAACTTGTAAACCGTTCAATAAATTCTCTGCTTGTTGAAGTCCGGTTTTGATCGTAAACAACAGCTTTAATGTTTTCAACATCGAGGTTCGCAGCATATCCTAAAAATATTAATTGAATAACAGGGGCAATGAGAATTATCCCGAACATCTTCGGATCTCTTTTGAATTGCTGAAATTCTTTTACTATAAATTTTATTATCGTATTCATTTTTTTATTCTCTTTAACTATCCAATCATCCAATAATTCAATCATCAAATCACACCAAAAATTGTATGTGATTTCTTCATTACGCTCTCTCTGTTTTCCTTTTATAGATTATAGTCCCAAGCAAAATAAGTATGGTGGTGAAAACACCGAGATAAACAAGCTGATCCCAGAATGCTTCAATACCAACTCCACGCAGCATAATAGCTCGTAAAATATTTAAGAAGAATTTTACCGGAGTAATGTTTGTGATTATCTGGATAACATAAGGCATGCTGTCAATCGGGAAAATAAATCCTGAAAGAATCAATGAAGGAAGCAGAGAAATAAAAGTTGCAAGTGTAAATGCAACCTGCTGAGTATCCGATACAACTGAAATAAATATTCCGAGACTTGTTGATGCAATCAGGAAAACAAGTGTTGTAAAAAATAGTAAAAGCAAACTTCCTTTTACTTCTGAACCAAACAGAAAGTAACTTGCAACCAGAATTATTCCTGCATTGATCAGAGCAAGCAAAACAAAAGGAAGCGATTTGCCTACAATTAATTCCAGTGAACTCAGCGGGGATACATTGATCTGCTCAATTGTTCCTCGTTCTTTTTCCCTAACAAGTGAAAGTGCCACAGAAATAACAGCCGTTACAATAAGAATCATTGCAATCAAACCGGGCACAAGAAACTTTGATGTTTTGAGTTCAGGATTAAACCAGAATTGCGGATCAAGTTTGATTGGTTCATATTGCTTAACACCTTTAACGGCAAGTATTTCACCTCTAAACTTTTGGTTGAATGAAAGTGTAGCAAGATTTGCATAATTGGTGATTATGTTTGCAGTATTTCCATCAACTCCATCAATTAAAAACTGAATTTTAACTTCACGGTTTGAATAAAGCTTCTGAGATAAATCATTTGGAATTACTATTACACATTGTGCAAGCTTATCATCAAGATATCTATTGATTTCCATTTCACTGCTTATCATTTCAACGAGATCAAAATATTCTGATTGCAGGAGTGAGTTAATAAAATCTCTGCTCAGCGAAGATCTTTCCTGATCATAAACAGCAATCTTAACATGTTTTACATCAAAGTTAACTGCATAGCCAAACATTATCAGCAGCATTACAGGGAAGAAGAAGATAACAAACATTAATCGTTTGTCGCGCTTCAATTGTCTAATCTCTTTTTTAGCAATAGCAATAACAGCCCCTCCCAGCCTCCACCAAGGGGAGGAGAAAGAATTAATTTTCTGTAAGATTTTTTTTATCATTATATACTCAATAAAAACGTTTATGAAATTGACCAATAATATTTCAAATAACAAATTACAGCACTATTCCATAAGCCCTTCCCTTAGGGAAGGGTTTGGGATGGGCTTCTTTCCAAAAGATGAATGAATACATCTTCCAATGTCGGAACTATTTTATCAATTCTGTGCACCACTATAGAGTTTATGTTTGTCAGAATTTCTCTAACATCAGTTTCACCTTTTGAGTTATCGTTCAAAATTATGTGAATGTAATTTCCGAATATTGAAGTCTCACCAACCCAATGTTCTTTTTCAAGAATTTCCATACTATCAACAACTCTGTCGGATTCAATTTCAAGTATGGTATTCTTCAAATAGTTTGTTTTAAGTTCTTTAGGATTACCCTGAGCAATTAATCTTCCAGCATTAATGAGAATTATGTTATTGCAGAATTCAGCTTCATCTAAATAGTGAGTTGTTACAAGAACAGTTGTTCCTTCAGCAGAAAGATTATGAATAAGATCCCAGAAGTTTCTTCTTGAAACAGGATCAACCCCGCTGGTGGGTTCATCAAGAAATACAATCTTCGGTTCGTGAATGACTGCTGTACCCAATGCAAGTCTTTGCTTAATTCCGCCAGGCAAGGAACCAGTAAGAAGTTTTTCCTTTCCCTCAAGATTAGCAACCTTCAAAACCCACTTCTTTCTCTCTTCAAATTTTTGTCCCGTTAGTCCATAAACTCCTGCAAAGAATCTGATATTTTCTTCAACCGTAAGATCATTGTATAATGAAAACTTCTGCGACATATATCCAATTTGCGTTTTAACTTTATCTGGTTCTTTCATTATGCTGTAACCACCAACCAATGCATCACCTGAGGTTGGTTCAAGAATTCCAGTAAGCATTCTAATTGTTGTTGATTTTCCAGCACCATTAGCGCCAAGAAATCCGAATATCTCTCCCTGCTTCACAGTGAATGAAACGTTATCAACAGCAGTAAAGCTGCCGAAT
>CAYZWN010000326.1:0-2016 GCA_964482185.1 uncultured Roseivirgaceae bacterium
ATGTTCGCATCGTTTACCAATATCCTCACAGCGCCACAAAATTTTTCCGGAACTCTGCTAATTTGAGGTTAGCCAGATTGGCCGCCTTACTCATGGAAATAACTTCCTCTGCAGCTGCCCGGTATATTAACTGATTGAACCTTCTTGATTTCTCTCTGCCAATATATTGACCTAAACCAGCCTCATCACGCTTGTTGCTGATCCACTTCCTGAACTGAAGGAAAACATACTCAGAAATGATCCCCAGGTCTTTTGCTCTTTGTACAATTGCCTGAACGGATATGCCATATGCTTCTTTAATGGCAATGAGTTCAGGAATCGACAAATGTGATCTTAGGCCACCTAACTCCCTGCGGAATGTTTCCTCAGGTATAAGCATGGCACCTGCGAAACGGAAGCAAAGTCGTTCTTTGTCCTTGTGTGAAAGTTCAGGACTGAAATTCAACAGGAGATGCCCTAACTCATGCAAAACAGTGAGCCGCTTACGCTCAATGGAATAATGCTCATTGATTACAATGACCGGGAAACGGCCATTCGCAAGACCTGAAAAGCCATCAAATTCATCCGGTGCATCAATTTCAATCACCTTGATTTCCTTATCCTCCATGAGTTCAATGACGTTGGGTAAGGCATTGACTCCCAGTTTCCATTTATCTAACAAATGATTAACGGCGGCTTCCACGTCTTCGCCATTGGCGATGATGTGTGAGGCAATTTGATTGGTAAAGTCTGATTGAATGCCAAGAAATTGCTCTACTTCCAGATACCTCTCGACAATGTCGGTAACTTGTTCTTTGATGGCACCTTCTTTTTTGGAAGAGAGTTTGCTTCTTTTCCTGAACTCAACATTTTCAATTTCAACAGTAAAAGTCCTGAAGAAATACTCGGTTTTCACATTTAAAGCTTCTGCCAACGCCAAAAGCACTTTACCATCTGCCATCATCTCTCCCTTTTCATATTTTGAAATAGCATTTTTAGATACCAGGTTGCCCATACGCGCCACCAGCTCATCCTGAGATAAACCTGCCAGGGTGCGGGCACTTTTCAATCTTTTGGCAAAAATGTCTTTCATATACAATAAGTTTACAAAACAACACAAATATATACATTTGTAAACCAAAAGCAATGAAGATTGTTACTTGAGGAAATGAGGTTTTTGAGGAAGTGAGGATTGTGGAAGGAAAGATTAAATGATAAAACAAAGGCTATCACCATTTTTGAGATGGGTGCGGTATTGCACAATATTGGGGTGATCAAAAGAATCATTAAGCTGAATTTCTTTGATCAAATTATTCTAACTGTCATGGTTTTCGTTTTTTAGAAACTTGATGGCTACCTGACTACTGGAAATTTTATCTTATCGGGGGAAAACCCCTTCACCAAACTCGCGAATTATTTAATAACCTGATATGATGGGAGAGCCAGACATTTCTATCAATAATAGGATGGTTAATTTCGTATTTACAACAAGCAATTACTTCAAAAAACAGATAGATTGCTTTTTTAGCAGGGGAGTATTTCATTTCTAAAAGTTTGAAGTGGTGCGCCTCTCGGACACTACCGGCCCCTTGGGAAGTGTTGTGCATGCATGCTTTAATGGAAGAAGCAGGCTTGCCCCAGCCTGTTTTTAACACAGAAGAAACCTTTTCGGTGCTGCTGTACCGGCCTGTGAAATTTGAAGAGTGGGTTAAAGGGTGGGTAGAAACGCTAACACATCACCGGCTAAAAATTCTTCAATGCATTCATGAAAACCCTCAGACAAGCAAAAGAGAAATGGAAACTATTATTGGCATAAGTGGCTCTGCCATAGACAATAACATCTCTTTCCTGAAAAAACTGGGTTTGCTTGAAAGGCAGGGCGGGGCAAAAGGGGGCCGCTGGCTTATTCATTACAAACAACCCGATACAGGTAGAAAAGGTGGGTAGAAAAGATTTTGCGTTTTGTCAATTAAAGAGATAAATAAACTTATGACCCAACAACAACTCGAAAAATACCTCTGGGGCGCTGCCACATTA
>CAYZWN010000326.1:2026-3476 GCA_964482185.1 uncultured Roseivirgaceae bacterium
ACAAGCAGTACATCTTTCCGCTGCTGTTCTTCAAGCGCATCTGCGATGTGTATGATGAGGAATTTGAAAAGGCACTGGCCGAGAGCGATGGTGATATGGAATATGCGGCCTTTGCCGAGCACCACCATTTTCAGGTGCCCGAAGAAGCGCATTGGAACAAGGTGCGTGAAACCACTACCAATGTGGGTATGGCCTTGCAGGAAGCCATGCGCGCCATTGAAAAAGCCAACCCCGATACGCTCTACGGTATTTTCGGGGATGCCAGCTGGACCAACAAAGACCGGCTGAGTGATGAAACCCTCACCAACCTGATTGAGCATTATTCCCAGCACAAGCTCAGCCTGAGCCATGTGGCCGATGATAAACTGGGCAATGCCTACGAGTACCTCATCAAAGAATTTGCCGATGACAGCGGACATACCGCTGCCGAGTTTTATACCAACCGCACCGTGGTCAAGCTCATGACCCTGATTATGGACCCGCAACCGGGCGAAAGCGTGTACGACCCCACCTGCGGCTCGGGCGGACTGCTGCTCAACTGCGCCTTGCACCTCAAAGAAGAAGGTAAGGAATACCGCACCCTGAAACTCTACGGACAGGAGATTAACCTGCTTACCTCGGCCATTGCCCGCATGAACATGTTTATGCACGGCATTGAGGAGTTTAGCATTGTGCGGGGCGATACCCTGGCCAACCCGGCTTTTTTGCACAACGATGCCCTCAAAACCTTCAACGTCATCCTGGCCAACCCGCCTTACTCTATTAAAACGTGGGACCAGAAAAGCTTTGCCAACGATCCCTACGGACGAAACCTCTGGGGCGTGCCGCCACAAGGCTGTGCCGATTATGCTTTTCAGCAGCATATCCAAAAGAGTTTGGATGCGAAGAACGGACGCTCCATTTCACTGTGGCCGCATGGTATTTTGTTCAGAGACAGTGAGGCAGCCATGCGCAGAAAAATGATTGAACAGGATTTGGTGGAATGTGTGATAGGACTCGGACCCAACTTGTTTTACAATTCACCGATGGAAGCCTGTTTGTTGATTACGAAAACGAATAAGGAAGCTCATAAGAGAGGAAAAATTCTTTTCATCAATGCCGTGAATGAAGTGAAGCAAGAAAAAACAATGGGCTTCCTGGAAGAAAAACACATTGATAAAATATTTGGCGCATACCAGAGATTCGAAAACCTGGAAAATTTTGCGGCACTTAAAACCATTGATGAAGTTATTTCCAACAAGGGAAATATGGCGATTAGTCTTTATGTGCAGCCTGAAAAGAATGGTGGTGAGCACATTTTGCCTTTTGAAGTGGCCTTTGACAAATGGGTAGAATCTGGAAGCAACCTAAAGTCATCCATGAGTGAATTATTTAAAATACTGGAAAACTAATGGAGACAGCAGCGAAAGAAATATTGAAAATAGATAAGACCAACTGGGTACCCGTAAAG
>CAYZWN010000327.1:0-3470 GCA_964482185.1 uncultured Roseivirgaceae bacterium
ACCACGTGCGCATGATTACTTTGAAACGGGCCACAAAGTTAGTAGCTTTTTTTCCTTTTACAAGCAGAAAATTATCCTGATAATCAAATTTTCCACTTCGCTACATTCCAAACTGCATGCAGGTAATAATGGGCTAATTACCTGATTTTATTACACACTTATGGTTTTGCCGGTGTGCCAACTCCATCAAAATATCATATTTCCAATATTTGTTCGTGGCTATCGTAATAAGGAAATTATCTAGACCAAAGAAGCAACGAATGAAGCAACTGATATCGATCCTCGGAATTTTATTATGCTTTTCCTATCCCGGCATTTCGCAACAGTTTGATCTTCAAAATGGATTGGTATCCTATTACCCATTCAATGAAAATGCCAATGATGTGGTCGGCAATAACCATGGCAAAGTCCATGGCGCCAGGCATGAAGATGGACGCTGCGGCGATATGGCCTACAGTTTCAATGGTTTCGAAAACTATATCGATTGCGGAAATGACAGATCGCTTAATGGCAACTGGAGCGGGATGACGATTTCTGTTTGGGTGCGCCCTGATGTAATTCCCGAGTTGCAACTGGCCACCATCATGGCAAAATGGGCATTTGATACCAATAAGGATCATTTTGGGCTTTGGCTGAACAGCAGCTATAAAGTAATCATGGCAGTGAGCGCACCCGGCACCATGGAAAACGGAATATTCAGTAAGGCATCACTTGCATACGACCAGTGGTATCATATTGTCGGCACCTGGCAGCGCAATGGTGAAATAAGACTTTATATCAACGGAGAACTGGACAAAGCCGGCAAGCAAACCGGGAGAAACATCAATGTGAGATCAACAGAATCTCTGAAAATTGGCAGACAGATGGGTGGAAGAAGCCGCCCTTATAAAGGTTGGGTGGATGAAGTACGCATTTATCGCCGGACACTCAGCGATCCGGAAGTCCAGCTACTTTATCAGCAGGGCAAGGCAGTTTGCGAAAAGGTATTTGTGAAGGGTCGCGTTCTGAATAAAAATACACTTGAGCCGGTGCACGGCGATGTTGTTTTTGAAAATATGAAAGACGGCAGCATATATAACCGGGTAAAGACCAATGGCCCCAACGCGGAATATGAACTCATTCTTCCTCTTGGCGGCAGGTTCGGGATGTTTGCAGATACAGAAAATTTTCTTGCCGAAAACCAGCAGCTCAGCACGGTTAATAAATCCCTGAACGAAGTAATTGCATGCGACTTGTACGTGGTGCCCCTCGAGGTCGGCCAATCAATCAGGCTGAACAATATTTTCTTCGAATCTGCCAAAGCAACACTTACCGAAGAATCATCTAACGAGTTGAACAGGATTTTGCCATATTTTCAGAAGTTCCCCAATCTTAAAATTGAGCTCTCCGGCCATACCGATGCCATAGGCAGTGATGAAGCCAATCAGAAACTCTCTGACGACCGGGCCAACTCTGTCCGGAATTACCTGACCGGAAAAGGCATAAGGATCGACAAAATTGAAGCAGTAGGCTATGGCGAAAGCATGCCTGTCGCCACCAATGACACCGATGAGGGGCGGCAACTAAACCGGCGGGTGGAATTTAAGGTACTGGAAAAATAGGTATTGAAAAACCAGGAAAAAGCGTATAACTTGTATTGAATTCAACGAATATAGTTATGCGCGGACTTTTACTTCTAATCCTTATTCTGGCATCTGCCAATACAATTGCTCAGAGCAAAAAACAGGACAAAAAGCTCGAAAAATACCAGGAAGCACTCGCACTGGTTGACCAGGGGAATTTTGAGTTTATTGCCAGAAAGGCAAACCCAACCGGAGGCCGGCAGATTGATCTGACCACGAATCCAAATTTCCTTCGGTTTTCGGATGAGCAGGTTATTGCTGATATGCCCTATTTTGGCAGGTCGTTTAGCGGAGGATATGGTTCGGGTGATGGAGGAGTTAATTTTGACACAGCACCGGAGGATTACGAACTGACCAGGGATGAGAAAAAGAGAAAAATTATCATAAAGTTTGATGCCAAAGGCGAAGATGACCGCTACGCTTGCATACTCACCATTTTCAGCCTTGAAAGCGCTTCATTAAATGTGTTGAGTAATAAAAAACAATCAATTAATTATACAGGGTTCATACAAGCCATAAAGTCCAGATGATAAGCTGGGTGCTGGATAGGTTTTGTCTATAGCTTATAATCAAATGCCTGCGAGGCAACTTAAGCGCCAGCTTCTTTAAAAATTTACCTAATTTCGCGCTGTGACGAAACAAATTCTGAGAAAGGATATAGAATTGATGGCGCCTGCCGGTGATTTTGAATCACTGATGGCGGCAATACAGGGTGGCGCGGATGCTGTATATTTTGGCGTAGGTAAACTGAATATGCGATCAGGTTCTGCTAAAAATTTCTCAAATAGTGACCTGCCGGAAATTATGCGTATTTGCCGTAAAGCCGCCATCCGTGCGTATCTCACACTCAATATTGTGGTATATGACCATGAACTGGAGGAAATAGAGCAATTAATTATTGAAGCAAAAAAGGCCGGCATTTCTGCTATCATCGCTGCGGACCCCGCTGCAATCAACCTGATACAAAAGCATGATTTACCCATCCACCTTTCAACCCAGGCCAACATCAGCAACATAGAAAGCTTGAAGTTTTACGCACAGTTTGCCGATGTGATGGTGCTGGCACGTGAGCTCAATCTGGAACAAGTACAAAATATATATCACAAAATCATCCAAGAACAGATCACCGGGCCTTCTGGCGAACTGGTAAAAATAGAAATATTTATTCACGGCGCTCTGTGCATGGCTATATCTGGCAAATGCTATCTTAGCCTGCACGAAAGCAACAAATCAGCCAACCGGGGCGCCTGTAGGCAGATTTGCAGGCGTGGTTATGAAGTCACCGACCTGGATACGGGGCAACAACTCGTCGTGGATCATGAATACATTATGTCGCCTAAAGATTTATGCACTTTGCCCTTCATCGATCAGGTAGTCCATGCCGGTGCCAGGATACTTAAAATCGAAGGCAGAGGCCGTTCGCCGGAATATGTTAAAATCGTTACCGAATCCTATCACAATGCTCTGCTCGCCATCGAATCAGGCAATTTTGACCAACAATACATTGAAAATTCAGAAGCGCGTTTAAAATCCGTTTTCAACCGCGGTTTTTGGGATGGATATTATTTGGGAAGAAGACTTGGGGAATGGAGCAGACAATATGGCTCTGCTGCTACTAAAAGAAAAGTTTATATCGGCAAAGGCATCAACTACTTCAGCAATCTGGGCGTAGCGGAGTTTCTGGTTGAAAGCCAGTCATTGTCCGTTGGCGATGATATAATTATCACCGGGCCAACAACAGGCGTTTTGGAGACAACAGTAACAGAAATCCGGGTTGAATTGGAAAATGTGCGCACTTCCAACAAAGGAGAGCATTGCTCCATCCCCGTTCCTTCTAAAATCAGGCGT
>CAYZWN010000328.1:0-3425 GCA_964482185.1 uncultured Roseivirgaceae bacterium
AATAATTGCATCTCTTCCGTTGAGATTAATTTCTCAAATTCCGGACAGCAAACAGGATTACATTCCTTCAAAGGGCGCTAAAGGCAAAGATGTTATCTGGTGGCCAACGCCAAAATTGTTGGTAAAAGCTATGCTCGAAATGGCCAATGTAGTTCCCGGTGATACACTTATTGATCTTGGATCGGGCGATGGACGCATCGTCATTGATGCTGCCAAACTGGGAGCTTATGGTATTGGAATTGAGTTTGATCGCGAACTGGTTGAGTTGTCAGTTCGTAAGGCCGCAGAGGAAGGCGTTACCGAAAGAGCTGTTTTTGTCAATACCGATCTTTTCGAATTCGATTTATCCGAGGGTACAGTTATTTCCTTATACCTGCTTCCCGAGCTCAACTTAAGGCTTCGTCCTCGTTTACTTACACTTAAACCAGGAACCCGCATTATCTCAAATACATTCGATATGGACGACTGGGAGCCCGATGATCAGGTTACGATTGAATACATTGAGGAAGAAGTCTCCGATTATTCGACGAGCTGGGAATTTATAAGTTCGGTGGCGTTTTTGTGGATTGTGCCGGCAGTTGTAGAAGGTGTTTGGATTACAGAAGAAGGTGAACTTCATTTCAAACAGTATTTCCAGCATATAATAGGAACATTTGAAAATGAGTCAAAGGGTATTGAAATACAAGCCGGAAAGTTGCGCGGAAATGAAATTAGTTTTGATATTGATGATGAAATATTCACCGGTTATGTTTCCGATAGCCAGATTTCAGGAACCGTGACAAGGGATAAAGTAACGCGGAATTGGAGCGCCACTAAATCAGCAAATCAAAACTGAAAAAAATCTCAATCAAAAGCCGCAAAATAAGCCAGGCCTACGGTCAAACCGAAAGGCACGTCTGAAAACCCTGTTTTGTTAAGAATAGAAGCTAAAAAGTCAAAATCAAGTCAGTTGGCTACATATATCAAAAGCGTAGAAGCGCTTTAGTGCGGAGAGCTTTTGCCGTCCAAAGCAGCAATTGGCATTTGCAGCTGACTGTAATAAAAAGATGGCTTATAGTGGAGCCCTAAAGATTGTTGGTCACTGTGTAATAATACATGCTTTTCATAAAGGCATAAATCCATGCGCCAAAGCAGGATTATTTTGAAAAAGTTAAATACCGCTTATCTCCAATGCCATAAAGCCTTCAGGCATTAAATTTTTCAGCTATCCATCAAAAAAATATTCTTTAAGATGTTTACCTGTTCATCTTTTACATAATGAAGGTCAAAAATTAACAAACCAAAAATACACAAGCTATGAACCTCACGAAACTACTCATCGGACTGGCAATCATTTTTTCAGCTTCCACGACCCATGGCCAGTTCTTTAACGAATTGAAAAGACAAACAAAGGAACGAGTTGAGATGGTTGCAATCCAGAAGACTGCTGATAAAGCAGGAGATGCCACCTCCAATGCTATGGACAAACTTTTTAACCCAAACTTCGAAGGGATGATGAAAGGAGGAAAAAAAGTTGATCGTGCCGAATTGCCGGACAGCTATGAATTCAGCTATAAATACAGCCTCCAAATGAGCACCAAGGATGGTAGTTTCATCTTCGATTACTATCTCAATCCGGGGTCGGGTTATATGGGTGTGAAAATGAATGTTGGCGCTGATATGTTTATCGTCATGGATCAGGAGCGGCAGGTAAATATTAATTACATCAATTCAGGTGGAAATTCAATTGCCACGGCATCATCGACCATTAGTCTTGATGAGGAAAACATGGATGCCTATCAGGATTTACACGACTATGTAATTACCGATTTACCAAACAAGGAATTCCTCGGGTACGATTGCATCGGCAAGCAAATGGAAAATGAAGAATGGAAATTCATCATGTATATAGCCACGGATATGGAGGTGAGCTTTGTGGATGTTTTCAAACAAGATAACAGTAAACTTCCTCCCGCCATGCAATCCTATTCAGAGCAGTTCGAAAACTCCTTATTGATGTACATGGATATGGAGGATAAGAAAGGCAAAAAGAAAAAGAACATCAGTGGCACCATGGAATGTGTTGGTATTGATCAGGTGAATTTCTCCATCTATAACAGCAACTATCAATTCATGTAATGACCGTGAAAGACAATCTTAAAATACTACCAACTATGAACTTTAGATTCCTTATTATCATCGCAATCAAATCGCTGCTTATTAGCGCCTGTTCAGGTCAGGGTGGCAATACTGATGCAAACTCCGATCAGGCAAAAAATGCAACCGCAATCAACGCAGCAGACTTTTCAGGAAAACTAGATGAACTGCTTACACTCGAAATGGCCGCGAAGATTTCGGGTTTTGAAGCATCTGATGCGGCCAAAGTGCATGAGAACAACACGCACAAAGCGTTCGGTGGTACGCCGAAACCTCCACGCGAATGTAATTACTACTGGGAGAACGGCAGAATAAGAAACGTTTCTGCTGGCGGCAACACCATGCAGGTACCCCGTAAAGACCAGGTAGGTATCAACGGCGTTTCCAATACCACACTTGAGAGGTTTCAAAGAAATTACGGTCCACTTTCAGACCAGCAAAAACGCGCTGCAACCAAACAATTGGAGGAAGAAGCTTCAAAGAAAGGAAGTGTTGACAACCAAAGCGCCGACCAAAAAATGTTGGAGACCGGTACAGACATGATTAAAAATCTCAAGGCAGAGGAAATCTCCGGAGTTGGAAATGCCGCAGTTTGGTATGAGAACACCAATGAACTGAAAGTATTTTACAACGGGCTCATTTTCGCGTTGGTAGTGGATATTTCAGATGATAAAAACCTCAATAAATCGAAATCCATCGAACTCGCGAACATGATCATCATGGAAAAACTTCAATAATTCTTCCACGAATCAATTATATCAATATAAACAATTTACACTAAACTATACTACAATGAAAAATTTAAAAACTATTGCTTTTTTATGTACACTCTTTGTAATAATAGGCGATTTGGCTGCCCAAAAGATCGAAGGCAGAATGAACCTGAGCGGCTTTCCGACGGACGGTAAAATAAAAGAAAACACCGCTGTTGATTTGTTCAAAAGTTTTCGCGATGGCAAATACAAAATCAATATGTCGTACAAAGCAGAAAACCTCGGCAAGCGGGGATTGGTATTGTTTGATCTGAAAACCACAGTTAAATACAACGGTAAGGTCATAGCTCAAACCTCACGAACCAATTGGCCCTTTCTTCCGGGAGACATGTTTATCCCCATTGAAGCATTCGACCTGATCCCTGCATTGCAAAAACATACTTTCGATATGCCAATCCCCAGACTAAGCCCGAATGATATTGATGTCCCTCTTCCAAAAGGAAAATATGATGTGTCGTTGACTATGGTGGGCTTCAGGCCTGAAAGTCTCGCATCTCCTCGTCCACTGAACTTTTC
>CAYZWN010000329.1:0-3403 GCA_964482185.1 uncultured Roseivirgaceae bacterium
CAGTTCGATCCGTCAGCTCCCGAAGACCAGGTTATTGAACTCGCTTTTGGCACACCTTATACAAGTGAAATGGGTCTTAATATCAATCAGATGTTGTTTAACGGTTCATATTTTGTAGGGGTAAAGGCTTCCAAAGTATACCAGCAACTATCCATGAAAGACCACATAAAATCAAAGATTGATGTGGCTGAGGCAGTTACAAAGGCTTATTATACTGTTCTTGTGAACAAGCTTACATATGAGACCATTGAATCAAATTATCAAAGGCTTGATTCACTTCTCAGGGAAACCGAGATCATGTATAAAAACGGATTTGCAGAACTGCTTGCCTATAACCGAACGAAGGTTGAATTCAATAATATCAGCACGAGCAAAGAAAATGCGCTACGCGCAATCGAAATCAGTACCTCATTGCTCAAATTCCAGATGGGTATGCCCATGAATGAAAAGCTCGATATCACCGATCACTTATCCGACTTGCAGTTTAACATGAAAGAAGAACTGCAAATGGATTATAATTTTCAGCGTCGAATAGAATATTCAAAGCTGGAAACCAATAAGTTGCTAGCCGAAATGGATATGAAAAACAACAAGTCCCAGTATTTGCCTAAGCTCGACTTATTCTTTTCCTGGGGTATAAATGCCGGTGTCCGGGAATTCGGTGATCTTGGCGATATTACTAACCGGATGGTATGGCCTGACTACCAGTTGGCAGGTCTCAGTTTCAGTATGCCGATCTTTGATGGCCTGTATAAGAATAAACTGGTGCAGCAAAATAAGATAAAGATAAAACAGATTGAATTCCAGCGCAAAATGCTTGAAAACTCCATTCAAATGGAGGTCGATCAGTACAGAAAAACGTTGATGAACAACCTGGATCAGCTCAGCAATCAGGAAGAAAATGTAAAGCTCGCCGAGTCTGTGTTCAGTCAGTCTAAAATTAAGTATCAGGAAGGCGTTGGCTCAAATCTCGAAGTGATTGATTCGGACAATGCCTTCAAGCAGGCGCAAAGTAATTATTTCAATTCGTTATACGATGCCCTGATATCGCATGTCGATTATCAGAAAGCTTTGGGGATTATTAAAATTGACTATTAAGTAAAACAATAATGAAAACTTTGAACATCATTGCCGTTGGTATTTTGGCGCTTCTTTTAAATGCATGTCAAAAACCCGATCCTTTGGAAGCCAAAAAGCAGAAGCTTACAAAAAAGAAAACCGAGATGCAATCCCTCAAAACAGCGATTGCGGAGTTGGAGCAGGAAATAGCGATGCTTGATCCTGAATTTGGTAAGCAAAACCGCAAAGCCACTCTAATTACAACGATAAATGTCGGGCGCTCTGTTTTCGAGCATTATGTGGAAGTAAGAGGGGCTGTTAAGTCGAGAAGAAATGTTCTGATCAGTGCGGAGAATATGGGCAGTATAGACCGGATACTGGCCAAAGAAGGCGCCCAGGTAAGAAAGGGACAACTCATCATCTCGATGGATATCGAATTGTATCAGCGAAGCCTGGATCAGCTTCAGACGGAGTATGCCCTTGCAAAGACCATGTATGAGAAGCAGGCGAATCTTTGGAAGCAAAACATCGGAACTGAGGTACAATACCTGGAGTCGAAAAACAGAAAAGAATCATTGGAGAATCAAATTGCGAATGTGAAAACGCAAATATCCAAGTCTCAGGTACGCGCGCCTTTTGATGGCACTGTTGAAGAAGTGTTTGTAAGGGAAGGTGAAATGGCCCAGCCTGGCTCGCCTCTGGTACGGGTCATCAACCACAAGGACATGTATATCAAAGCAGATCTGAGCGAATCGCATATTGGTAAGTTCAACAAAGGAGATGTTGTGGAAATCTATTTTCCTTCAATCAATAACACTTTGAAATCCACACTCAGTTCTGTTGGCCAGGTGATTGATGAGAATAACCGGACATTTGCCGTGGAGGCCCTGCTCCCTGAAGCTGATTTTACCCTTAAGCCAAATCTCATCGCAATTGTGAAAATGAAAGATTTTCATGTTTCAAATGCTGTTGTGATCCCAAGTAAACTAATACAGCGGGACAACCGGGGCGATTTTGTGTTCATTGCTGAAAATAATGAAGAAGAAATAGTGGCCAGGAAAGTTCAAATAGAACGGGGCGCTACTTATCGAGGCAATACAATGATAAAAAGCGGTCTTACCGGCGATGAAATATTGATTGATGCGGGCTTCCGCGATGTTGCCGAAGGAAGCAAAGTTAAAATAGTTGATAACGTAATTTAGAGTGGTGTAATCAAATATTATGGAAAAACAGCCATCAAAAGAACGCATAGCCAGAGAATTCGGGCTAAGTTCATTTTCCATCAAAAACCGGACAAGTGTTGTCATACTCACTTTCATCATCGTGATCATGGGTTTTTATTCCTATGTCACAATTCCGAAGGAAAGTTTCCCTGAGGTAGTGATACCTACCATATATATCGGTACGCCCTACCCGGGCAATTCACCGGTAGATATGGAAAATCTTATAACCAGACCAATTGAAAAAGAGTTGAAGTCCATTTCCGGCATCAAGGATATTACCTCCACCTCAGTGCAGGACTATTCCACCATCATTGTGGAGTTTAACCCGGATGAAGATATAGCAAAAGCGCTTCAGGATGTGAAAGACGCGGTTGACAAAGCAAAAAGTGAATTGCCGACCGATCTTGACAGCGACCCAAATGTCATGGATATTGATCTTACCGAGTTGCCAATTTTGTATGTAAATATTTCCGGGGATTACAGCATCAATGAACTGAAGACGTATGCTGAATATCTTGAGGATGAAATAGAAAAGCTAAGTGAGGTCTCTAAATGTGATATAAGGGGAGCGCTCGACCGGGAAATCAGAATCGATGCAGATATATATAAGATGGAAGCCGTGGAGGTAAGTTTCCAGGATATCAGTGATGCCATCGCTGCAGAAAATGTTACGCTTTCGGGTGGAAATATTCTCACCAATGAATTCAGGCGAAGTCTTCGGGTTGATGGAGAATTTAAATCTGTGGATGAAATCGGGGATGTAATCATTAAGGACGAGGATTTACGAATCGTGTATGTGAAGGATGTTGCCACTGTGACCGATTCGTATGCTGAGCGCAGAAGCTATTCACGGTCGAACAGATTGCCCGTTGTGACTGTGGATGTGGTGAAGCGCAGTGGAGAAAATCTCCTGATTACAGCCGAAAAAATCAAACAGATTATTGCCCGGGCCAAAGTAGATCGTTTTCCGGAGGATCTGGAAATTACCATCACCAATGACCAGTCCAAGATTACAAGAAGTATGGTAAGTAATCTCGAAAACAGCATCATAACGGGAGTCATACTCGTTACAATTGTCCTGATGTTTTTCATGGGATTGCGCAATGCTTTGTTCGTTGGTA
>CAYZWN010000330.1:0-3387 GCA_964482185.1 uncultured Roseivirgaceae bacterium
GTTCAATCGATCGCGGCTTTCACCCCGAAGGCTTCGCGCCCATTGATGCTTCGCCGGTTAATTGGGTAGGGGATCAGGTTCACAAATGGGTGACCGATGAAATGCTGGCAGAAAATGCAGATTCAGGAAAGGATATCGCGTTGAAAGGGATTCAGGGT
This sequence comes from uncultured Roseivirgaceae bacterium, assembly GCA_964482185.1. Taxonomy (GTDB): domain Bacteria; phylum Bacteroidota; class Bacteroidia; order Cytophagales; family Cyclobacteriaceae; genus JAAUQL01. The sequence goes on from CAYZWN010000330.1 coordinate 159, forward strand.
TTCGAATCTGCCATCACCAGCATTTTGAAAAGCGCCAAACTTGGCTACAACATCATCGGGTCAGACATTGCCGGTTTTTCGGGAGGCACCATCCCGCCAAGGCTTTACATCCGCTGGGCACAGTTCTCCGCTTTTAATGGCTTATTTCTGAATGGCGGTCATGGGGAACGCAGATTGTGGAAAAGAACCACAGAAGAATTGGAAATTATCCGTGAATATTCCTGGCTGCATACCGAATTGATTCCCTATATGTACCACTATGTGGTCACGGCCAGCCAGGGCGGACCCCGGCTCATGAAGCCTGTTGAAGGAAAGTATCACTATATGTTTGGAGAACATTTGCTGATAGCGCCGATTTATAAAGATCAGCTTAAAAATGAAATCAGACTGCCCTCCGGAAAATGGCGCTATTGGTTTGATGACACAAAAATTATCAAAGGCCCGGCTACCATTGTTCAGGAATTCCCGCTGAATGAATACCCCGTTTTCATCAAAGAAGGCGCGATCATCCCCATGGATATCAAGCGATCCTATACCGGTATTGGCAGCGAAGCAGACGATGGGTTCCTCACTTTGATGATATACCCGGATCATGAAGCAGGAGGCTTTGAGGTATTCAGGGAAAATGATGAAAGTACTGTGATTTCTTATTCAACATCAGACCGCCAAATATTGATAAATCTCCAGGGCAAAAAATGTGCGCACGTAGTCAATATCGTTCTTGATAATAAACCCGCTACCGTATTGCTGGACAATCGACCACTCGTGGAGGGGGCGGATTATGAATATTTATCACAAAAATCCAGACTGATAATCAGAACGTCCGAATACGCTAAGGGCAATTATATTATTAACTTTTAAATTATTATGAAATTCACTTTATTTTCTCTTCTCCTGATATGCATCATCTATGATGCAAACAGTCAGGAACCCCTGAAAGGAAACGCGAAATCGATAACCATAACGCCCCCATTGGAAATTGGCTATACACTCGGCGGATATGGGGCCCGGATGAGTAAGCCTGCTCAAGGCATCCACGACGACATCAAAGCCAAGGCGCTGGTGCTGTCGGACGGTTCGAAGAAGTTTGCCATCATCACCATGGATATGCTTGGGTTTCCTCCAAATGTGCGGCCAATGATTGCCGAAAAGCTCAGTCAATCCGGCTGGAAGGCTGAAAACATAATGCTACTCCCAAGTCATACGCACACCTCCCTGGAGATGTTTGCCCTGAACAATAGGAATATATTCGGCATGGCGGCCATCGGTATATTTCAACCTGAGTTGCTCGACTTTATAGTGGAAAAGCTCGCCCTGCTGATCGAAGACACAGACAGACAGTTGGTGCCTGTAAAGACTGGCACAGGGCAGGTCAGTCTGGAAAATTTGAACAGGAACAGAAGGGGTGCCACTTCAGTAGATAGAGAATTGACCGTTACCAGGGTTGATGACCTAAATGACAATCCTATGGCCATTTTGGTAAACTGGACCGCGCATCCCACCATCATGGATGCGGATGATATGTGGGTTTCCGGTGGCTGGCCGGGCTACCTGCAACGCGAACTGGAAGATTGGATTGACGATGATATCGTGGCGATGTATTACAACGGCGCCGTTGGCGACCAATCTGTGATTGCGCGGAGGGGAGGCAGTAATTATGAAAAGGCTGAATACTACGGCAGAACCATTGCAAAGGAAGCTTTGTCGCTTTACCAAAACATTGTTCCTTCCGGCAATACGGTCCTGGAAGTAGTGAGCCGCGAAATTACGCTGCCTTCTAAAAAACCGCACCCCTCCTTCATGCAAACAGGCGGAGCTGAATACCAGCTCGACGAGTCAAAGATTCAGGCCCTGCTCGATCACATTTTCCCCGGCACTACACAAATTACAGCACTGCAAGTTGGTGGACTGATGATCATTGGGGCCCCGGGAGAAATCATCGCCGAACTGGGATTGGCAACAAAAAACGAGCTAAGGAATTTGGGTGTAAAAAATCCTGTGATTGGAGGCATTGCCAATGAATGGTTGAGTTATATTCTCACTGTAGAAGAGTATGAAAAGGGCGGTTACGAGTCGAGTGTGAGCTTTTACGGGCCGGGTTTGGGCCAGGTGATTTATGACGGAATGCTCGAAACAGGCCGGCTTTTGATAGATTAGCATGATTCGGTATCTAAAAATAATATTTGGAATCCTGGGTGCGGTACTTGCAGCGATGTTGTTGCTGATTGCAGGTTTTTGGTGGCAATACCGGAGTTTTGTTGATACGCCTGTTAAGGATATACCAGAAAACATCCGGTTGCACTACCCGCTCTCGTCCAAAGTAAACCCATTTATCGGCACAGGCGGCGTGCCCTGGACCTGCGCCTATAATTTTCCCGGGCCATCACGCCCATTCGGCGTGATGCGACTGAGCCCGGAAACGGCCTCCATGATCACAAACGATCTGGGGCTCAGCACATCGGGGTATTTTTATGGTGATAACAAAATAATCGGTTTTTCCCATACACGACTGGCAGGTACCGGCGCCACGGATGGGGGACATTTTCTTGCGCTTCCCATAAAGGATTTTTCGCCATCCGGAACAGTGCCGGATATGTTGAAATATAAATATTCCCATAAAGATGAATGTGCTTATCCGGGGTACTACAGTATTGATTTTCCCAAACAAGGATTTAGGGCAGAACTCACCGCAACTGAGCGAACAGGCCTTCATCGCTATACATTTGATGAAAATGTGCAGCCCGGAATTTTGATAAATATTACCCACGCACTTGGGGGAAAACGAAGCGAAGACGGATACGTCAGATTTTTGAATGAATACGAGTTCGAAGGCCATGCGCATACCTACGGGAGCTTTGCAGGCCGGTATGGCGGTATTAAGGTGTATTTTGCTGCTAAATTGTCCAAACCGGTATCCGGTCATCATATCTGGGAAAACGATGATTATCTGGGAGTATCAATTGAGGCAAGGGCCAACAAGTTGGTCTGCATGCTCGAATTTGATGACCGGACCATTGAAATGAAGTTGGCCATTTCTCATATAAGCATTGAAAGCGCCCGGGGAAATCTGGAATCAGAAACCGGGAATAGGGATTTCGATGCCATTGCCCTTGAGGCCATCGCAGCATGGGAAAATCGTTTGTCATCCATACAGGTGCAGGGCGGAACCAATGTGCAGCAGGTTAATTTTTACACGGCTCTGTACAGATCCTTTCAGATGCCGACGGTT
>CAYZWN010000331.1:0-3384 GCA_964482185.1 uncultured Roseivirgaceae bacterium
GCTTCTTTGGCCTGCATGGGTGTATGCACGAGGTAGAACGACAACATGGCAAAAAAGGGCTGATTGCCATCCCGGGTATGGATGAAGTTGATTGTTTCTGAAGCAAGTCTGTCGGGAAGATATTCGTTTTCAGGTCCGTCCCGCAGCCTTGGATTGCCATAAGGCGAAAAGTAGCCTTTGTAGCCTTCTTTTTGATTTCTGTTTGGCGCGCCCCGCCAATGTCCGCCCACATTAATGTTGTAGCCCTGGTGTTCCGGCCAGTATTCCTCTGTTTCGCCCAAATGCCACTTACCGGCAAAAAATGTGCTGTAACCCAGGTCGCGCAGGGCTTCTGCAATGGTGGTCTCCTCCACCGCCAGTTGATTCACCGTTGGCTGGTTCATCCATCTGTCCTTAGTCGTTGTTCCTGCATATTTCACGCGCCCGGGAATCCAGTCAGTAATGCCTGACTTTACAGGGTAATTACCGGTTTGGATACTGGCCCTTGTTGGTGAGCAAACCGGACAACTTGCATAGCCATTGATAAACTTGATGCCACCATCTGCAAGAGCATCCAGATTGGGGGTTTCATAAAATGTACTGCCAAAGGAACTTAAATCAGCATACCCAAGGTCATCCGCCACGATGAGTAAAATATTCGGCTGCTTTGCTTCTGGCGCACATTGCATCAGTGTAATGCTGATAAGCAATAAATGCCCTATTCCGGCTAAAGTGAAAACTTTGATTTTTTTCATGATTGCTTATTCTGATTTAAAATCAAACCAAACGCGAATCGAATCATTGTCATCGCCTTTGTGATGGCCATCAATCCCCTTTTGGCTCGATGGGCCCAATTCGGACGTTTTTTTAAATTTAGTGCCTATAGCCGGTATTTCATATAAAAATGATATATCCCCTTTCGGGAATGGCGGCACGTTCTCCAACACAATTTCTGCCGGGGGATCGGGGGTAAATACCTGCACAAAAATGTTCGGTGTTTCCAGCAGAATCGTAATGGGCGACTCGGTGGTTTGCAATTGCAGCCAGTTTACATTGCCGTGATAACCCTTAAATTCCGGATAAATCAGGTTATCGAACGACTGTCCTGTGATGGTGTTATTGTAGTCTTTTTGCCAGACATTGAAATTGGTGCCGTGAATCCTGTTTTTCCAGACCCGGTAAGGTCCGCGCCCCAACCATTGCATCGATTTCACTTTGTGCTCAGGATAACCGAAGCTGACACCCAAAAAATCGATTTCGCTAAGCCGATCCATATTTGGACTTATTTCCAACCCGAGGAGGCCACTTTTATGCAATTTCCAAAAGAAATATTTCGGGAAATGATCATAATAACCTTTAATTACCAGGCTGCCATCTGCATCTTTTTGCCACACTACCTCTTTGATTGTCGAATTCACGCCTACAGGTGTTGGCCCTCCCGACAAAGATATGATCTCGCCACCTTTTTCGACACGGAGTAGTTTCCCGTCTTCAAGACTAAATGTAAAGTTCAAACCCTGAACTGAGGCTGCAAGGTTGCCCTCACTTTCCATTATCTCAATCATTCCTTCATCGCTTTGCTGATCAATAATTCGCCTTGCTATGACTTCAGGATGCTGCACAGGCCAACTCCATGTGCAAATCTCCATGCCGGTTTTGTCGGTTGCTGTAAGCGAAAAGATATCGCAATCAGCAAATCCTGACGGCAGGTCAATTTTTAAAACTCTTGTCTCACCGGGCTCAGCTAAAGGTCCGTTTATGATTCCGGATGCAAACGGCAGAGTGCCTGGCTTTCCGGGGGCTTGGCTTTTTAGTGCCTTCCAGTTAAAACTTACGGTATTCAGGTTGGAATAAATATACTCGTTGCTTACCAGCAACCTGCCATCCCATGAGGGAGAAATGACCACCGGTTTCACCTGTACCGGACTCCAGATTTCCTTTACGGTAAAGAAACTCCCCTCCTTTTGACGATGCGGCCCCAAAATGCCATCCGGAGCATGGGTGCCATCACTGTCATAGACTGTGCCCGGCAAATCGGTTCTCAGTACCGCTTCATCACTAAAAACCCAGAGAAACGCACCGGCATTCCGCGGATTGGCTCTGAACCTTGCCCAATGATCATACATGCCCGCTCCATGGCCCCCGTCGTAAAGTCCGTGCAGCCACTCCGTAGGCATGAATACATCCGTTCCGTAGTAGTACCGGTTGATACCAAAATCATAGCCGTTGTAGTGATGGGTGTCCACGCCATTGCGGTGCAACCACGGATAAATGACAGGTCTTTTTTGGATGTCATAATGATGAAACCACCTCTCATTTGCAAAATCCCAGCCTCCTTCGTTGCCATGATCCCAGATCACGACACTTGGGTGGTTTTCATCCTTGAGAATAAGCTCCCTGATCAGTTTAGGCCCGACGATGGTGTCGTAGCCCTGCTGCCATCCGGCAAGTTCATCCAATACAAAAAGTCCAAGCGAATCGCACAAATCGAGAAACCGCTCATCAGGTGCATAATGCGACATACGGACTGCATTCATATTCATCTCTTTCATCAGCCGTATATCCTGCTTATGATTTGCATCGCTGAGTGCACGGCCGGTTTCGGGCCAGAACGAGTGCCTGTTCACACCTTTAAAAACCACCTTTTTCCCATTTGCATAAAAACCATCTTTCACCCTCAGTTCCACCGTTCGAAATCCAATCCGCCTGTTTTCGATGTGTGTGGCTATGCCGCCTTTCATGAGTGACACGCGCATGTTGTAGAGATTCGGCATTTCAGGATTCCATGATTTTACGCCCCGGAAAGTTCCCGTTACGTCAACAAAAGTGGCCTTCCTGCCAATTTCAGCTTTGAATATTCCTTCAATTTTCTCTCCACTAATTTCAAAAAGTTCGACCTGCACATGATCCGCAATTCCTGACCTGTTCAGTTCTGCATGGACATTGAAACTGCCATCTGCCCTGGCATCGATGGCCACGCGTTGCATATGGCCGGAAGGAAACACCTCCAGGAAAACCGGACGATAAATACCGCCAAAAATCCAGAAATCAGCCTGCCGCTCGGCTCTGTTTACAGATTCATTGGCAGAATGCTTGGCTACATCCACCTCGAGTAGATTTTCTTTGCCATACTTCAAAAGTTTTGAAATATCATAGCGGAATCTGTTGAAACCACCCTGGTGCATGTCACCGGCCTGTTTGCCATTGATGCTCACTTTTGTATCGGTCATGGCACCGTCAAACACAATGTGCACCACTTTTCCTTTCCATGATGAGGGCACATTAAAAGTGTGTTTATACATACCATGCTCCTTTCCGAGTTTTTTATTTTCGTCTTTCCAGTCATGGCCATAATTATACGTGCCAAAGCTATGGAGTTCCCAGTTTGAGGGCACCGGGATTTTT
>CAYZWN010000332.1:0-3353 GCA_964482185.1 uncultured Roseivirgaceae bacterium
ATCATGGGTTTCCAGTAAAAAATCAATCACATCACCATCTATAACCCCGGGCTCAGTGATGATACAATCAATGGCATATTCAACACTTAAAATAGCCGTGGCTTCTTCTATTGATTTGCAAAAAAACAGATGGTTGAGGCCCTTTCCTTTTGAATTAAAATATGCCTCTAAAAGTTGATGGATGATATCATTGTTGTGAATGCAAAGTATTGCAAGGTGTGTATTATTCACATCTTAGTACGTTGGGTCTTTAAGGTAAACGAGGCAACTTTATTTTTTGTTTGGCAAAAAAAAATTAGCCCGATCAAGGATGACCGGGCTAAACCTACCAAACAAACAACCCAACAACCTATAGTGTAGGAATAAGAACCTTGTCGATTACGTGAATAACTCCATTGGTCGCTAAAACATCTGTGCCGATGATGTTAGCTAAAGCAGTAGATGTATCGGCTATTGTACCGGCTGCCGCATCGAATGTGATATCTCCATTAAGCGTACTTGCGGTACCTGATTCTAAGTCAGAAGAAAATATTCTTGGGGTTCCGATTACGTGATATAATAACACATTAGTCAGAACATCAAGAGGAATATCATCTACAGAAGACCAATCTTCGTTGGTGGCCAATAGTGCTACGAAAGCTGCATCGGTTGGTGCGAAAACCGTGAAATTTCCTTCACCACTTAATGCTGCTACGAGGTCCGGATTTTGGTCAACTGTTCTTAAAAGAGCTGCTACAAGCTGAGTAAATTGTGGTTCTTCTGTAGCTGTCGCCAATGCAACTGAGATGTCAACGATAGTTCCTGACGGTGGCAGTAAAGTTCTATTAATTACGTGCACAACACCATTAGATCCTTCGATGTCTACTGCAACAACCTCGGATGTTCCATTGATAAACACCCCTGCTCCATCACCTTTATTAGATAGATAGAATTCTCCACCGAGACTTGCTACAGGGGCCGCACCGGTAGATGTTGAGGGAAGGTCAGCTGAAAATATTGTGGCATCAATTACATGATATGCGAGCACTGCATTCAGTGTAGCTTCATCAGGTAATGTTGTGATTCCGGCAGCAGCGAAAGCATCATTGGTTGGAGCAAAGAGTGTTAAGCCATTACTACTTGGACCATCACTTAACAGCAGTTCCAAAATGGATGGATCAGCTGCAAGTACAGCCGAGGTTAGGACCGTAAAGCTCTTGTTAAAATATGCTGGCGCCACGATCGTTCCTACAATCGGCTGGATTGATGGATTTACCATTACAGCATCGATTACATGCACAACTCCATTACTCGCTTCTACGTCCGGAACGATTACTTTAGCTCCGCTGATGAATACACCATCGCCATTGATGACAACACTAACATCTTCACCGCCAACTGTGGTTGCCTCGTCACCATCATTTAAGTCACCGGACATGATAGCGGCAGATGCGATAACATGATATTCTAAAAGATCTCTGACAACTGATTCAGGTACATCGCTTAATTGAGTCTGACCTATGGCTCCCAATAAGGCTACAAAAGCTTCGTTGGATGGAGCAAAAACAGTAAAATTACCATCACCGCTTAAAGCTGTTACAAGATCTGGAAACAAAGACAAAGCCTCAACAAGAATACTCAAATCCTCCGTAGCGGCTGCTATTTGAACAATGTTATTCTTAGGTAATTCAAAACCCTCAGGGATTAAAACCTCATCAATAATATGAACTACCCCGTTGGAAGCCAATTGGTCTGCGGCAGTTACTGAAGCTACACCATTAATAGTTACAGAAGATCCGCTGACCACAATATCCAAAGATTCTCCTGTTAATAAGGTGTTAACTGAACCTGAACTAAGGTCAGTTGATAGGACATTTCCACTCACCACATGATATTGTAATATTTCGGCTAAAGCAGAAGGGTTAGCCAATAACGTAGGTAGAACTCCGTCAGGCAATTTCTCGAACGCGGCATTCGTAGGAGCAAATACAGTGAATGGACCAGGACCCGAGAGGGTTGAAGCTAATCCAGCTGTATTAATGGCAGTAACAAGTGTGCTTAAGACAGGAACATCCTGTGCTAATTGAACGATGTTCTTGTCAGGAGCAGGTACTGGCTCTTCCTCATCGTCTTTGCAACTGGATACAAATAATAGTACTGCTATCATCATTAGGGATAGCATGACTTTGGTCAATTTGTTGAATTGTTCTTTAAAATTTTTCATCATTATTAATTTAAGGTTAAAATTTGTTGTATCAACATCAATTACTTAAAAAGAGTATTAATTAAGGTTCTGAAGTGTTGTATTACATAATTGAATCGTCAGATAAAGAACCTGAATCGTTTATTATTGTTTAACTATTTTATATTTAAATTAAACAATATGGATTTAGCCGGTAATTTTGGCCATTTGAAAGTATCCGTGTAACTTGCGCACTTTATAATAATTCTAAATAAGCTGCTTTAATGATTAGTGCTGCAAATCTGAAAAAGGGTGAAAGTGGTGTGATAAAAGGTTTTTCTGACCAGGTGATCTCCCTGAAATTAATGGAAATGGGCTGTCTTCCCGGAAGCGTAATCAAAATGAATTTTTCGGCGCCATTGGGCGACCCGCTTTCCTATGACGTAGCAGGCTATAATCTGACCATGAGACGATCGGAAGCAGCGGCCATCATTCTTGAACAAAATAATGATGGAAAATAGAGTAAAGAAGGTGGCTTTGTTGGGAAATCCGAATTCTGGAAAATCTTCCCTATTCAATCAGCTTACAGGACTAAACCAGAAAGTCGGTAATTTTCCCGGAGTCACGGTCGAAAAGAAATTTGGCAACCTTACAACCAAAGAAGGTATCAGATTTCAGATCATGGACTTACCCGGCACTTACAGCCTGTATCCAAAATCCATGGACGAACAGGTGGTGTTTGAAACGCTCGCTGACAAAAATAATCCCGATCATCCGGACATTGCCATTGTCATTGTTGATGCTTCAAATATTAAAAGGAATTTATTGCTTTTTACCCAAATCATTGATTTGGGCATTCCGGTGATACTCGTTCTGAATATGCTTGATGTCGCGACAAACAGAGGCCAGCGCGTGAGCCCGACAGAGATCGCCAGGTATTTTAATATTCCCACCATCTCGCTGAATGCCCGGACAGGCCAGGGCGTTGAACTTTTGAAACAGGCGTTGGTGCATGCGGATTCAAAAGCAATAGATCCCATTTTCACACCCTCAAGCTTTGAAAAAAACCTGGATATCCTGATAAAGGATCGATTTGAACTTGCAAACGAATACATAGCCCATTTGCTGTTAATTCAATATCAGATATTTCCCAACATCAGCCCAGAAGATAAACAGTATGTCAAAGACCTGA
>CAYZWN010000333.1:0-3343 GCA_964482185.1 uncultured Roseivirgaceae bacterium
ACGCCCTCCTGCCGCTTCTCGAGCTCGGCGTCACGCCCGTGGCCAGCGCGGGGCTGGTCGGGGACGACGGCTCGCAGAGCTTCCGCCGCACCGAGGGCTTCGACACCTCCGGCATCGAGTTCCTCGGCGCCTACGGTGAGCCCAACTTCGAGGCGTTCGCCGCCGCGGACCCGGACCTCATCGTGGGCTACGAGTTCGACGAGGGGTACGAGACGTTCTCCGACATCGCACCGACCGTCCTCGTCCAGATCTTCGAGCGTCCCCTGACGGACGCCCTGATGGACTTCGGCACCCTGGTCGGCCGCGAGGAGCAGGCCGCGCAGTTCCGGGCCGACTACGAGGCACGCGTCGAGGAACTGAACGCGGCGCTGGAGCCGGTCCGCGACGACCTCAGCATCTCCGTCATCACCTCCGGCGACCCGGGCCAGTTCTGGCGCGCCGACGAGGGCCAGGCCATCGGGACGGTCATGGGTGACCTCGACCTGCTCCGCCCGGAACCGCAGGACTACGGCTACCACGTCCCGGGCCAGGAGGAGCCGTTCAGCCTGGAGAACATCAGCGACCACGACGCCGATGTCGTCCTCGTGATCGACTTCCGCGGTGAGGGCCGGGACCCGGGCTTCGACGCCCTCGTCGACTCCCCGCTGTACCAGCAGCTGGGCGCGACCCAGGCGGGGCAGGCGTACGTCGTCGACGGTACGCAGGCGGTCGGGTCGGCGTGGGCCCGCATGGACGCCTTCCTCGACGAGCTCGAGACGATCCTGCTGGCCGAAAACCTCGACACGTCCGTCGTCGACGAGGTCGCAGCGCGATGAGGGGCATGCGCCGGATCGGGCCTCCTGTGGCCGTCGCGGCCGCTGCGCTGGTCTTCTCCGCGTGCGGTGGGACCGCCGAGGACGGCGCCGAGGGCGCCGCGGCGTCGACCGGGGAGCCCACCGCCGAGGACACGCGGACCGTCGAGCACGCCCTCGGCTCCACCGAGGTGCCGGCCGAGCCGAGCCGCGTCGTGACGCTCAGCAGCCTCTACGCGGCGAACCTCATCTCGTTGGGCCTCGTCCCCGTGGCCGCGGGCGACCAGGTCGAGGTGCAGCTGGGTCAGGTGGCCGAGCTGTTGCCCCCGGACGTGGACCCTGCGGCGATCGCGACGGTGGGCGACGACTACGCCCCCAACATCGAGGCGGTCGCCGCGGTGGACGCCGATCTGATCATCGGGGACGAGTTCCACGGGGAGTTCTACGACCAGCTCTCCGGCGCGGCCCCGACCGTGCTCGTCGAGTACCGCAGCAACGGTGGCTGGCGGGAGCGCTTCTTCGACGTCGCCGAGGCCGTGGGCCGGACGGGGCAGGCCGCACAGGTGGAAGCCGATTACGAGGCGTTCGTGGCGGCGCTCCCGGAGGAGATCGGCGACACCCGCATCGCCTTCGTCCGGTCCGATCCCGACGGGTCGTTCCGGATCGACAGCGGGGAAGCGGCCTTCCCCGGCTCCGTGGCCGCCGACGCGGGCCTCCAGGTGGTCACCGGCGGCGACGACGTGGGCGAGTTCGACGAGGGATCCGGGTTCGTCACCGTGTCGGGTGAGCGCCTGGACGCCATCGCCGACGCCGACCTCATCGTCGTTGCCGACTTCAGTGCCCTGGGCGACGAGGCCACCGGCATCGACGGCTTCGAGTCCAACCCGCTGTGGGCCACCCTGCCCGCCGTCCAGGCGGGCGGGGTGCTCGAGGTGCCGGGCCTCGTCTACAACGGCGGTACTCACTACTCCGCCCGGCTGCTCCTGGAGGCCGTCGCCGAGGCGGTCTCGTGAAGGGGGCTCGGTCGGATCGACGGTGAGGATCGCCTTCGACGTCGCGGAGCCAGGGGTGCGGCGCCGGTCGATGCCCGGTCAGGCGCCGCCCGGCAGGCGATCGCCGATCTGGTCGACCACCCACGGCAGGCTCAGCGGGGAGTGGAAGTACATCGCGTCGGCCACCTCGAACGGCAGCCGGACGAACCGGCCGTCGGCCACGGCGGGGACGGCCTGGAAGAGCGGGTCCGCCTCCAGGGCGTCGGCCGCGGCGGGGTCGTAGTCCATGAGCAGGACGAGGTCGGCGTCCAGTTCACCGAGGCGTTCCTGGGACAGGTCGTACCCCGCGTCGGGACCGTCGACGAACTGCTCGCGCTGGGCGGCCGGACGCGTGAGGCCGAGCCGCGCCAGCAGGGCCCCCTGCGGGTTGGCGTCGGTGAAGACGTACACGCCGGACCCCTCGTAGACCGACATGAGGGTGACCTCGCCGATGCCGCGGTCCCGCAACGCCTCCTCACCGCGGGCGAGGGCCGTCTCGACCTCGGCGATGATGCCGGGTACGGCCTCGTCCCGGTCGACGACGGCGGCGACGAGGGCGAGGACGTCCTCCCACCAGCCGAAGTCACCGGGTGCGAGCGCCGGCGTGCCGACGGTCGCGGCGATGGCGGCGAGACGCTCGACGATGGCCTCGTCGGAGAACTGCGTCGGTCCCATCATCAGGTCGGGCTGCTGGGCGGCGATCACCTCGAGGTTGAGCAGGTCGGTGAGACCCTGATTGCCCTCGAACGTCTCGATGCCGTCGGTGTCGACGCCGGCGGTCCAGGGCCGGAAGGCCGTCTCGCCGTACAGCAGACCGGTGGCCGCCGGACGGGTGCCGAGGCTGAGGAGACTGTCGAACTCGCAGCGGTCGGCGAGTGTGACGATCCGCTCGGGGACACCGTCGAGGGTCAGTGTCCCGAAACCGTGCTCAGCCACGGCGTCGACAACGTCCCGATGTTCGATCGTCCGGCCGCTCGCGGTCGGCGGATCCTCCTCCGTGCCGCACGCGGTGAGCAGCCCGCCGCCCCGACGACGGCGAGGAACTGGCGTCGGGTCGCCACGTCGACGACCGGGAGTCCACGGCGCAGGGAGTGCAGGTGGGACGGCTGTCGTGGCACTAGGGTCGTCGGCATGTCGGGCCTCCCGAACGGTCGGAGTGGGGACAAGGGCAGCCTGTCCTAATCTCCCGGCGTCGGGCAAGGGCTCGTCACGGTCCACGTCAGCGGGGTCAGCGGGCCGGCGCACGCCGACGCCTCGACCGGCCCCGACGCCGCCAGCTCGACGCGTAACCGCAGGCTTCCCACCCGCGTGTCGGCGAGGACCTCGACGGCCCCGTCCGTCTCGGTCACCCCGCGGACGACGACGTCGGCCTCACCGCTCCACCCATGCCGGCGGCGCAGCGCGATCTCGGCGGCCTGGGCCGCTGCCGGGAGCGCCGTCCGCCCGCGCAGACCGTCCGTCAGCACGCGGCCGGCGAGGACGTCGGCGACCATCGCCGGGGCGGTGCCGGGGTCGACGTGG
>CAYZWN010000334.1:0-3320 GCA_964482185.1 uncultured Roseivirgaceae bacterium
GCTTCTTTTTTAGTTGCAAACTCCCTGAGGAATATTAAAACGTAATATTTTCAATGCGACCGTCTAGCTGCTTTTGCTGTATTAATTGCATTTATTAAAAAAGTATTTTCCCGTTTCCTAAACCGTTCTGGAAAATTGAGGCTTTTCTCCTTGTTTCTGCATCAGATAATAATCGAAATTCATGGCGATATTGCGGACTAGCAGCCGGCCAATATCCGTCACGGTGAGGCTATCTTTCTCAAGGATCACCAGTTTATCTTCTTCAAATGATTTCAATTGGGCCAATACTTCACTGAAGTAATCATCAAAATCGATGTTGTACTTTTCCTCAAAATACTGCTTCCTGATTCTGAAATTACACATTACTTCAGTAATTACCTCCCTGCGCAACTGATCGTCCTGATTGAGGGCAATACCCCGCATGACGGGTAGTTTTCCGGCATCGAGCGACTTATAGTAGTCATCCAGTTTTTTGAAATTCTGAACATACATATCAGATAGCATGCCTATGCTCGTGATACCAATTGCAAACAGATTGATGCCTGCGTGGGTCGAATATCCCTGAAAATTCCGGTATAATGTGCCATTTTGCATGGCAAGGGTAAGCTCATCTTCGGGCTTGGCAAAATGATCCATGCCGATGTACACATACCCGGCGTTGTTGAGTTTCTCGATACTCAATTTTAACAATTCGAACTTTTGATCGCCTGTTGGCAGCCACTCATCTTTGATCAACTGCTGGTGTTTGATCATATTCGGTAAATGAGCGTAGTTGAAAACCGCTAAGCGATCCGGATTCATAGTCAAAACGGTGTCGATGGTCTGGCTGTAGGTTTTTAGGTTCTGATAAGGAAGTCCGTACATCAGATCAAGATTGATACTCGTGAATCCGAGTTCGCGAGCCCAGTTTACGGCATCGCGGGTAATGCTTTCCGGTTGAATTCTGTTCACGGTTTTCTGGACTTTGGGGTCAAAATCCTGGATACCCATGCTGCACCGGTTGAAACCAACTTCGCTCAGGGCGAGCATATGGTCTCTTGTCAATTCCCTGGGGTCAACCTCAACACCCACCTCAGCATCATCCTGAAATTCAAAATATTTGTGAATGATCGCGCCGAGTTTTCTGATTTGGGCCGGTGATAAATGAGTTGGTGTGCCACCACCCCAGTGTAATTGTTTTACTTTCCGGTCTGTGCCTATATGGGTTTTTAGCAATTTTATTTCCTTTTCAAGGTAATCAAGGTATTGCTCGATTTTGCTCTGGCTGCGCGTTACCATCATGTTGCACCCGCAGAAGTAGCATAAGGTATCGCAAAAAGGTATATGGAAATAAAGCGAAAGGTCCCGGTTTACAATTTCATTTTCATCTTTTTGAATGTGATCTATGAAGATTTTTTCATCCACACCTTCATGAAAATAGGGTGCTGTAGGATAGCTCGTATAGCGTGGACCTGCTTTATCATATTTTTTCAGCAGGTTGATGTCAACCGGGATTTTTGTATTGATATTCATGCTATTCTAATTCTCATTGTCCAGGTCGTAAATCCTGCTGATCATTTCCACTTGCTTATTGTACTGTTCCGGATCATGGGCAACTTTTTTTAAGGCCTTCACATGCTGCCGCACTACTTTGTTGATGATGCTTTCGGTGAGATGCTCCACCTCTGCCCGGTAGCCATTTTGTGGCAATTTGGCTTTTAATCTTTCTATTTCATTGATGCGCAGTTCATCGAGTTTCTTTTTTAACCGGCCGGCCACGTTTGTCATGCTGTTAAGCCGTACCCACTCCTGAAATTCGCCCACGAATTCCCGGATAATTTTCATCGATTTGGGTATCTCCTTTCGCCGCTTTTCAAGATTGATTTTTACGATTTCTTCCAGGTCATCGAGGTTATAGAGAAATACCGAATCAATGCTATTGATAGCAGGATCAATATCTCTTGGAATAGCCAGATCGATGAGAAATATTGGACGGTGGTGCCGCTGTTTTGAAATCGGTTTCAGCATTTCGGCTGTCAGCACGTATTCGGTACTTGAGGTTGCTGATATCACAATATCAGCCTCAGACAAGGCATCAGGGAGTTGATCCATTCTGAATGCTTTACCGTTGAATTTTTGCGCCAACTCATCAGCCCGTTCAAAGGTCCTGTTGGCAACACTTATGGATTTTACACCACTTTCCTGAAAATGATATGCTGCAAGTTCTGCAGTTTTTCCAGCGCCGATTAAAAGCACCTGCTTGTTGCTGAGGTTATTGAATATCCTCCTTGCCAACTCGACTCCGGCAAAACTGATAGAAACGGTGCCATCACTCAAAAAAGTTTCGTTGTGGACGCGTTTCTTAGCCTGCATGGCAAAATTGAATAATTTATTGATCAGCGAGTCTGTCGCACTCAGGGCGTGGGCAAGGTCATAGCTGTCCTTCACCTGCCCGGTAATCTGCTGCTCGCCGATAATCTGAGAGTCCAGACCTGACAATACTTTAAAAAAATGCTCAGCGGCCTCTGCATCAGTTAATTCATATGTAATCTGAGCATCCGTGTAGGTATTGCATTGCTTCAACTCATTCAGCCAAGTCCTGATTTTCTGACAAGATTCATCAAGATGCTCATCACTGATATAAATTTCTGTACGGTTGCATGTGGATAGAACCAGGCAACCATTCACCTCAAACTGGCCGCTGATCCGGGCAATCGCCATTTTCTGCTCTTCTTCACTCAAGGCAACCTTCTCACGCAACTCCACCGGAGCCGTGTGGTGAGAAATGCCTATTATACCCAAGGGAATACGATTACTCATTTTTCCTCCAATTAATTAAACTCATGAAAAGAATCTGATAAGTAGATCAGAATCCCTCCGCCAACGATCAATACTAAAAAACCATACAAAGACATATATGCGACTTTTTCACCGCTCCATTTTTTCTTTACAGCCACCAAATACATAATTATATAGAGTATCCATACCGTATCAGTCATGATCACCTTGATATCTTTTGCCAGGTACTCCCCGCTGACCATCATCTGATAGTGTCCAAGCATTATGCCTATACCCAGAAGTATAATCCCTGTGAGAATAGAGCGCTTGTTCATTTTCTCAAGATAAGTTAGTGCCGGAAGTTGTGAAAACAATCTCCCCAGCTTTCTCTTTTTTAGATTATAATTCTGAATGATATACATCAGCGAGTAAATCGCCGCGAGTGATAGTGCAGTATAACCGGTAATGGATATGGACGCGTGCACGATAAAAGTCTTATTATTTAGCAGAAGTTCGCTGGTTTCACGCTCCCAACTCATATTAAATACCGAGATCAATTCAAA
>CAYZWN010000335.1:0-1662 GCA_964482185.1 uncultured Roseivirgaceae bacterium
AGGGCAGACCAAACACATAAGCATCCCTGGCGAGCTCTGCCAGTTGAACGTTTCCGGTTGGCTCTACAGCTAATTCCGTTGCATGGGTCGCCGATGCTTGAGCTGCGCCCCAGCACAAGACAAGAAAAAGGGAAAATCTCATATTTGCCTCGATTGCGTCTGCCAGTATTGCGCCCGCAGATCTTTTTTCAGCACTTTGCCGACGGGACTGCGTGGAAGTGAACTGACAAAGTCGACAGTTTTAGGTGCTTTAACCGAACCGAGTTTTTCCTTGCAAAGTGCGATTAATTCGGAGTCAGTAACCTGGTGGCCTTGGTTGAGTTCAACCACGGCTTTGACCGCCTCTCCCCAGACGTCGTCCGGCACACCGATCACCGCACAATCCTGTACCGCTGGATGACTCCACAGAACCTGCTCTACTTCGCTGGGATAGATATTGAATCCACCGGAGATAACCATGTCTTTCTTTCGATCGGTTATATGCAGATAACCTTCTGCATCAAGATGGCCAATATCACCGGTGTGAAGCCACCCATCAATGATAGCTTCCGCCGTTTTCTCCGGATCCTTGTAGTAGCCTTTCATCACCAGATCGCCCCGAACACAGATCTCGCCGGTACTGCCTTGAGGCAAGAGCCGGTTTTGGTCGTCGAGGATTTCAACCCTGATTAATGGATTGGGCCGTCCAACTGAGGACAAGCGCTCATCTGGCGCGATACTACCCTGACGGAAATGTTCCGCCGGGGGTAGGAAGGCAATAGAGGCCGGCGCTTCGGTTTGTCCATAACCACCCATCAAGACCGGCCCAATCACGGTGATTGCCTGTTTAAGCTTTTCTACCGACATCGGTGCTGCCCCGTAACACAGGTAGCGGACACTGCTGAAATCCACTTTTTCCTGTAGCTGCGGAATATCCAGCAGCCGATAGATCACGGTAGGCGGCAAGAAAAATTCGGTGACTTTGTGTTTGGCAAGGGCAGCCAACATCAGCATTGGGTCCGGCTTGCTGATGATGACGACAGTACCACCCCTACTGCTGCAGGGCAGGCTTAAAATGCCTGCCGTGTGTGTCATGGGGGCGGCAGCCATGTTCACCGGATAATGTTCGGCCGGGTAGGGGGTGCCCAGCAAAAAATGGGCGACAAAGGTTTGTACGCTCCGATGAGTATTCATTACTCCTTTTGGCTGCCCGGTAGTGCCTCCGGTCGGTCCAAGCCAGATAACATCGTCAAGATCTGCTGCAACATGTGGATTCGAGGTCGGATGTTCCAAGATCCAGTCGCTCAGATGATCGGCCCACGGCAACTTGGCGTCTATGCAAATCCATTGTTTGATCTCCGGCAACTGCGCCTTGAGATCGAAGATAATTTCGGCGTATTCCTGTTGAAAAAACAAGATATCGCAGTCGAACTGGCTGAGGACATACCGGTTCTCGTCAGGAGCATTGCGCGCCCCTACAGGAATCCAGCAGATATTAGCCCTCCATAAGCCCAAGGTGCATAGCCACGCAGTAATGTCATTGTTGGCCCAAACAGCACCACGGTGTCCGTGGTGGAAACCGGACGCCAACAGCGCATTTGCCACTTTACAAGTGAACTCGCCCGCTTGCTGATAGCTGACTCGCTGTTCATCCTGAATGTAAGCAATACCTTCGGGGTTGTT
>CAYZWN010000335.1:1762-3268 GCA_964482185.1 uncultured Roseivirgaceae bacterium
GCTGATAGCTGACTCGCTGTTCATCCTGAATGTAAGCAATACCTTCGGGGTTGTTTCGCCAACCTCTGTCGAAATGATCGATAATCGTCATCTTGGTTTGGCCTCCGATAGTTATAACGCTACTACTGTAGCTTTCGCTAAACCGCGTTGCTCAAGGAAGCCAAGCAGATAATGATGGTCGAAAGCCTTGCAGGCAGACGTGAAACCAATTTTGTTCGTTTCACCTTCCAGCAGTTTCATCGCACAAGCGACATGCAACGCGCCGGTAGAAATATAGGGGGTTATGCCGTGTACCGTCGCTCTGACGGCATTCAGATTACCGCGGCCAATGGCGAAATCGACAGTCCGGGTAAGCAGTGTGCGTTCTCTGGGAGGCATAGAGGGCGTGACCGATTGCACAGTAGCTTGCAAGATCGCATCTTGTTCAGCTGCAGACAGATCTTTGAATTCAGCTTCCCACTTCTGGAAGAATCCATGTGCCTGACGCATCACATCGGTATCGTAAAAGCCGACGCTGGAAATACAACTGTTGACCCTGGGATCACGCTGATAAAAAACCGGCAATGCCGTACCACTCCACGGCAGTGAAAACACCGGTTGCATAAAACTTGGGTCGGCAACTGAAAAACTCGTGGTCACAGGGTGTTGCACCAGTTGTCTTTCCCACAGGTAATACTGCTTCTCGCGCGCCATACCGAAAATGGACGCGGTAGAGCCCACTGTTACACCAGCTGATCCAGTGCGGGGGCCCCGACACAAGGTGGCAGTTTCAAGGGTATCGACTCCGGGCGTTTCCAGTGCAAGTTCGGCGGCAATTTCCGCGAAGGTATGCATATAAGAGGTTGAAGGTGCAAGCACCAACCCGGCTTGCCTGTATAGCTCGCCAAATCGCTCACGCATATTCAATACGTAAGCTTGCTCACCTGTGCTGTCTAGATGATGGCAACCCGCATTAAGCGCAGCCTCTACCGCCACAGCGCCAAACTGCGAAAAAGGGCCGACCGTATTGCAGACGACCTTCGCGCCCTGAAACACCTTGCTCAGAGCAGCGACACTGTGTTCGGTCTCGACAATTTCATAGACTGCTGATTCAAGACGAAGCACTCGCTCGGCCATCATTTGCCGGGTACGGTCTGCGCTCCGAGCTACCGCTGTAAATGGAATATTTTGGTCTATCAGCCAATCCATTATCAGCATGCCGGTATAACCGGATGCTCCGTATACAATTACTGGGTACTTCGCCATGAAAAACTCCTGATCAGGTGTTTGTGATAGTTGGATTCCGGTTCAGGTATCGACTCATGTGTTTCTGGAGAGGAGCGCGCTCAGCCGCTGTTGTCGATTGGCCTCGGCGACCTGGAAGGCGTCACCCATGACTATGTGCGCCACGGCACCACGACGCTGTTCACTGCGCTCGAAGTCGCCAACGGCAACATCCGGATACAGTGCAAGTCTCGTCATCGCCATAAGGAGTTCCTCAGCTTCTTGCGGCACATGGACACGGAG
>CAYZWN010000336.1:0-3262 GCA_964482185.1 uncultured Roseivirgaceae bacterium
ACACTCGCTCCTACCTTTTCAGAAGTTACTGCCGATTTCAGCACAGAATCAATCCTGGAAATTGTTTACAGCGCCAATGACAATCCCGGCACTTCCACCAACTTCAGTATCAATAATCTATTTGTAGGAAGACGTGAAATCATTCCCTCATCGGAAATGGTACTCGCACTCCAGAGCGACGGCGGCAACCGCAATGTGGTGCTGGAGTTTGATGGCACAAACGCAAGAGGAGCCGACAATGGCTGGACAATTGTGAGATATGGACCATTTGACAATATTCAGGTACTCCGCCTTGCAGAAATGTATCTGATCCGGGCTGAGGCAAGGGCGCAACAGGATAAGATCGGTGGAGAAAACGGCGCTGTTGCCGATGTAAATGTTTTACGGCAAAGAGCCGGTGTGCCGTTGATTCAGGCCAACTCCAAAAATGAAATGCTACTCGCTATTGAAAATGAGCGGAGAATGGAATTTTGTTTTGAAGGCCATCGCTGGTACGACATCAAGCGCACAGGCAGGGCTCAAACGATAATGAATGAATTTACCAGCAACTGGAGTGCAACCGATGAACTCTGGCCAATACCATTGAGAGAGATTATCAACAATCCATCACTTCAGAATGCACAAAATCCGGGTTATTAAATCATCAAGTGAATGAAATGGAATAGCAAACACATCTGGTTTTATTTAGCCCTTGTAACAATCACTGTGTCGTGTGATGAGACCAATGAAATCATATTCCAGGGCCCATACCATGCGCGATTCACCGAAACCAGCAGTGAAATACTGGAAAACTATAAAGATCCTTTCAATATCAATTTTAACCAGCCGATAGAAATTCCTCTCCATCTGGCCTCGCCCTCCCAAAACAATACAACCGTTATTGAATTCAGTGTTGGCGGAACGGCTGTGGAAAATGTGGACTATGTTCTGGAAAATGGGGAGAGTAAACGCGTTTTAATTCCGGTAGGTGCGCACAAAGGTGTAATCCGGTATTTCCCGATCAACAACAGGGAGCTCACTGGTGATAAAACCATTAAATTCACCATCACCAGCGTCAACAATAATCTCGAAGCAGGTTTTGGAGAAACGGGTATCAACGGTCGTTTTCATACTGTGACCATCAAAGATGATGATTGTCTGGTGGATTTGCGAAAATTTGAGGGGTGGTGGGAGTTCAATCAAAATAACGGACAGTTTGAATATGATGTAGAGATATTGGTTGACTGGAATGCGAACAACAGGATTTACATGTTCGGATATACCGGCCTTGACTCAGCCCTTTTTGCTTTTGCAAACCTTGATCTCTGCCGTGGTGAATTTGAAATCCCCGAGCAAAATCTCGCCGGCACTGCTCAACTTGGCCGTACCAGAACCATCGGAAAGGGCGCATTTGATTCGGAAGTTCAATTGATCCGATTTTCATATAGTTATGACTTTGCAGGACCTGAAACAGTGAGAACCATAGAGGCACGTAAAAAAAACCAATGAGAAATCATTTTAAATCATACCAATTCATTCTGATTCTATTCTTGTTATTCTCCTGTCGGGAAGAATACGAGATCAAACCCGCTACCTATACCCTGCTCCTTACCGGGGAAGAAAGCAAATCATGGAGACAAGCCTCGTTTACCTTCATTTTTGACGATGAGGAAGTTGGTGAAATGGATGCAAATCAGATTTACGGCATACCTTCTTGTGCACTGGATGATATTTATACATTTATTAGGGAAGGCAAAGAACTACAGGTTTACAATGGCGCTCAAAAATGTGACCCGGCCTCAGAGGACCTGCTCTTTAGAACCCGCTGGGATATTGTCAATGCCAATGCATCGCTGTTCATCGGTGGAGGAGAACCTTTTATCTTGTCTAAACTAACGGATGATGCTCTTGTGTATGGATTCAGAGACACACTTGTTTTGGAAGTTGCGGAAAAAACTTTCTGGGAATTTCCCGGTTTAGCTCAGTGGGAATATAAACCTATCAATGAATGATGGCAAGAATATTTGAGGGTACGATGTTGAGAAATATTATCATAGGAGCTTTTCTTTTTGCCGCTTGTTCACTTCAGGCACAAGATATCCAGAAAGAAACAAATAGGGCCTATCTTCTTGATCTGGCTGATAATTTAAACCAGGTTTACCAGCAAAATAAGTTGACTGCAGAAGCATTTGCCTTGGAGCGTAGTATCCTTATGCGAGAAAGGTATGATGATGGCCGCACAGTTTCCCTCATTCGAATCATGCCATCAGGTTTACCTGAATTTTACATGACACACAATCTGAAAGCCTCCCAAAACGTTGGCACCGTAAGATTGAGACCAAGTGGCAATCTTTCGCTTAACCTGACCGGAAAAAATATAACCATTGGCATATGGGACAGTGGCTCTACTAATGTTCAGCATCAGGAATTTGGAAACAGAGTCACAATCAAGGATAATATTCCATTCGATGACCATGGCACACACGTGGCGGGCACCATCGCAGCAGCCGGTGTCAACCCGCAAGCGAGAGGCATGGCTTACGAAACAAGTGTCTTTGCCTACGAATTCAATAATGACAATTCCGAAATGGCTGCTGAAGCGGCCAATGGCATGATAATATATAATCATTCATATGGTCTAAGAACAGGTTGGGATGTAAATGCAAGTGGTACCGGATGGCAATGGTTTGGAGATCCGTCTGTGAGCAATGTGGAGGATTACAGGTTTGGTTTCTATGACGCGGCCAACAGCCGTGTATGGGATGATATCGCGTTTAACGCGCCATTTTATTTAATTGTAAAGTCAGCAGGAAACGACCGGACTGATATTGGTGACGGCACAAGGCCGCCGGACGGTCCGTATGACTGTCTTGAACCAAAAAGTGTTGCTAAAAATATTCTTACAATCGGAGCCGTGGAGCATCTTGACGGCAACTACACAGGGCCATCCGATGTAAAAATGAGTGCATTCAGCAGTTGGGGGCCTACAGATGATGGCAGAATCAAGCCTGACCTTTCTGCCATCGGGGTAGATGTGTTTTCCACGCTTTCAGACGGGGTCAATTCCTACGGTTTGTTGTCTGGCACTTCCATGTCTGCACCAAATACAACAGGAAGCCTTGCATTGTTACAGGAATATCATGCGCAGCTTTATAGTGGAAAATATATGCGCTCCGCAACACTTAAGGCACTTGCAATTCATACTGTCAATGAGGCAGGAGCCAATCCGGGACCGGACTACGAGTTTGGATGGGGATTGTTGGCGGTGGATAAGGCTGCAAAT
>CAYZWN010000337.1:0-3236 GCA_964482185.1 uncultured Roseivirgaceae bacterium
TCTTATCATAACTCAACCTGCCATTTTCTATGGTAAGCGGAGATTGAATATTATTTATAAACAATTGCCCGGTACCCAGGCCCTGAGGCATTTCAGGTTTGTGATTCGCTGTAAACTGGGCGATGGCATTCAGGCCTACATTTGATTCAAGCGCCGAAGTGATCCACCAGCCAATCGCCCTCTGTGCCGCCATATGTATCCATTCTTCGCTTTCGCGTAATCCGCCGGTAAGGGTAGGCTTAATGACAATATATTGCGGTTTGATCTCATCAAGCAGGTTTGCTTTATACCCTGGATCATGCAGACCAATCAGTTCTTCGTCAAGCGCAACCGGAATGGGCGTATTTTTACAAACCTCATGCATCTGTTGCCCGTTCCCGGCTTTAATGGGCTGCTCAATGGAATGAATATTGTATTGATGGAGCTTTTCCAAAATACTAAAAACCGCATCAAATGAGAAAGCCCCGTTTGCATCAAGCCTTATTTGGAGTTGTTCGGCGCCATAATTCTTTCTGATGTATTTTAACAAATCAAGTTCGTCCTGAAAGTTGATGCCACCGATTTTTATTTTTATGCAATCGTAGCCCGAAGTCCGGATCATATCTATCCGTTCCCTCATCTCATTTTTAGTGCCCATCCACACCAAACCATTTATCGGAATGGAAATACCGCCATTCATAAACTGATTGTTGTAAATGATTCTTTTGCCGCCATTCTTTAGATCCATGAGCGCTGTTTCCAGAGCAAAGAGAACCGCTGGAAAATTGCCGGGGACCAATTTTTTCAATTGATCCGTTCCCAGGGATTCCAATCCAAAAAGCGCTTCGGCACAATGATTAAAAACCTCATTTAGCTCCGATTCTGTATCCGGACTTAAACCTGGTAATGGTGCACATTCACCAATTCCAAACATCTTTTGATCATTGTCATGACGCAACCTGACAAAAAAGCTGTCTTTTGACAGCATTGATCCACGCGAGGTCACGGCACGAAACTTGAAGTTCAGGGGGTATTTTAATATGTCAATATTCATGAATTCTCCATTACTATCATTACAATCATAATTACAATTCATGATATTTTATAGTTTTGCGTGCAATTATTGAATATGGCACAACAAGAATTTGATATCCACAACTATGACTATCACCTGGCGGAAGAAAAAATCGCCAAATATCCATTGAGCAGGCGCGATGCATCAAAGCTCCTATGCTGGAACAAGGGCATCATATCGCATCATAGTTTTGAAGAATCGTCTGATCTGATGCCTGAAAAATCACTTTTGGTTTTCAATGATACAAAGGTGATTTCGGCCAGGCTGATCTTTGAAAAGCCAACTGGATCGAAAATTGAAATATTCCTTTTACACCCGGAATCTCCGACAAGAGACATCCACCAGGCTATGGCCACAAAGCAAACTGCTGTCTGGGAATGCCTTGTGGGCAATAAGAAAAGATGGAAAGAAGGAATGCTGACCCGCAAAACCGGCCAGCAGGTACTCCACGCAACATATTTTGACAAGGACAAGAACCTGATACGCTTTGATTGGAGCAGCGACGCATCGTTTGCCGAAGTCATCAACCTGACAGGTGAAACACCCCTCCCCCCCTATTTAAAAAGAAAACCTGAGCAGGATGATGCGGAGAGATACCAGACCATCTACTCGAGGCATGACGGCGCCGTGGCAGCGCCCACCGCGGGATTGCATTTTACTGATCGAATACTGAAAAAGATAGCGAATAAGCGTATTGGCATGGAGTACCTCACGCTCCATGTGAGTGCAGGCACTTTTAAACCTGTGGAAGCAAGCGATTTCAGGGCACATGATATGCACCTCGAACAAATCGTAATAAAAAAGAGCAGCCTTGAGCACATTTTAGTGCATCATGATAAGCTTATTGCAGTCGGCACCACATCGCTTCGAATGCTTGAGAGTCTCTATTGGTATGGCGCTATACTCAGCGAAAATCCTGAAAGTGATTTTAGTATTGATCAGGAACTCCCTTATCGGATAAACACCGGCATATCCTACCAAAAGGCACTCAGTGAGGTTATCAAATATTGCGAGCGCAATGAACTTGAAACGCTGCATGGCCAAACCGGCATATTCATTTACCCCGGCTATCAGATACGCTCTGCGACCGGACTTTTTACAAATTTTCATTTGCCAAAATCAACCCTGCTTCTGCTCATCTCTGCATTTACTGGCGGCGCATGGCGGGAAATTTATGATGAGGCGCTTCAAGCTGATTACCGCTTTCTCAGCTACGGCGACAGCTCACTACTTTTGAGGTAATACTGGACATGTAGCTGTTCGGCTGCGGACAAGTTGTCTTTATTCTATTTTCATAAAAAACTGGCTGATTGGCGATTAATGTCCATGGCATGGCAATTGATCAAAAGTGAAGCAAGGAGTAAGCTGAATGTGAAAAACCGTTAAATGAGGCTCTGGGTATTTGCATTTCTGGCGTCTCTCAAATCATGAAAAAGATCATAAAATACAATTTGATTATCACAGCAATTCAATTGGTCTTGTTCGCGATGCTGCTCTTTGCCGTTTTCTTTATGAAATTTTATGCAGGCTAGGCTATTAAAACCAGGTATCAACTTTTGTCATTAAAAAAATGAATGCTAATTTGAATTCGGGAAATAAATCGGAGTTTATGTCATCATCAAAATTATTGAGGTCGAGAAACAGGATACTCGGCGGAGTCTGCGGCGGGCTTGCCAAATGGCTTGGTTGGGATGTTACCATTGTGAGGCTTGCCTACATACTCGTAAGCATTCTCAGCGCTGCTTTTCCTGGCACCATTGTTTATATTATTCTATGGATCATTATGCCCGAGGAAGAGCTATAATGCTGAAACCCTGTCAGCAAATAATTCTATAGCTTCTTTAGAATGGGTTGGATAATTTGCGATTGTAATGGTGGCAATACCTTCCGCTTCACGAAAAGACACACCGTAACCCAATCGTTGGATTTTTAGCAAAAACTCCGACTCGCATGTAGCAGTGAGCATCGTTTTAGACCGCATTTTTTTTTCTGATAGTGGTTGAAAATTCGTGCAACTTTCAAATAACTGGTTGAGCACAGCTGCTTTATAGTTCGATTCCCTGAGCAACAACGCTTTATCCTTAGTTGATATGTCATGTAAAACTGCATTGAGCAAGGCCATGGAATGGGAGAAATCACTGCCAGCCGGATGGTTCTCTTGGAGCTTTGAAACAATTGAAGG
>CAYZWN010000338.1:0-3235 GCA_964482185.1 uncultured Roseivirgaceae bacterium
GCAAGTTCAAATTCGCTGTAAGAAAATTCCTGATCACTCATTCCTTCAAATTGGGTTTCAAACGCATGCCGCTGGTCAATGAAATTCGGATTTAATAGCTCATAAACAGGGCGATTTGAACTCAGTAGAGAAAAAATTAACCCCTTTCTGATTTCATCATTGATACCATTTTCAGCCAGCAAATAATTAATATCAAATAAATCGCGCGGATGTTGCCGATCTAAAGCCGCGATGATCTTACCGCCAAATAATTGATTGTGCGGTACCATGCTAACGACACAAAAAGCATCAAAAATATCCTGTGCCCGACTGCAAAGCTCCATTTTTTCAGGGTTTGAAATACACCCCCTGATGATCTGGTTGACTTCAATTTTAATTTGTGCTCCTACCAGACTTATCTGGAGTTTTAACTCTTTCTCCTGAACCTGGGTTTTCAGTTTGGGAAAGATGCTTCTAATATTTTTCTCAATACTATTAAGCGCATCTACAATATGCGCCATTGACGTTTCGCGGTCTTCAATAACCAAATAGGTCAGATCGATATCGACAGACAACCTTGGCATATTCCGCACAAATAGATTGATGGCGGTACCACCATGCAAAGCGAAGTTTTTTTCTTTGGCAACCTCCGGCAACACATTCAGCAGCAATGCCACCTGTCGCATAAATGCTTCTCTCATGATATTTCTTCCAACTCCCTGTTTACCGTAATCTGGTATTTTGTACTATAAGCACCGCCCGGTACGATGGCGCGTTTTCCGCTGCCGAGATATATTTTTTCGAGTTTCAGATGCCTTGCCCATTCATGCCCGCATTTCTCAGCAAGGTATAGAAACAAGCGTTTGACTTTAACAGACTTACACTGCTCTAAAAGCTCCTGAACCATTGAAGGCCTCAGGTTATTCAATCCCTCCATAATTTCATAACATTCCGGCAGGAATTGATTTTTGGGAACAAGGTACAAACACTCCATCATTGCCCTGGCCGGACCTGATACCAGCAATTTGAAATTCTTCATTTCCAGTTCAACTAGTCCCAGATCGCCTGGTAAAAAACCTGTACTGTATAAATGAACTGTAACTCCCCATGGGTAGTTTTTAAACCATGCGGGAAGCACCTCTTTCATCGGGCCAAATAGCGTGACGGATTTAGTAGACAATTCCAGATAATGCGCTCTTCCTTGCAAACCCAATGCTGTCTTTCCAGCAGGATGAATATTTAAATGAGCTTGTTTTTGGAGGGCAAATAAGGCACCTTCATAACTAATGGTATCACTCTTTCTTATCATGGCACCAGTGCCGATAGACACCAGCCAATTGCTTTTGCGATACCGCTTTTGCAAGTCGAGGCTATACCCTCGTTTCATTAGCCATGATGCCAGCACCACCGTTCCTTCAGGAATGGATTGCAACAATTGGTTTATTTTACTCTCATTATTGGTACTCATAGTACCAATATAAGGTTACTTTTAAACCATTGCAATTATTTAGTTTATATTTTATCGAATACAGGTACTGCGAGTACTTATTTTCTGAAATATATAAACAACTGAAATGTCTGAGGCACTAAACGATTTAAATGGGTTGACATTACGAATCCTCTACACATGATACAGAATTCCTCTTTGCTACATTACCCTCGCTAACCAAAATTATTTCGAGATACAATCTGAACTATTTGATCACAGAATTCACAACCTCAATTTTAGTATCGCTATGCATTGAAATTGCCGGATAGACCGGGTACCATGATCCGCCAATATTATCCTGAATCACTGAATCATGTATCCTGATATCACCCGAATGATCATTGCTGACGAAAAATATGGCTGAGCCATAGGCATTGACCTGATTATGCTCCATCTTGGAACCAAGCACCGTCAGAGTCATCTTGTTTCCATCATTATAAACAGCCCCACCACTGCCACCTCCCGGGGTGTTTGCCTTTGCCGGATTGCCACCATTTCCTATGGCTTTATTATGAGAGAACAAACTATTGATGATCGTCCATGAGACACCGATGCTGCTTAGTGCGCCACCATTTGAGCCAACATTTCCATAGCCATCCCCGCCGCCAAACGTACTATTGACTACGTACACAGGCTGGTTATTGAATTGGCTGAATACCCGCACTGCGCCTCCTCCGACATCAGGACCGGTGCCCGCACATACATTATTAAAAAAGCGACAGTTCACTATTTTAAATCTTCCGCCGCGTACCCAGATCGCTCCGCCTCCATTATAATTTGTGTCAGCTGTTAAATTTCCATCCGCGAAGGTGATGTTCTGAACGGTTAATCGCGGGTGATCCTGATTCTGACAATGTGAAGTAGTCCAGTGCTGATCCCGATCACAGGTATTCATATACAAAATACGTGTTTTTCCACCGCCACTCAGAGTGACCAATCCGCCACCATCAATGATGATATCTGGTTTGGCATTATTGAAAACCTTCGCCGGACGATCCATCGCAATGGTTACGGGATCAGGACCGCAGTTAAATACAATCTTTCCACCTTTTGCTACGGCTTCTACCACCGCATCACAGGTGCAACTTTCAGGTGTACCATTACCAACGACCTGATCCGGAAATGCAACATCTTCCAGTCCGGCCTCTTTTGGAATGGAACTATTCCCATCGGGATTGCCCGCGGCTGGGCCAAAGACAGGATTCGACAAAGGATTATGGATGTTGTCCAACAAGCCATCTCCATGATCTGCACACCCCAAAACCAGCAGCAACAGCAGAAAACTCATCAATACTCTCACATTACAACAAATACGCATGTCTATTTTTTCTTCGAGTTAACACCTTTTAGAAAAACTTACATGATCCTTTTCTCCAAAACGATTTTATGTAAGGTAATGCTGGAAATAGCGAATGGCAAAATAAGAGGATAGATTTTGACTGCTTTGAATATTTTCCGGATTCAAAGCTTAAAATAGTACATGCTGCATTTTTAATAATACCTTGGAGCATCTGTAATGATGGTACAGAATGGC
This sequence comes from uncultured Roseivirgaceae bacterium, assembly GCA_964482185.1. GTDB lineage: Bacteria > Bacteroidota > Bacteroidia > Cytophagales > Cyclobacteriaceae > JAAUQL01. The sequence continues at coordinate 3,003 of CAYZWN010000338.1, forward strand.
ACTATTACTACGAAATCACTGGCACTATTCGAACCGGAATTTCCAACTATATCATAATCAGATTCGATGAAAGTGTTTCCACTGTTACAACTATTTTCCAATAATGTGCTTCATGATATAAAGATCCAGTCCTTCGTAGTCGCGCTGATCAATGAATTGCTTTGTCAGTTTTTCATCAACGCTCCTGGATATGTCCAGCAAAAGCTTAAACATCTCGAGGCTGTTTGACAGAT
>CAYZWN010000339.1:0-3233 GCA_964482185.1 uncultured Roseivirgaceae bacterium
AGGCGATCTGATTGCAATATTCGCTTGAGACCATTTTGAGCAACGGGGTAAATACGTCTGCAAGACGCTGGTATTTTTTCATTTCCTGGCGTTCTTCAACATCAAGTTGCCGCGTATCGGCAATGTGCTGATATGTTTTATAAATATCTACAAATCTGGATGTTTCGTAAAGCAGTGACCTGATTGCAAATAACTTCAGCTTCATTACGGAGAGCATCTCGTATACCGCAGGAAACTCAATGATCGATTTCCCAAACTGGCTTCGCTCCACAGCATATTTGAAGGCTTCCCTATAGGCAGCCTCAGCAATACCGACCGATTGTGCGCCAATTCCAAGACGTGCAGCGTTCATCAGACTCATTACATACTTGATGAGTCCCAGTTTTCTTGAACCGATTAATTTTGCGGGAGCGCTCTTAAAAACCAGTTCGCAGGTTGGTGAACCCTTGATGCCCAGTTTATTTTCGATGCGACGAATGGTGACAGCCTTGTGGCTGCGGTCGTACACAAACAACGACAAACCCCGGGCGTCCTGGGTTTCTTCCTCAGATCGTGCAAGTACAAGCGAAACATCAGCATCTCCATTTGTGATAAAGCGCTTTACGCCATTCAGCATCCATTGGTCATTTTCCTTATCGTAAGTCGCTTTGAACTGTACGGCCTGCAAGTCTGAACCTGCATCGGGCTCGGTGAGGTCCATCGCGCCGGTGGCGCCATGCTGCGTGAATTTCGGCAGGTACTCCGCCTTGATTTCTTCATCGCCAAATTCGTTGATGGTTTCGGCGCAATCCTGCAGACCCCAGATGTTTGCAAAGCCGGCATCTGCCCGCGACACAATTTCATTGGCCATAACAAAGGCGGTATTGGCGAAATTGAGCCCGCCGAATTTGCGGGGCAGCGACAGACCGATCAGGCCGGCTTTTTTCAGCGCATCATAGTTTTGCTGAGTGCCTGTTGCGTATTTCACCTCATTGTTTACAATTGAGGGCCCTTCCTGATCAACTGATGCAGCATTCTCAGCAATGAGGTTCCCGGAAATATCACCAACGATTTCCAGCACCTTTTCATAACTGTCCATTGCATCTTCAAAATCTATGGGTGCATAGTCATATTCCTCCTTTTCAATAAAATTATGCTCCCTGAGGCTTACAATTTTCTTCATCAATGGATGACTCAGATGAAATTTCAGATGTTTATTATCGTCATAAAAATTTGGCATGATTCGTTTCTTTTAAATTCAAAAAAATCAGATTGGGGCTACTTGGCGTTTTTCCTATAATACTTAATCATTTTGGGTATTACCTCTCCAACATCACCAATGATGGCGTAATCGGCAATATTATTGATGGGGGCATTCGGATCCTTGTTGATGGATATGATCATCGCGGATTCCTCCATTCCGGCGCGATGCTGCACGGCACCTGAAATACCGCAGGCAATATACAAATGAGGGCGCACGGTCACGCCGGTTTGTCCTACCTGCCTTTCGTGTGGAATGTATCCGGCATCCACAGCGGCGCGCGATCCGCCAACTTCAGCGCCAAGCACATCGGCCAGCTCGAAAAGCATGTCAAAGTTCTCTTTAGAGCCGACACCATAACCGCCTGAAACAATGATATGCGAATTTTTGATGTCAATCTTTTTCTTTTCAATGTGCCGCTCGATGATCTTTACCACAAAGTCTTCCTCACTGATATATTTAGAAACATCCAGTTTGTTCACTTGCCCTTTATAATTGGGGGCGTAAATTTCTTTTTTCATCACGCCTTCCCTTACCGTTGCCATCTGAGGCCGTGTTTCGGGATTGATGATGGTGGCTATGATGTTACCTCCAAATGCAGGCCTTATTTGGTAAAGCAGATTTCTGAAGTCAATTTTTTGTTTCTTATCCACATGGTCACCGATTTCAAGGCTTGTGCAATCAGCCGTCAGACCGCATTTCAGCGCAGAGGCGATACGCGGAGCCAAATCGCGGCCAATTGAGGTAGCACCAAATAATGCGATTTGAGGTTTTACTTCTTGATATAATTTTGTAACAATACTCGCGTGGGGGAGTGTCAGATAGGGGTAAAGCCGTGGTTCTTCAGCGATGTGGACGGTATCCACTCCATATGGAAAAATCTCCTTTTCTATACCTTTCAGGTCGCTGCCAATAACTACGGCTTCAAGTTCGCATTTCAGCTCATCGGCAAGTTTGCGGCCTTTGGTAAGTAATTCGAGGCTGACATCCACAATGGCTTTCTCCTCAATTTCACAATAAACAATGATATTATTCACGATCGTATAGTTTCAAATTAATAAATTAACCAATGGTATGGTTTTCCAGTAGTTCTACGATTAAAGCCTCGATTTCTTCATCTTTATCTCCCAGTACCTTAGATTCTTTCGCGGTAAAGACCACGTTTGTCACCTTTTTGACCTTAGTAGGAGAGCCTGAGAGCCCAAGCCATGCATCGTCGGCGTTCAGGTCGTCAACGGTCCATTCACGGATATTAAGGTATGGTCTGGTATCATGCAGTGCGATATAATCTTCCGTATCTTCCTGCATTTCACTTACGGTTTCGGCATGTTTGTACTTCATGAGCAGCTTTGCATTGCGCGATCTGCAATCCGGAGCCGAGCCATGAACTGTTACCAGAACGGGCAGGGGGGCTTCTACTGTTTCTACACCTCTCTCAAGACGTCTTTTTATGCGAACAGTCTTTTTATTGATTGAGACGACCTCCTCGCAGTAAGTTACCTGAGGAATGCCAATTTTCTCGGCAGCCTGTGGGCCAACCTGAGCTGTATCTCCATCAATGGCCTGCCTGCCTGAAAGAATAATATCGTACGGCGCAAGTTTTTTTACGGCAAGCGAAATCGCATAGGAAGTAGCCAGGGTATCAGATCCTGCAAACTTCCTGTCTGTAATCAGAATGCCGTCATCAGCGCCCCGGTAAAGTCCTTCACGGATAATTTCTGCTGCCCTTCCCGGGCCCATGGTGAGCAGTGTAATTGTGGAGCCCGGATGTGTATCCTTAATTCTGAGCGCTTGTTCCAGTGCTTTTAAATCTTCCGGATTGAATACTGCGGGCAGTGCAGCTCTGTTCACTGTTCCATTCGCTTTCATCGCATCTTTGCCCACGTTGCGCGTATCTGGTACCTGCTTGGCAAGCACGATGATCTTAAATCCTTTCATTTATCAAAATTTTGAGTTAGACTAAAAAATGACGCAGCAATATAGCCTTTGAGGT
>CAYZWN010000340.1:0-3230 GCA_964482185.1 uncultured Roseivirgaceae bacterium
ATTATACAACGGTACGCTGATCAAAGAAATGGGCGACGGCATGCTCATAAGCTTCAACCTGGCTTCCGAAGCAGTGCGATGTGCCATGGAAATCCAGAAGTCATGTAAATCTCATGAAATCCCACTAAAGATCGGCATCCATGAAGGAGAGATGGTTTTTGAAGGGAATGATGTGTTAGGGGATGGTGTGAATATTGCTTCAAGAATCCAGGATAAAGCGATTTCAGGTTTCATTTTAATTTCCGAATCACTATATCGGGATATAAAAAACAAGCATGATATCCATGCAGAATTTGTTGGCGAAGGTTGTTTTAAAAATGTCTCCGAAACCATCAGGATCTATGCAGTGAATTATGAGGGTAGTCCTGACCGCCAAAGTATTGCTCATAATTTTGTTAGTACATCATCTGCTCATCGATCAGTAATCAATAAGCCTTTTGTGCGTGCAAGCAGTGCCGCCATCATTTTGGTGGTTGCAGTTTTATTTTTCCTCTTTTACCGCGGTACGACCATTCCATTTGCCGAAAGAGACTGGATCGTCATTTCTGATTTTGAAAATGTTACGAATGATGAAATTTTCGATCATTCTCTGAATACAGCTTTTGCACTCAGCACCAATCAGTCCAGATATGTTAATGTAATTTCCGGAAAGAGAATGAAAGAGACTTTAAAGCGAATGCAAAAAGAAGATGTTTGGGTTGTTAATGAGGAAACAGCCCGTGAGATTGCTATTCGGGAAAATATCAGGATTTGCGTTGCACCGAGCATTAGTAAAGTTGAAGACCAGTATATACTGACATCAAAAATACTTAATGCCGAAACAGGTAATTTATTGAAATCGGTAGTTTTATACGCTGAGGCAAAGAATAAAATCATCGATAAGCTGGATCAATTGAGCAAAAAAACCAGGCGCAACCTGGGTGAATCGAGGATTGATATCTATAGTCAAAGCAAGCCCTTAGCGAAAGTAACTACATCCTCACTGGAAGCACTTAAAGAATATTCTTTGGGGATAAAAGATCATACGGACTTGAACTTTGCAATGGCAAGAGTACACTATGAAAATGCCATCAAATTAGACTCAAATTTCGTTGCCGCGAAAGCATCATTGGGCAATTTGCTGTACGAGCGATTTGATGTGGCAGAAGGCCGGAAATGGCTCAGCGCAGCAATCGCGGATATAGATCATCTGACCGAACGTGAGAAGTTTGGCATCCTCGCTTTTTATGCCGTGAACATTGAAAATGATCTGCATAAGGGAATACGACTTACCTTGTCCTGCATTGATATGTATCGCGATGATGCTATTGCAAGAAATAATCTTGGATGGTACTATCAAAATGCGGGCTTCTACACCAAGGCTGTTGAACAGTACAAAAAAGCCACTCAAATCAATCCTTATCTGATTCTTCCATACGGGGGGCTTATTTGGATTCAATTAGATTATTTGGGAAGACTGGACTCTGCAATGTTATGGTCAAAAAAGATGATTAATGTCAATCCCGAAAATCCCTGGGGGTTTTTCTACCTGGCCTCAGCCTATGTCGGATTAGATCAACTGGATTCGGCATTGATCAATTTCCAAAAATCAGCCGCACTCAATCCACAGTTAGGGCTCAGCCAATATCGGCTGGCACATGTTTATCGCATGCTCGGCCAGTATGATAAATCAATGCAGGTATTACAAAGAATCCAGCAGCTTATCCCTACAGAAACACCCGTCTATTACGACAAAGGCATCATTTATCAATTAACTGGACAAGAGGCGCTAGCAAAAGAATGTTTTATAACCTATTTAGAAAAAGCCGCCAGGTGGGAAACAGATTATCCTGAAAGTCCCGGCACCTATACTTCAATAGGAATCGGCTGGAGTCAATTGGGTGAAATGAAAAAAGGACTTGAAATTGGGAAAAAGGCCATGGAGCTGGACTCAACCTTTCACTTTGAATACTCCGTTTTTTTAAGTGTTCAGGGCAAGACGGAAGAAGCTTTGGATCATTTGGAAAGAGCCCTGAAAAATGGTTACAGGAATATTGTCTGGATCAAACTCAATTCCGGTTTGGATGCCATTCGGGATGAACCGCGCTTCAGAGATCTTATGGTTGAATATTTTGGTAGTGTTTAATGAGAGGACAGATTCTCAAGGGCTGAAAGTAAAGAATGCAAAATCAAAGATTTCACAATTCATTTACTCCTATTACTTTTCCTTATCACCTTTTGGCTGATCCGGCTTTCTGTTATTGGGTTTTGATTGCTTTTTATCGTCAAACAGAATGCGGATGGATGGGGAAACCGTATCGTCGAACTGCCCGCTTTTTACCGCCCAGATAAAAACAATGAGGAAGAAAATCGCGATAATGATGCTGATAATGATAAGAACGATGATTACTGACATATCAGATCAATTTTTTAATTCTGGCCATCATATTGGTCACAGTAGTAGCAAAAACCACGACTGAAATACTGCTGAGTGGCATCAGGATAGCAGCAATGAGCGGGGTGAGATAGCCTGCTAAGGCAATGCTGATTCCGACCACATTATAAATAAATGATATCGAGAAAGCGGCAATAACAATTCGATGTGCTGTGCCTGCAAAATTCAGGAAATCGGGTAATAGATGAAGCGATGATGAGGTCATGATGCCATCGGATGCCGGGGTGAAATGTGTCGTGTCATCCGTCACGGAAATACCCACATCGCTTTGCTGAAGTGCACCGGCATCATTGAGTCCGTCACCGATCATAAGCACCTTGTTGCCATTTTGCTGCAATTGTCTGATATAGTCGAGTTTGTCCTGCGGTGACTGCCCGAATCTGTAATGGGCTGCATCGCCAAAAATGGTCTTCAGCCTTCTTTCTTCCATTTTATTGTCTCCCGTAAGGATGGAGAATGAGAACCTGGATTTCAGTTGTGATACAAGGCTTCCGATGCCTTCACGATATTTATTCTCGATCCTGAACCGACCGATCAGTTGTGCATTCTTGCTTACAAAAACCTGTGTTGCACTGTCCTGAGCATTATTTTTCGTTCCGTTCTGTGTTACAAACTCCAGGCTGCCGAGCTTATAACTGTCATTGCCTATTGAAGCCTGGAGGCCGGCCCCTGGTAGCTCATGATATTTCTCAAGGCTTATGTGGTCGCTGACTTCATCAATGCTCCCCACAAGGATTCTGCTAAGCGGATGGGTGGAGTTCATCGCTAATGCCTTTATTTTTCTAAATTCTTCACT
>CAYZWN010000341.1:0-3214 GCA_964482185.1 uncultured Roseivirgaceae bacterium
AATCTTCAATCGAATATTTTCTTATGTAGTAGCACATACCTGTTGCCCAGACTAAATTTTATTTTAAAACGATATTGGTTTTTACCCCTCAAATTATCATTTTAAAGTCGTTCACTAAAAACTATTTCATTTAATTACTTTAAGGAGGCACTAATGTTGAGTATAACGAAATCTCGCTATGCTGGAAAAAAACTTTTTGCAATTCTATTCGCATTTCTTTTCGCAGCATCACTTTTGAATGCACAGGATACAGCAGAGCTAATGAAAAAAATTCAGATGATGAATGATGAGTCTGCGCAAAAAATGGTTTCGGGAGATGTGGCAGCAATGTGGGCAATTTATTCTGATGATGTTATCTCAATGCCGAGCTATGAACCAATGTTGAAGGGTATCGAAGCCTGCAAGCAATCCTATAAAAAAATGACTGAGTCCGGAGTGAAAATGACCGCATTCAAATCAACGGTTACAGACATAATGCAATCGGGTAATTTTGTAGTTGATATTGGAACGTATGAAATTACAATGACCGTTCCGCAAATGGGCGACATGCCCTGGACAGATAAGGGGAAGTATATGACAATATGGGAAATGCAGGACGACGGTTCATTGAAAGTAAAAGCGGAAACCTGGAACACCGATGTTAATCCCTGGGAAGAAATGCAGAAGATGCAGGCTCCCGGTGAAGGACACGAAGGTCATCAGCATTAATTTATAATTGTCATTGCGATCCCGACTTCAGGCGGGAGAAGCAATCGGTTCTAAGCGGTTGTCATTCCCGGGAGCGGAGCGACACGGGAATCTAACCGCAGATTCTGGACTCGTCCCGTTCTGCGGGACTTCGCCAGAATGACAACAAAAATTATTTTTTTAGGAAAGAAAGGCGAACTGTTTTGGTTCGCCTTTTATGATTTAAACAATTCCTCCAGCTTCTTTTCTCTGAACTTAAAAATCTCTTTTACTTTCTTTTCAACAAGAAAAGAATTCAACGGTCTGCTTATTGGATCAAAAGGAAGTGCGTAGCTGATGATGCCACATCTTGTAAGGACCAAACCTCTGCTCATCAACAAAATAAAACGGTTCTTTAACGTGAGTGATTTCTGTTACCCACGTGTTTGGTATACCCAAAACCGGGTGAACCTTGTAAGAAATTATCATTCCCGCATACATTTTATCCGGCAGCTTGCTGGTTACTTTAAAGTTAAGCCACTCAGGAGTGATAACTGAAAGATTATTCGGATTGGAAAAAAACTCCCACGCCTTATCAATTCCGATTGGTAAATTTTGAATTGTTTTTAATTGATAGACTTTCATAATGGTATAAACAAAGAAAGGAGGGAAATAATTCCACAAATGAACGTAGTTAACAAGATATGCCAGATTTTGGAAATCTGGCATATCAAAAACAACAACAAACCTTGAGATGACGGAGCTTAATGCATATCTCGATTTAATGTATCATACATTGTATAAACCGAGAGTGGAGAGGATGCCTAAGATGCATGGAAGAATGCGGGCGTAAAAATAAAATTATTAAGGCGATATGGAATCAGATAACTCGGTAAAATAGATAATTAAAATATTATGAGATATATATTCTTTATCTTCGTTTACTTGGAAGAGTTCGATTCTTATAAAACACAAAGCTATTCTCATCACTTCCATCATTTCCAAAAGAGGCTCGATAATACACAAGAATTCTTATTTCAAAATTCTCGTTTTTTAATAAGGCATTAAAATTAATTTTTTTGGGTTTTTTCATATCAGCAATCACTGGTTCAGGAGAATCCAAATAAAGTTCATAGATTGAATAGTCACCGAATTCCGATTCCTTTTTGAAGTGAGTTCCATCAAACTTTAAAATTAATTTTGTTGGAAGATACACTCTGACCAGATTAACATCAGCTAATAATTTTCCTTCATTTACTAAAACAATGACCGGAATACCTCTTGACGTATCATCTTTCCAAGTAGTTAAATCAATTCGTATATCTGGTCTTCTGTTAAATCGTTCTACCATCGAGTCAACCGATCCTTTAAAGTTCCAAATACTTTGATTAAAATATTCTAAGGTTTGGCTCAAGAGTTCCCTTTGAGAAGATACGACATTATTCAAAGAGTTTATTGAAGCAGAGAATGAATCAATCTGTGTGGGTAAATTTGAAAGACTTGAATCAACATTATGTAATGATTTTGAAGACTCTTCAGCTTTTGTGATAATTGAATTCATTTTACTAACAATTTCCCCAAAATCTTCTGTTGAACTTTTCATTGCGGATTGTGTTTGTAGGAAAGCAAATAAAGCAAAAAGAATGGAAAGGGCTATTCCACAAAATTCAACGAAGGTTTTATGTTCTAAAAAAAACTTTCGTTGCTTAAAGTAGAAAACTGTCCCAACAATCGAAACAGCCCCAATTAGAATTATTGGAATCCATAGTAGTGACATTTCAATCTCGTTGTATTTTCATCGTATAAATATATTGCTAAATAAATATATCGTCCAATCCTTCCTTTTCAATCAGTTTACATTTTTCCCCTAAGGACAGTTGCAGTAAGCGGGGCAAGCAAATAAAGACAGGACAAACTTAAAAATGTTTGGCGGGTTTATCAATTGTGGTAGAGAAGCATTTTAAAACTCACCCAAATCCCTCTCTTGTTAGAGGCTGTGTTAAAATTGCCACGAGCTTTAGCTCGTGGTTTATAAAGAGAAATTTTATATGGCTTTAGCCAAACCTTTTTAGGCTAAAGCCAGAAGTTTATTTAATTATTTCAGTCCCACGACTTAAAAGTCGTGGCAATTCATAATTTTCACACAACCTCTTGTTAGAGAGGGACTTACTGGCAATAAAACCATAAATAAAAACCCTTGTCATAAAAATTATCAAAGGACATAATGTAAAATGAGTCCTTCTCTTTTTAAGACCTGCCCGCCGCTTTGCTTTGGCAGGCGGGGAGAAGGTCGCCAGACTCCGATGAGTCTGTCGGACTCAGCGAGATTAGGATGAGTTCCTGTGGGGTTATTCCTTTTCATCACCACAGGACGATATATGTTTATTCGCTACTTTCCCTTCGCAGCCGTATTAATCAGTTTTTCCAAAACCTTCACATCAACATCATCCAGCTTATTAATATACAGGCATCCAACTCCGGTTTTGTGCTTGCCAAGTTTTTTCAGTTCAACGGAGCGCTTTTTAATATCCAGCACAAGGTGTAATGA
>CAYZWN010000342.1:0-3196 GCA_964482185.1 uncultured Roseivirgaceae bacterium
CGGTTCGGTGGCGGTATATGGTTTTTTTGGCAAACATGACTCCGAATGCCAATCCGAAAAATGCCCCTAAAATCCAGCCTCCGGTATGGAATTGTTGACGGATCACACTTGCTTCTTCAACCAGAGTCTCCATGGTCTGGCCTGAAGCCAGAAAAGTCTGGACGTCAATATGATCCGGGTCGGCTTTGAGTTCCGGATGTGTAATCAGCAGCTCCGCCAGATTGACTGTGCGGTTGGCTCTTGACAAATAGACATGGGATTTGGAAATGATGAATCCACCGGCGAGCATCCACAACGGTATAATGAGCACAGAAAGCACAAACCGCCTGATGTCTTTTTTCCCGGAAACGGGATCAGCCACAGGTTTGTTGATGGCATCCATGGGGCAGGAGCGCTCGCACAATTTGCAATCGATGCACGCGGCAGGGGTGATGGTCAGGTGTTTTTTCGAAAAAAGCGAAGTCCATTTGAGCAATACCCCGTACGGACATAAAAAACGGCAATAAGGTCTGCCGACAAACATGCCGATCACCAGAAAACTGCCCCCCAGCACGAACATGGAGAAACTGGCATCCATGCGGAAAAAGCCCACAAACGGATCGTATCTGCAAATAATAAAGTCGGTTTTTGTTGCAGCGAAAAGCACAGCAAAGCCAAGATATAGATAGGGTATCAGTCCCAATGCCTTACGCACACCAATGGGTAACTCAATGGGTTTTATGATCAGCAAATCCTGAATGGCGCCAAGTGGGCATGCGCCCCCGCAAAACACCCTTCCGGCGAATAATGCAAAAAGTAAGGGCAACATAAAAAAGGCAAGTGCGGAGAGCGAAATTACATATGCCGGATCAACGAGGGCGAGCGTAACATTCTGAATGGCGCCAATGGAGCAAATACATCCGTTTCGGTAAAACCCGAAATATATGAGTGTGAAAACCGAGAGGTATAAAACGCCTTTTCTCGATCGCTTTTTCAATACAAACCAGGTAGCCAAAGCCAGCACAATAAATAATATCATGACATCCACGTATTCGAGCCAGCCCAGCCGCGGCTCAGGCGTTTTCAGCGAAGGCGTAATGTAATCGCTCTCAAAATCCGGACGGGGAAAGCGCTGCTGCGCGTAGCTGGCAACCGTGAGGAGCGTTCCTGAAAAAATGGCCAATATTTTAAAAATTCTGAACTTCAAGGTTTAGGTGTTTTTAGTAAAATCTCCTTTCACTTTGTACGGATCATTGGCAGGCACCCTTGTAATGGCTTTGGAAGGGCACTTGCGTGCAATGGCACATTCGTTGCAATTGACGCACAGATTATGATTGATCTGTAAATGCAGAGATCCATTACCAAACGATGAGCAACCTTTCACACATTTGGCGCAGCCGATGCAGAGATCTTCATCGATCGAATACTCAAAGAATGGTTCTTCAACAAAGTTGCGTTTTATGGCAGAGGTGGGGCATAGCTGGTTTTCGCCACCGGTGTGCAAATCCATGACGCCCGGTTGAAAATAACCACCGCAAAGGTCGCAATAGCCGCACAGGTCATAGGCATGGAAACATTTTACTGCCGATGGTGTCAGCACGCATTCATCGGCACAGCGGCCGCACTGCGTACACTCAAACGGGTCGATTTGCCACACATATTCCCCCGTTTTTGCTTTGCTCAGGGCAATGCCACTCAGTCCGCCGAGGCTCAGCGCCAGGGCAAACCGGCCGGTGCTTTGTATGAAGTCCCGCCTGTTTTGTGCCTTATTTTGATTGTCCGTTTTCATTGTTGTTTGTCTTTAATTCTGCCACGATATCGCAACTGCTGAATTTATTACAGCTTTTGCAGAATGGATTTTTAAAACAATTGTCAGGGTCGCCAAGCTGGCGGCGATACATGAGCAAGCCGGATGTGCCAAGAAGTCCTCCGAGCAGCATCCATCTTCCTCCACCTGCTAAAAATTTTCTTCTTTTCATCATCTGTTTTTTGGTTCAAATTTTCTGATCATGTTTCTTGTGACATCCAGTGCGTAGATATGATTCAACTCATTAGAGGCCAGATCAACCGGCTCCGAATCCTTGTCAAAATCATCCGGACCGGCAACGACGCTTTCAAATTCGCCGGAAGGCAGATATACCTTTATCCGCACCAGTCCTTTTTCGCTTGTGGCAAATGAATTGTCGGCAAGTATGGTGAAATGAGAAGGATTGCAGCATCCTATAAATCCGCTCAGGTCATAAGACGATTCGCCCCAGGACGAAATCAAAGCGCCATTGTAGTCATAGTTTTCTATTTCCTGAACGCCTGTGTTGGCAATCCATAGTTTGCCTTCTGCATCAAATTTGACATCGAAATAGGGACTTGGTATCACAAAGCCATAAGCTCTGTCTTTTCTGTTCCGGCCATCGAAAGTATGCAGCAGTTCGCCGTCAATGGTAAATTGGCTGACGGCCGGCCCGGCGGCATTGGCGACGAATACATATTCACCATGTGCGGCAATGGAGGTGATATATGCGGAGGTATCCATCACATCCCAGGTTTCTGTTATTTCTCCATTACTTTTATGGCGTTGAATAAATGTCTTGAGGCCAAGCAATATTTCACCATCAGTTGTAAAGGTGACTGCTGTTACCGGCCCCTGAACCGGGACATTGAAAATTTCTCTGCCCAGTGTATCGATAAGCTGAAGGCGATTTGCATACCCAATGACCAGCCGGCCGCGCCGATAATCAATGGCAACAGGTTTGCTAAAGCTTACAGCAATGCGTTTTTTTTCCTCATAAGTCACCAATGCAGAATCTACATTTCTGATTTCACCAAGCGCGTATTCGTATGGGTTTTTGACGGTTTTTTTCAGACTACTTCTGAACACGTCACCGAGGATAACGAAAACAATCACAGCGCCCAAAATGATCAAAATGCCATATATCAGTTTGTTGCTCATTTTTTATCCTTTTCTGATGTCAATACACACCATAGTGTGGTCATCCCGCAATAGCATGTAGCCATCGGCAACGGCCAATGGCGCCCAGGCATCATGCCCTTCAAAAACCCTGATCTGGTCAAGGAGTACGAATTCACTTTTGTCTGGTTTGGCTATTGTCAATGTGCCGTCATCGTTCAGAATGTAAAATTTTCCATCCGCGATCATGTATGGGCCCAGGCCAAATCTATTGGTTTTGCCGCTCGACCAGATCACATTCCTGAAATCATC
>CAYZWN010000343.1:0-3174 GCA_964482185.1 uncultured Roseivirgaceae bacterium
TTGAATTTTAAGAATATTTTTCACACACCCAAAACACCGGCATATAATCAACTGGGACGATTCATTGAATTATCGGGATAATTTACTTCTTCGGATTGTTTCACCCGCCTTTATTTCAGAAATTGGAAATGGTTCAACTTATTAATTATGAAAGCTGCAATTCTCGAAAAATACAATCATTTCAACGTAAGTGAAAAACCTGATCCTGTAGCCGGTGAAGATGAAGTTCTGGTGCGCGTGCAATACGCCTCGATATGCGGGAGCGATCAACATCTGTTTAATGGAGATTTTCATCCGAGAACCAAATTGCCATTTACACCGGGCCATGAATTTGCCGGTGTGGTGCAGAAAATCGGTAAAAATGTGACCGGATTCCGGGCAGGCGAACAGGTGGCTGTGGACCCGATCATCTGGTGTGGTCAATGCGATGCATGCAAAATCGGGCATTACCCGGCATGCGAAAAGCTGCGACTGGTTGGAATCGACCAGGATGGAGGCTTTGCTGAATATCTGGCTGTACCGCCCTTCATGCTTTACAAGGTGCCGGACTCGGTTTCTGCGCTGCATGCAGCATTGGTGGAGGTGTATGCCATCGGTTTCCATTCGTGTGCCAGGGCAAAAGTGAAGTCGGGAGACCGCATCGCGATTTATGGCGGTGGTAAGGTTGGCCAGTGCGTGATGCAGGCCGCCAGGACCAAAACGCAGGCGCAGATGTTCGTTGTTGATGTGGTGGAAGGGCGCCTGAATATCATCCGGAACAGTTACCCGGAGGTCAGAACTATAAATGCAATGAAGGAAGACCCGGTGCAGGTTATAAAAGAAGAAACTGAAGGGCACGGCGTGGACATTGCCTTCGAGGTAGTGGGTCACGCCATCGATATTCCCGGAAGGGTAAACCCGGTAAGGGCGTGTGTGCAGAGTATCCGCGGCGGGGGCGTGGTTTGCGTACTTGGCCTGGGCGATGAGCCAATTCCGATTGTTTATAAGGAACTGATTTGGAAGGAGGCCACCATCATTGCAAGCCGGGTGAGCCACGGGGAATTTTCAGAAGCCATCGAACAACTCCAACTCGGCAACCTGAAACCCGATGCGTTGATCACAGCTGTCATGCCGCTTGGTGAAATTTCAAATGCTTTTGATCTGCTCGAAAGAGAGCCTGACAAATACCTGAAAATTTTATTGGATCTAAATACCTGAAAATGAAAAAAACAGCTTTTTTTCTGGGTGCATTAATTTGTTTTGCATCCGGCATAATGGCACAGGAGGTAATAAAACTCTGGCCGGATAAAATTCCATATTCCACAGGCGTGATTGGGGAGGAGGAAGTGCAGGACAATGGACGCGTGCGCAATATTCAGGATCCGACCATGACCGTTTACCTGCCAGACGCGGAAAAAGCCACAGGCGCTGCAGTGGTAATTTGTCCGGGAGGCGGATACTGGCTTTTGGCCATTCAGCACGAAGGTCATGATGTGGCCCGTTGGTTCAATGCCATAGGCGTGGCGGGAATTGTGCTTAAAAATCGCCTGCCAACCAGCGACAATATCACAGATAAAAGTGAAGTAGCCCTGGCGGATGCACTTCGGGCCATTCGGATGGTGCGTCACCGGGCGAATGACTGGAAGATCGATCCTGCCAAAATCGGTGTCATGGGCTTTTCTGCAGGAGGGCACCTGGCTTCTACGGCAGGCACACACTATGACGATGGTATTGCCACTGATCCGGACCCGGTACAGCAAGTGAGCAGCAGACCGGATTTCATGATCCTGATGTATCCGGTCATCAACATGTATGAAGAATTTATGCATTCAGGATCCATGCGCAATCTGCTGGGCGAAAATCCCGCCAAGGATCAAATGCTGAGGTTTTCCAATGATATGATGGTGACTACCGACACTCCCCCGACCATCCTCATTCACTCAACGGATGATAAAAACGTTATAGTAGCGAACAGCATACGGTTTTATGAGGCATTGATTAAGAACGGAGTCTCAGCAGAGTTGCATATCTACAACAGTGGCGGGCATGGATATGGCCTTGGACGAAATGACGGCACCTCGCACAATCTGTGGCCGCAGGTTTGTGAGGCCTGGCTGCGCGATATGGTGATTGGCAAATAGTGAATTTTATGAAAAGAACACATTCCACATTTCTTATTGCAATCATCCTGATGCTATTGATAGCAGGGTGCAAAAAGAGAAACGTATATCTTTTTTCCTATTTCATCGGTAATGGAGAGGATGGGCTTCATTTGGCTTATAGCGCAAACGGGTTGCAATGGCACCCCATCAATGAAGGCGCATCACTGCTTACACCTGAGGTGGGTGAAAATAAGCTGATGCGCGATCCGTGCATCACAACAGGCGCGGATGGTACCTACCACATGGTCTGGACTACCTCATGGACAGGAAAAACCATTGGCTATGCCAGTTCGAAAAATTTGATCAGCTGGTCAAAACAGATAGCGATACCTGTGATGGCGCATGAGGACAGCGTCCAAAATTGCTGGGCGCCGGAAATCAATTATAATCCGGAAGAGAAAAATTTCCTGATATACTGGTCAAGCACCATCGCGGGGAAATTTCCGGAAACGGAAAACAGCACACCAAACAGGAAACGGAATCACAGAATTTATTATACGACCACGAAAGACTTTAAATCATTCACGGAAACCAGGCTTTTTTATGATCCCGGATTTAATGTCATTGATGCGAGCATTGTTCGTGACGGAGCGCGTTACGCTATGTTTATTAAAAATGAAACCGAACTGCCCGATCCGGAGAAAAACATACTGGTGGCTTTTTCAGATAAAATGTCCGGACCATACTCAATTCCGGAAATGCCAATAACCGGAGATTATTGGGCGGAAGGCCCTACTGTGATCAGGATCAAAGGCAAATGGCATCTCTATTTTGATAAATACAGGGAGCATCAGTTTGGATTGATTACTTCGGAAGATATGGAAACCTGGGCCGATGAATCAGCCAGGCTGAAAATGCCGGAAGGCATTCGCCACGGGACCGTGCTGGAAGTTCCGCCTAAAGTGCTGGACAGATTACTCAAAGCAAATTGGTAGGATTATTTCCGAAATGCCGTGCTAAAAAAGGTTGTTTAAGCAGCCTTTAATTGGAACATTTATCATTAAATCTCAGACTAATGAACAAACATATCATC
>CAYZWN010000344.1:0-3132 GCA_964482185.1 uncultured Roseivirgaceae bacterium
CTGCAGCCGGGCCCTCGAGCAGGTGCCAGCCGTCATCCAAACTGGCGGCGAGCACATCGAGATCCCAGCGCAGGCAGTTCATGCGGCCGTCGCGGATGCTGGCGACAGTCAACCGCCGGCATTGCGAGAACGAGGCTGTCTTGAGGCCCAGACCGAAGCGGCCAAGATCGGCCGCCGCCCGCGCATCGCGCGGACTTCGTTCACCGAGCCGCATGGCTGAGTCCAGCTCGCGCTCGTCCATCCCGCAGCCGTCATCGGAAATTGAGACATAGCTTGCCTCTCCGGCCCATGCAAAGTCGAGTGCCACGGAAAAGGCGCCAGCCGAGATGCTGTTGTCGATAATGTCGGCAAGAGCCGTGGCTGTCGAATAGCCGAGACCGCGCAGCGCCTCGATCATCGCGGAGGCGCGGGGGGGCGCGGAGCGGGAGCCAAGTGGCAATCGGCTGGACGAATAGATCGTCGCCATCACCGGATCCCCTGCAACGGCTTGATCCGGCCTGGGTGCGAGAGCTTCTTCATCGCCTTCGCCTCGATCTGGCGGATGCGTTCACGCGTGACACCAAGGGATTGGCCGATCTCCTCCAGCGTCTGCTCTTCGCTGTCGATCCCGAACCGCCGGCAGATGACGGCGCGCTCCCTCTTATTCAGGACATCAAGCTGTCGTCTCACCAGCATCTGCATCCGGGAGACCGATTCATTCTCCTCCGGGGTCAGCACGGTTTCATCGGCAATGTTTTCGAAGCGGGCGGCCTCTTCTCCATCCAACGAAACAGGCTCTTCCGGAATCTGCAACAATTTCGACACCCGGCCCAAAGGGAGCTCAAGAAGAGTGGCTATCTGCTCAGCGTCGGGTTCCTGCCCAGCTTTGGCATAAATTTGGCTGCCAGCCTTTCTGATCTTGCGCAACATTTCATGAAGGTGTACAGGCAGCCGTATCGTCCTTCCCGCATCGGCGACCGCACGGGTGATCGCCTGCCTGATCCACCAGACCGCATAGGTGGAGAACTTCGCACCCCGCCGATGGTCGAACCGCTCAGCAGCACGAATAAGCCCGATGTTTCCTTCCTGTATCCTGTCCATAAGGGTGAGCCCGCCATGTTTCTTGGCGACCCAGATTACCAATCTGAGATTGGCGTCGACAAGTCGCCTTCTAGCTTTCTCTATCTTTCCGAGGCCAGTCATTATGCGGCCCTGCAAAGGGCGGGGGATCTCATCATCCAAAGCAATGCTATGTAACTGTGCAAAATAATCAGGGGTAAGATCGGCCAGATACAGGCGCGCCGTAAATTTCAGCCTGTCCTTGCCTGCGCGCCGACACCCCTCAATGATCGCTCTCAGATGATCAATAAGCTGGGCAGGAAGCAATGGAACGGCAGAGTGGACACTAGGCTTTTCTCCGAGTGAGCCGCCATACTCGGATTCGCCCACAGTATCATGTGCGTTGGTCTCATCCCTAATCGGCCCCTCACGGAACATAGCTCGGGCCGGCATGCCGCAGTGTAACACAGCATCGGCGTCGGCAAGGAGCTTGGCTACCACCGATGGGCTCGCGGTCACGGCGGACAGTACCTCCAGCATGCCCTGTTCAATCGTCCCGCCCAGCACAATCTCGTCATCACGAGTCAGGCGTTCCAAGGGAAGGTTGTTGACATACAGGTAGAATGGATCCGTGTCGCTCGACTGGAAACGCCGGAGAAAGGCCATCGCCTCGATCGCGGCATCTCCATATTTTTCCTCGTCATCTGCGTCGGCAACGATGAAGGCATCCGGCGCTTCCAGATCGTCATCGATTTCGACTTCAAGATCGGCAAGGACGAGACGAAGCGCTGTTTCCAGAGTGGAGGCGTCCGGATCGTCTTCTCTAGTGGAGACAGGAAGGACCCCGCCGATCCGATCCTCGCGCACACGTCCGTCCCGAAGCGCCTCGACAATAAGCAGAAAAAGCGCCCGCTGCTCCTCCGCCGAAAGGGGACTGCGTCGGCGGATGAGATCGTCCGGTTCCGGCAGATCGATCTCTACGTCTTCCCAGTCTGCATCCCTATCGATCGGGGCATGCCGAGAAATGAGCATCTGAAGAGCGGCTGCACTGGTGGCGCAGGATTGGTCATCTGGCGGGGGCGGCCCCTCAATCTCCTCCTCCCAGGCAGAAAGATCGATCAGATCATCGTCGCCAAGCAGGATCGTCGGAGAATCAGCGCCATTTTGGATGCGGGCGTCGAGGAAATCCTCAGCAGCGGTGATCATGCCGGGAGGACCGGCATCCGGTCCACCAGTGAACGCCGGACTGTAAAGTGCGTCGGACAAAGATGACGTATCGTCAGGCGTTCGGGCGACCCCATTCTCGCTACTCACCACAAAGGGTTGCGTTTTCCCGGCTGACGTTTTCGCTAGCGACAACATGGTGGCGATCTCGTTCTGCCCCCTGGCCTGCGCCACCGCCAGGGCGTCGTTGCCGTCGTAATCCCGGACACCCAAGTCGGCGCCTTGATCCAGAAGGAACTGGCAGAGATCGAGATGCCCCCTGGAAGCCGCCAGGATCAATGGCGAGCGCCCTTTCTCGTCGGCAGCATTCACATCGCCGCCCGAGCGCAGATGCAGACGCACCGACTCCGCCGCGCCTGCAAGCAGAGCCATTCGAAACGCAGGACTCAGAGGCTTCCTTCGAGACCCATTCACCTCGTTTGTAATTGCATCCTCGGAGCAGCCATTCCTTCGCATCCTCGGATGAAACTCCTGATTCGCAATCAATTCCTAAGGCAGTGATGATTGCAACTCGGTTAAGCAGCACGATTTCGCTGATCTTTGGACTGTCTCGGTGCAGGTCCGGTCGGAAACGGCTTGCCCATCGCTGTCGGAGGAGGTGCGTTCATCGAGGACGTGCCAGCGCCCGTCCCCCGCGCCACTTCTTCCGCATTGCGGGCCAGGGCCATCGGTTTGCTCACGGCGCATTTCCGCATCTCGCTCGAATAGAACATCGTGCTGTAGTGTAGCAGATTTCCGGTGGGCACGTAGGTTTGGCCTGATTCCGGCGGCGAGAACGGATCAAGACGCAAGGCAACGATCGTGGCAGGGGGCTTGGTGCGGATCACCGACGAGGTTTTTCAGGTTGGCGGTCCGCAGCTGACGGCGCCG
>CAYZWN010000345.1:0-3109 GCA_964482185.1 uncultured Roseivirgaceae bacterium
TTCTTTAAGTGGTTTCATTTTCTATCGCACCTTAATTACTATCATCGTTATATCGTCTGACTGCTGGTTGCCCTGCGTAAATATCTGGACATCTTCTTTTATTCCATTTAAAATTTCATTTGCTGATTTATTCATCAAACTTTTTGCAACTTTCTCCAATCTCTCTTCAGAGTATTCTTCAAATTCAAGATTCAATGCTTCAGAAACGCCATCGGTATAGAGCAGAAGAACATCATCCTTCATTAGCTCAACTTCTTCAAAAATATATGGAGCGAAAGTTTTAACAACACCTAAAATTATCCCTCCCTTAGTCAGCTTAATAATTTTATCGCCTCTGAGTATGTAAGGAGGATTATGACCTGCATTAACATAAGTTAAAGTATTAGTTTTTGTGTTTATGTATCCCCAGAAAAAAGTTATAAACCTGCCTTCAGAAGTATTTCCGGTAACAAGGTCGTTTATCATAGCGGTTGCTTCATCAATTTTCATCCCCTGCTGGCAAATGACTTGCAGAAAAGCCTGAATGTTCGCCATCATCAGAGAAGCCGGAACCCCTTTGCCTGAAACGTCAGCTATAGCAATATAAAATTTTTCATCAGCGATAGGAATTACATCATAATAATCTCCGCCAACTTGCTTGGATGAAACATTCAAAGCGGCAATGTCATACTTATCATATTCCGGCAGATTTTGAGGCAGAAGATTTCTCTGAATATCTCGTGCAATTAAAAGGTCTTCTTCCATCTTTTGTTTTTCAAGAGCTTCGAGGAAGAGTCGATTATTTTCAAGCGAAATTATTGCAAGATTTCCAACTGAGTAAATATATTCGATATCGCTGTTGAAAAAATCTTTGCTGCCTGCTCTGCTGCCCAGTAAAATTATTCCGCGGGTTTTGTTTTGAAGCTGCATCGGTACGATCAGCTCAACTCCAAGTTCAATCAGCTCATTGTGATTGATTTTCAGGATATCTTTTTTAATCGAGTCCGGGGTTTTATGAAGTTCGTATCTTTTAATTAATTGAAGCAATTTTTCATTATCAAATTTTGAATCAAGAATATCGGGCACATCATTTTCAAAAAGAATAATTGCATACTTCTGAACGAGGAATTGACCAAGTATTGAGAATACAAGAAGTTTAACTACCCGGTATGATTCAGCAAACGAACCGAATTCCTTGCTCAGCTCAAAAAGTGAACTTAATCTCTGCACTCTTGAATCAAGCTGCCGGTTAACTTTCCTCAATTCATTAATCACCATCGAGTTCTGAACAGCAGTTGCAGAGATATTCAAAATTGCACCGAGGAACTCAACATCGTCCTCAGTGTATTCAGACTTGTTAAGTTTTTCACCAAGGCAAACCAATCCGATGCAATCGTCAGAGGAGCTGATTTTTTCTACAACTTTCAGATTAGCAATGTGCATAAATGAATTTAATTTCGGGTCATCAATGCAATTGGGTGATGCTTCAAGTTCGGGAAATTCCTGAAGTAATTCTTGGGTAATCCCTTTAGAACTCTTTAGAACAATTTTATTTTTTTCTTTTAAAGCGATTAGTCCGCGTGTTGCTAAAAATTTTCCAAGGCAGGTCAGCAAAACATTATTCAGAATGAAATCAAGATCAATGCTTGAGTTAATTATCCTGCTGAAATCGATAAGAGCAGTTAAATTTCTTTTTACCTTAAGATTTTTAGCCTCCAGCATTTCGTTAACCGCTCCGTATATTTTTTGAGAGAAGCACCTGGTTATACTTGCCGGGAACTGAGCGGTATTCAACATCATCCATTAATGATTTCATCAGGTACATTCCAAGACCACCAACTCTGTGCTCGCGGTAATATTTTTGAAGATCGGGAAGAGGAACTCTGTCAGGTTCAAATGATTTTCCGTAATCGATAATAGTAACCATAAACTTTTCTTCATCGTAATCTATTTTAATTATTATTTCACCTTCCGGGGATAAATTGTATGCATGCTTAATAATGTTTGTGCAGGCTTCATCAACTGCTAACATAATGTTTTCTACAACAGCATCAGGGATTCCGGCTTCGTGTGCATTAAGGCTTACAAAATCCCTTATCCTGGAAAGGTTTTCTGTTTTACTCTTAACTCTTAATTCACTGATGTTATTTTTGTTTCGGACTGACAAGCTCAACTCCCGCTGAATTTCTTTAGTGCTTCGTCTTCATTTTTATAGATTTCATAAAGAAGTGGAAAACCAAGCAAATCAAAAATGTTAAATACTTTATCGCTCATATTAGTAAGCTTAATATCACCCTTGTTGTCCCTGATGTTTTCTATATAAGCCATAAACACACCCAGTCCGGCGCTGCTGATATAAGCTAAGTCCTGAAAGTTCACCACTATTTTATACTTTTTATCATTTATCAGCTGCGTAAAATTATTCTCGAGCGCCGGTGCTGTGTGAGCATCCAGGAAACCTTTAAGATTGATTACGCTGATCTCCCCCATTTCTTTAATTGACGTGCTGAATTCTGCCATCCTTAAAACTCCATTAAAATTTAATTATTGTTGCCACTTAAAAATAACTAAAGTTATATCATCATACTGTTCGTGACCGCTGGAAAAAACTGTTATTTCTTTTATAATTTTATTTGATAATTCATCTGCGCTGAGATTTAAATTGGATTGAAGCACATTGATAAAATGCTTATCACCAAAATCCTCCAGCTTCTCATTCTTTGCTTCAGTTACTCCATCTGTGTAGAGAACGATAGTATCATTTTCTTTAAGATCAATTGAATATTCTTCGAGAGTCTTTTCAAAATATTCTATATCGCTTAAGCCTAATCCTAATCCTGAAGGTTTGATTTGTTTTGAATCACCACCTCTCAGCAAAAACAATGGACAGTGCCCTGCACGTGAAAAGACAAGTTTCTTATTCGGCAGATCAAAATATCCGTATGCAGCGCTGACAAAAGTTTTATTATCCAAAGCTTCCTTCAAAATTTCATTTGCTTTGATGAGTATTTCTTTGGGTCTCTCAATGGTCTTCGAAAGTGATTCAAATATTCCTTTGACCTCAGCCATTATAAAGGCAGCAGAGATTCCTTTGCCTGACACATCAGCGATCACAAATCCAAGTTTAGTT
>CAYZWN010000346.1:0-1341 GCA_964482185.1 uncultured Roseivirgaceae bacterium
TTGAGCATCCTGATAATATTTCCAATTCTGATTTTGCTGGTTCCGCTCATACAGCTTCCAATCAAAATCAGTAGTTATATGCTGATAGGGCTCCGGGCATTGTGGCCAGTATTTTTTGTTTTGTTCGCCTATAGGCTGGTTGACATCATTTCGATGTATATGATGAAACTGGCAGAAAAAACAGAAAGAACACTCGATGACCAGCTCGTGCCTATGGTGCGCAAAGCACTAAAGATTTTCGTCATCATTGTTGGCGTTTTGGCGATTTTGATGAATTTAAACATCAACATCATACCACTGCTAACCGGGCTTTCTATCGGCGGCCTGGCTTTTGCACTTGCTGCCCAGGATACGCTCAAAAACTTTTTTGGTTCGTTAATGATCTTCCTCGATAAACCCTTCCAGATCGGCGACTGGATTACTTCCGGAGACATTGACGGCACGGTAGAGGAGGTCGGATTCCGGGCAACAAGGATTCGGACTTTCAGAAATTCCGTGACCTATGTGCCCAACGGCATGATTGCTGATCGCATGGTAGATAACCATGGGCTCAGGAAACACAGACGGTTTTACACGCACATATCCATCACCTACGACACACCTACGGAAGTGATCAATGTATTCGTGGATGGCCTTCGCGAAATTGTCATGAACCATCCGCTCACCTGGAAAGATAATTTTCATATCTATCTCAATGACATGGGCGACTCATCGCTGAAGGTGATGTTTTACATATTTTTCAGTGTGCCCACCTGGAGCGAGGAACTGCGCTGCCGGCATGAGGTATTGATTGAGATCATACGGCTGGCCGAAAACCTCGGAGTTAATTTTGCTTTCCCGACCACAACATTGCATATGGAAACCTTCCCGGAGAAAAAAGGCAATTCCCCGGAATACGAAACAGATATGTCCGGCTTGAAAAAGAGATTGCAGGCATTTCTCGTTAAGCCAAAAGACTGGGAAAGTAAGGATGTGAAATGAGTTTTTCCGGGTTTTTCATGAGATGAGTTTCGGCGTTAGGATAAGTGAAAACAAAGCCCGATAGCGGCATTGCAATTTTCATTTTGGGCCAGGTGTCTTGTCGACGTTTAAATGACGAATGTTTTTCAATGGATGTTTTCAAGCAAAGGCGCGGGGACGTAAAGCACAGAATTCATATTATTAAAATCTCTGCGTCGCTCCGTCTCAGCGGTTTTGTAATTATACTCCACACTTTATCAACTGAAATAGCGCTGAATTATATTTGATTGTAAAATGAGATGTGGTTTAAAATAAACCGCGAAGGCGCAAAGGCGCGGGGACGTAAAGCACAGAATTCATATTATTAAAATCTCTGCGTCG
>CAYZWN010000346.1:1441-3009 GCA_964482185.1 uncultured Roseivirgaceae bacterium
TTTGATTGTAAAATGAGATGTGGTTTAAAATAAACCGCGAAGGCGCAAAGGCGCGACGTTGATGCTTCGTTTTATGGATTTAGAACCGTGAGAAGAGTTTTCTCCGGCCACATTTAATATCGTTTGAATACGCATCGATTGCTGTTGACACGACACCATTATGAATTTTCAAAACATCACGCCCATCCTGACATCCATATACTCGGCCACATGCCCATGGGATTTGAGCGAGAAACCACAATTAATGATTTTTCCAAATTGCCACAGAAGTGCGTAACGCTGGAAAAAAGCTTTGTCGTTAAAAGGATATGATTTATAGGCATACCATGCAAACTGCTGGGTAAAAGTGAATTTTCCAAATACAAAAAAATGTCCAAGGTGTAACGACGCCAGATAAGGTGAGTAATCAAGGTCATTGCGGTTGATCTGTTGTTTGATTGTACCATCGTAAGAAATTTCGCCGCCACCCATAAGCCCGTTTATCCTGCTAATCCGCTTCATCAGTCCGGCTTCGAGGCCAATCATAATCTCCTTTGCTTCATCGTGGTCATCGGTTTCCTCAACAGTGCGCAGGTTCCAGAACAAGCGTGCATATCTGATCAGTTTATCTCTGTCATAATCAATCGAGACACGTTTTTTCTCCAGTGCAACCGGCCTTATGGTATATTCCAGTCCAAGGCCAAGGGTCGGAAAATTCATTCCCTTATTGGGCTTTGAGATGGCGGCATTGGAAATGTGATTGTAGTTCAGGGATAAGTTGACCGCATAGTGTGGATCGATGCGGTAATTGAATTTAAATTGCAATGCCAGTATAAAGCTCAGCGGCGAACTGTAAAACAAATTCTCAGGATTGGTCACTTCATCGTAAACCTGGTTCAGGTAGGTGATGCCCATGCCTGCGCGCAGGGTAGTATGCATCTTTTTCCGGAAACCTAAATATGGCTCTGCAAACAGAATGAGATTGTAGGAATTACCAAGTTGCTCCGGATTGCCATAATTGTAGTAGTTGAATGAGAGCCCGATCTTGGAATAGCAATTACAGTTATCCCATGATTTGTCTGAATTGAACAGCTTACTGACATCTGCAGACAGTCCCCATGGGTTTACCCCGGAAATGGCTTTCAATTCCTCTGAATGAGGTATGATGAATCCATATTGCGCGTTCAGACCAACTATAAAGGTCGATGCTGGCTTTTCTTCAATCTGACAAATGCCAAAACAGGAACAACACACACATAGAATGCATACAATCCAGCGCTTCATAATATAAAGATAAATCGAAACGCGCATTAATTAATAAATTGATTACTCAGGTATAGCGAGGAATTGTTATACAGGCAATTAATCTAACCGAAAAGTGCGCCAGTCAAGGTCACAAAGCGCTGACAATTAGACTTTAATATTCTTAGCGATCTTTGGGCATTCGTTTGGGTCTTTGTAGCTAAATGTCATAGAGACAAGGTGTTTTATCATTAATTAGAGTACCTGAGGAGAAACAAAAATCGAAAGGAATATTGGCGTATGCTGAATAAGCGTTCATGATAATTTTACTCAGGTTTCGCATATCT
>CAYZWN010000347.1:0-221 GCA_964482185.1 uncultured Roseivirgaceae bacterium
CCAGCGAGATGCGCCGCGAGGGCTGTGGAGACCGCCTTCATGGCCGGACCTCGAGGAGGATGATCTGCCCCCAGCTGCCGAGCTGGTAGGTGTCGATGGTGACGTCCATCTGGTCGCTGTCACGTCCCCGCGGATGGCCTTGACGCCCTGGCAGGGGAAGCCGATACTTCGATTCGGGCAGTTGGGTTTCCTACCCTTGGGCGCAATGTCGATGCCAGCGT
>CAYZWN010000347.1:231-2995 GCA_964482185.1 uncultured Roseivirgaceae bacterium
TTTCCAATCTTGGCAGCCGGGCTGGCACGGTCCGCAGCGTGAACAGCTTCTGACCGGCCCTGAGGCCCACGGCATCGCCCATGCGAGGTTCAGGATGCGCGTCGAAGACATCGAGCAATACGGTCACCTGTCGCTGCAGGCGGTGCTGGCCGGTATCGACCAGGCTGATGCGGACCGGCAGATCCCGCTGCTGCGCAGTGCGATCGACCTCGCGCTTAATCGCGTGGCAGCGGCAGAGGATATCTATTACGACTTCGTCGGCGAATGCGCGCTCCTGGCGAGCCAGAACATGCAGGATGTCCGTTTGCACGACGTCGAGCGAAGGCTGCGGCGCTTGGAGGATCGGGAGGGGCCTGGTATCGGCGAGGTGTTCGTCGAAACGGCGATCATTCTTGGTGTCGAGCTGTTTGTGGCGCTCGGTGCTCCCGTTCTGGCAAGTGCGGCGCTGGTCTTCGTCAGCTCGCGTCTCATTGCGCAATCCAGCCGAGTCAGCGCAAGCTCCGTGCGCCGTCTGGCAAGTAGCCGCGAGCAACTAATCAACAGTCTGGACACGCTTGAAACCGATCTCCTGCGAGCGAGGGAACGCCTCGGCCAGGCGACCCGATCTCTCAACGACCTGTCGAACCCATACCAACCGCTACCCGTTGAACAGCTGCTGGAGGAAGTGCGCGTCTCCGCGGCCGCGGTCCGGACTGCGGAAACGGCCACCGAACTGGCAAGTCTGGATCTCGCCGACCTTGGCAGCGGCTCGAGAACCGATGCGATTCTTGGCGCTTATCGAAACGCACTGGCAGGACGCACTGCTAAGCTCGCGAGCAAACCACTCCGAGACTTCCTGGGCGGTGCAGCGGGGCACACGATTAAATCCAGGCTCGGCGAGTCCTCGGGTCAGGAACTGGCCAAGCTTTTGCAGGAGGCAACGAAGCAGACCAGCGGATCGAGCGGCGCCCTCACCGAAGCGCCGTTCCTGAGTTCGACGATAGTCGGCAGCATGCTTTCACGACTGCGCGAACAGCGTATCGCAGCAATGAACGGGCACAGCTATACGAAGCTTCTGCTGTACCACCTGGATGAGGCGGATTTCACCACCAATGTCCTCGCACAGGAAATCGCGCGCGGCGTCTTCGATGCCGTCGCGCCGCTGGACGATGCGCTGGCGCTCGTGGACGTGGTCCGCCCCGTGGTCGTACGCGGGTTCGAGGCGCTGCTCTGGTACGAATGGCTCAGCGTCACCGGGGCATTGCTGATCGAGCAAGGGAAAACCTTCGATTCGATTCGCGCACTCAAACTGGGCGAACTCTACAAGGGCTATCTGACGACGAAGTTGGTGCGCGAGCCGTCGATCGAGCCAGGAGAGTTCCGAGGCTTGGCCGCGATAGGTGCCCAGAGCGGCGTGGATGCACGTTATGTTCATGAAGGCGATTTCTACCACGGCGTGCGCAAGCTGTCCGATTCGCAGACGACGTATTTATACGACACCTTCGCAGCGCCCTATTTCGCGATTCCGGAGAACGCCAGTCTACTGCCGTTCCCGGAAGCGTACGACGCCGATCGCTATGCCGAGACGCTGAAGCTAGCGCCACGCAGCAGCGTCGAGGTACTGAACAATTTCGAGCGCGAGCGCCGCCTCGACCAGATGCGGGTCATGGTTGTCATCTTCTTCAATCATTTCGTCCCTTTGCTCAGGGCCAAGGCGAGTTACGGCGCGGTCAGCGACAGCGTGATCCTGGTCGACGATTACCTGTCGCAGCTGCCTGCGGTATCGCCGGCAGATCCGGAGAGCGCAGCCGAGCCGACGCCAGAACAGATCGCCGGCCGGCTCAACGCGCTGTTCGGGCAGGCCGGCGTCAACGCACGCCACGAGCTCGGGCTGATGCTGACCACGTTCGACGGACGTCTGACGCTGCTGGAACAGAAGCTGTGGATGTACGAGCTGGTCTACTCGCAACTGTCGTACGAAGCGGCCGAAGCGTCGGACGGAAAGACGGAGACGGATGCCGCGCGCGAGATCGGGGAGCTGCAGCGGCAGGTCGAGGACGATTACCAGCAACTGTCCGATCTGCTGGAAGCGCAGTATCCGGAAGCGCAGACCGAGTTCGCAAAACTCTATAAGACGCGAAAGACCAGCCTGACCGGCTGGCGCGTCGGCGACCCCGCGCCGGCCAAACGCCGATTCCCCTGAACATTCGACGCCTGCGAGGAGCCACAGATGGCCATCACCCAGGAAATGTTTCGCTTCGTCAGCACCCGCCGCGCCGAGCGAGTGCTCATGCACCGCATCGCCAGCCGGCTGGTCCGCGACCTGCGCCGGACCACGCGCGATTCGATGCTGTTCAAGCTGTTCGGCCCGGGCCTGTACCCGACCAAGCTGGTGACGGCGAATACCTTCGCCGCGTCGACTGATTTCCTCGCGCCAGGCGATCCCGCGATCCTCGCGCTGGAGCCGGTGACCGCGTTCTTCCGCGAGAAGCTGGCGCCGGACGTGGTGCTGGCCGACCTGGGTGCGAAATTCAGGGACGCGTTCCCATTGCTGTCCGCACTGCTCGAGAGCGCGCCGCCCACCGACTCGGTCGACAGCGCCAACGCAATGACGGCGCGGCTGTGGGATTCGTTTTATGCGCAGACGATCCGCGGCTGCGACCGCTACGTGTCGACCAACTACCTGGCCGATGGGCTGCGCGTCTACCATGTCTTCCGGCTGCTGTGGATGAGCCTGCGGCTGAATCTCGAGAACTGGGCCGGGGTGACGTTCGACGAGTACGAC
>CAYZWN010000348.1:0-2988 GCA_964482185.1 uncultured Roseivirgaceae bacterium
CGGCTACTGCGTGTGCCACTTCAGAGTGCGTCAGCCAGCCCAGGAAAGTATATTTTTTGGGCCAGCGGGAATAAAACAGGTGGTATTTACCATCGTCACCCTTTATTATGGAAGAGCACCAGTTAAAGTAATCTTCCGTTTTAAAGATGTTTTCTTCGGATACAGGCTGCAGCCGGTCTTTAAAAAACAAAGGATTTTTGTCGGGTTGGGCAGAAATACCCCCGCCCAGTATAATTCCAACAAGCACTAAAAATAGCTTGTTCATCATAATATTTTGCTTTGCGTTACCTGTAGGTTTGCCATAACATACCAAAAATAGCAAATCTGACCCACTGTCTAAAAAAGATGCGAAATCATTTCACTTCATCGGGCCACGGCACCGGCTGCCCTGTTGACTTAAATACAGGCTGCTGGGCATTCACGCTTCTAAGATATGTTCCCAGTTTCCTGGCCAGTTTGTCCACTTTTTCAGGGAATTTATCGGCCAGGTTATTTTGCTCACCAATATCCTCCGGGATATTGAAAAGTTCGAAGTGTTGATCACGGTAGTAATAAATCAACTTCCATTCACCACTGCGAATGGTGCTGGTAGCCCCAATTCCCGGGCCGGTTGGTCCCCAGTTGTTAGGGAAATGCCAGAACAGATCGCGGGTTTCTGTCTCTTTTTCGGGGTTAAGCAGAATCGGAACAAAGCTTTTCCCATCAACAGTTTGTACAGTTTGGTAGCTTGTTATTTGCGCCATTTCCAGGATGGTCGGGAAGAAATCTTCTATGATTACCATCTCATTGCTTTTTAAACCAGGAGCAACATTTTCCGGCCATTTTACAATCATAGGTACGCGAATGCCACCTTCGTATGCTGAGCCTTTTCCGCTATTCAGTGGGCTATTATGGGTATGAGGTATTCCCGCTCTCTGCGATGCACTCAATCCCCCATTATCAGACATAAATAATAGAATAGTATTGCCTGCTATCCCTTTTTCATCGAGGTAATCCATTAAATCCATCAGGCTTTTGTCCATCGCTTCAATCATAGAAGCATATTTTGCTTCAGTTTCGGGCAGGCCTTCATCCAAATATTTTTGAAAGAAGCGCTCGTCAGCATTCATTGGAATATGAACGGCGTAATGAGACATGTAAAGGTAAAAAGGCTGATTGGTGCCTAATGCCTTATCCAATGCCTTTATTGCCTCAATAGTTAGTGCCTCTGTTAAAAAAATGGAATCACCGTGATACTGTTCCAAATACGGTACGCCCCATGGCAAAGTGTGTCCGCCCTTTTCCTGATTACCAAAGTTTTCTGTTCCAAGGTAGCTACCCAATCCTCCGGCTGCATGACCGGCAATATTGATGTCAAAACCGCAGTTTTCAGGATTAGCAGCCAGGGTATTCATCGCTCCGAAATGCGCTTTGCCACAATGAATGGTAAAATAGCCGTTATCTCTGAGGATTTGAGGTAGCATGGTTGCATATGCCGAAAGCTCGATGGTATCAACAGGCTGAATACCGTTTACATTCCAGTCTGGATAGTCAAGTATCCTGTGTTGAGCATCTACCGATGCATTCCGACGCAGTGTCCAGTTGGTGACCCTGTGGCGGGCTGCATTCATCCCACTCATCAGGCTTACCCGGGTGGGTGAGCAAACAGAAGTCGCGTAGGCCTGCGTGAACATCATTCCCTGGGCTGCCATTCGCTCCATTGCTGGTGTATGATAACGTTTATTGAATTCTGTCACCTTTTCCCAGAAAGGAACCGAAGTATCTTGCCAACCCATATCATCAACCAGGAAAAGGATGATATTTGGTGGTTGCTCCTGTTTCAGGTTGCATCCCGGACATGCAGTGATTGCAATCAAAGCACACGCCACTACTATCCTGTTGATGATTACGCAATAATGCATATAAAACTGATTCATAATTAATTTGACAGATTATTTCTTTGCAATCGAAAACTGTTGAAATTCATGGGTTTAGGTGAATAGTTACTCAATTTTGGCATCTAAATATAATATTTAAAATTAACTGCTTTTAAGATTACAAAATAGACAATATGGTAATTTTAAGTAAAGTAATAATTCGTTTGGCGTGAATTCATTTTCAAAAACCTCGTCTTAGCTGGGTTCTTTTCGGTTTTCATTTATTATCAAAAAGTCACCAGCAAAATCGTAAAGCGCTTTAAGTTATAAACAGTTGTATTACAGATTTTTAATAAATTTCGCCAAAACTCAAGCATTTATATTTGCGCAACCTTTAAGAAACCAACAAGCAGAGATTTTGATTTCGTAATTTTAATCCCGCAAAATTCATCTGGATTTTGGTTCCTGCCTCGCCTTGACTTAGCCAGCCGTGATGAGATGTCTTTGTGCGATGAATTATCCGGATTACAGTCAATCATGAAACAACACTCCAGATCCATAGAGATCTCAAATCCCTGAACTTAAGGAATAAAATTATGCCACTTTTCAGCGTATAAATCAGGTCTTGGCACAAACTGAAATTTGTCGTGATTCATTTCGAAATGGCTGTAAATCGGGATGCCTGATTGAAATTCAAATTCATTGTATGGCCCGGGAGATTTCTCAATTAGCTGCTGATTGCGATACTTCGGATTTTTGATCCAGCTAATGTTTCCTGCCTTATCAAATAATGGAAAAAATGCCAAACCTCCATGCGCGCGTACCTGATTATATTCAAATCCATAATCGCGATCACACCAGGCTCCAAATGTTAAAGGCTCGCTGGGATTGGCGCTGATGGTGGCATGAGCCCAAAAAGGAGGGACAATCACCACCTCGCCCGGTGTAGCACGAACGGCAAAACATCTGCCTGGATTACCTCTCGCCGTTTCCTGCATGTAAATGATGGCCTCCCCGGACCATATTTCATACACCTCCGGGGTTGACCAGCCGTTGGCATAGCCCGATTTTTTATGGATATGCCCCTGGCTGCGCACTGGTTCGTTTCCTAATTTACCGGCAGCATACGTAA
>CAYZWN010000349.1:0-2941 GCA_964482185.1 uncultured Roseivirgaceae bacterium
CCGGAGGAATGGCTGTGATGACTTCCATTTTTGATGGTGAAAATGCTTCCATGAAACAAATGGGCCAGGCAATCCCGATTGACGATGCGCGAAAGCAAGACATGCTTTTTGAAGCAGCGACGATCAGCGAACTTGCTATCAAGGACATGGGCCTGGAGGTAAATTTGGCAGGAGTTGAATCGATAGATGGAAACAATGCCTATGCATTGGAGATTACCAAGCCGTCAGGAGGCAAATCGACTTACTATTATGATGTTCAGACAGGATTGAAGGTCAGAGCAAGTGAAACCATGCAAGGTCCGCAAGGGCAGATGGTGCAGGATACAGACTTTTCTGAATACAAGGAAGTTGGAGGTGTAAAATTTCCGTATCAGATCGCATTGCCGATGGGTCCGATGAAAATGATCGCAAAGGCTCAGGAGATCGAAGTCAATGCCGGTATTGAAGACAGTGCATTTGCCACGGAATAAAGATTTAAGTCAATAAGTATAATATATACTGTTAGGCCGTCCCGGTGTTTAATTCCAGGGCGGCTTTTTACATTCAGAAATGGGTCTCTCACAAAACCTGACCCGTCAAAATATTCTTTTAACCATTTGTTCCGCAAATAGCCGTGTTTTATTAACTTTATAAAGCCGGATTTTCACCAACAATAAAGTATGCTTCAATCAAGGAGATCATATTTGACGCTCATCGTTTTGATCAGCTTTTTACTGGTTTACAAAGGCCTTGAGCAAGCTTCAGCTCATACTCCTGATGAAATCGGTTCAAAGAAGGCATCTGACAAAGAGGCCAAAACTGTCAGTCATGATTTTTATTTCGGAGCCAAGGTTGGGGTGATTTATCTGGTGGGTTTGGAGTTGAACTATATTTTGGAAACCCATGAAGTAAACAGATTTTATCTCGCGCTGGCTGTCCAAACATCTCTTGTCGTAAATTCCGCTAATGCCGGTGGGGGAATTTTCCTTGGGAAAACAGGATTAGGACTTGGCTGCCGCTATCATCATTTGCTGTGGTTCGATGCCGAGCCGGAGCATAAAATTCAACCGGGCTATGGGCCGGAGATTATTTATAATAAAACCATCGGCACCAGGTACATCATAAATCTACACGCAGGTGGTATTATTACAAAAGGTTCATTTTTCCCTGACATTTCATTTGGGGTATTTTTACCGCTTAACTGATTCCGATTTCTAACAGGCAAATCAATTTTTCTTTTCTGGTCTTTTTACATCATATTTTATTTAATTTGTAGCCCGAATTTAAAGGATAACCAAGTATTTGAAATTTCATGGAGCAGGGAAATATTGATCTGAAAAAAGAGCACCAGCAAAAGGTAAAAAGCGTCATCGCAGAAGTAGGAAAAGTGGTTGTAGGCCAGGAGTACATGATCAACAGATTGCTGATCGGACTGTTCACTCAGGGGCATATTCTGCTCGAAGGTGTGCCCGGGCTCGCAAAAACACTCACTGTGAATACCCTTGCCAATGTACTGCACCTTGATTTTCAAAGATTGCAATTTACGCCAGATCTGCTGCCCGCCGATCTTATTGGCACCATGATTTACAACCAGCAAAAATCTGAGTTTGAAGTAAAAAAAGGACCTATTTTTGCCAATATGATTCTCGCCGATGAAGTAAACCGCTCGCCGGCAAAAGTCCAGTCTGCTTTACTGGAAGCCATGCAGGAAAGACAGGTAACAATAGGTGAGACAACATTTAAACTTGATAAGCCCTTTCTTGTAATGGCGACTCAGAACCCGGTAGAACAGGAGGGAACCTATCCGCTGCCCGAAGCGCAGGTTGACCGCTTTATGATGAAGGTATTTGTGGATTATCCGCAAAAGCATGAGGAACTGGAAATCATGAGGAGAATGTCGAATATGAAATTCGATGCCAGGCTTTCCACAATCCTGACAAAAGAAGACATTTTTAAGATCAGGGATGAAATCAATGCTGTGAAAATTTCGGAGTCGCTTGAGAAATATATTATTGAGTTGGTTTTTGCCAGCCGCTTCCCACAAGACTACAAACTATCTGATGAAGGCACTTACATTATGTATGGAGCCTCACCCAGAGCCAGCATCAACCTAAATCTCGCCGCCAAGGCGGTTGCCTACTTTGACGATCGCGAATATGTGCTGCCTGAAGATATTAAGGAAATTGCACACGATGTCATGAATCATCGGATAATTCTCAATTATGAAGCAGAAGCAGATGGTGTAAAACCCCATGACATCATTGAGGCTATTCTGCACAAGGTACCCATCTCCAAATAGATAGCCATTTATTCGTGCAGCGAAAGCCATGGAAGCACGTTAATTATGGATGTATGTTCCTGAATATTTTCAGATGTTATCTTACTAAAAAGTCATTGATTGGCCATCAACATAATATCTCACCAATTGATAGAAAAGATGTCTTTTTCTCCGGGAGTTATATGTTAGCATATTAATATCCGAATATTACCTGATTACAGTTTTATTCGTCCCTCGTGAGTGGTTATCCTGACTATCAATAAGTTAAAAATCAATTTGTTAACATATACATAATAGTAAGATTGCATCTTAACTTTTTGATAATCTAAGTCCCTGACTGCTTAACATAAATGTAATCGTTACGGGACGTTCAATTAACATGCTGTGCCCACCTTTGCAGCAGAAATTAATTCTTAAATTTTAATACTTAACTAATGATGAAAAAATTCTCAAATTACTTACTTCTTTTACTTACAGGATCACTTTTTTTCCTGTATTCATGTAATGACGATGATGAGCCGAGTCCGGCGCCAACAGTTACGGCACCATCTACCATAACTTCCGTTAATAATGGAGCAGATGGTACAGTAACATTCACCGTTTCAGTGGCAGAAGGTCTTACAGCCACCTACACCGCTACTGGTGTAAATGTAACTGTCGGCAGCGCTTCAGGATCCGTTTCGG
>CAYZWN010000350.1:0-2890 GCA_964482185.1 uncultured Roseivirgaceae bacterium
GGATATTGAACTGCTTCGCGAAAAAATTACCATAGACAATGTTCCCTATTCAGGGCTTGTTGCAGATGGCGTGGGATATATCAAACTTTCCGATTTCACCACCGGAGCCGGCAAAGAAGTAAAAAAGGCCCTCGAAAAACTTAAAAAGGATGGGGCCAGAAAAATCGTACTGGACCTGCGCGATAATCCCGGTGGATTATTGAATGAAGCGGTAAATGTATCGAACGTATTTATAAATCAGGGACTTGAGGTTGTCAGCACAAAGGGAAAAGTTACAGACTGGAATAAAGCGTATAAAGCGCTTAACAGTCCTGCTGATACGGAGATTCCAATAGCAGTGCTTATTAGTTCCAGAAGTGCCTCTGCCGCAGAAATCGTGAGTGGCGTCATACAGGATTATGATCGGGGTGTATTGGTGGGAGAAAAAACCTTTGGTAAAGGATTGGTGCAGGCCACAAGACCTCTCACTTACAATTCTCAATTGAAAATTACTACTGCAAAATACTACATACCCAGTGGCAGGTGTATTCAGGCTATCAATTACAGCGACAGACAACAGGATGGAAGCCTTGGATATATTGCGGATTCTCTTAAAAATGAATTTAATACGAAAAACGGCAGGCTGGTTTATGATGGCGGCGGTGTTGATCCTGATCTCGTTGTGAAGCCCACGATGCCTGCTCCAATTACAATTAGCCTCGTGTCAAAAGGACTCCTGTTCGACTATGCGATCGTCTATCATCACAATAATAATGAGATCGCGCCAGCCAGGGATTTCACAATTAGTGATGCCGAGTACGAAGAATTTATAGAATGGCTCTCGGATAAAGATTACGATTACACGACAAAAGTCGAAAAAACCATCGAAACACTAAAGAATTACGCGAAGACCGAAAAATACTACAGCAGTATCAGTGATGAAATTGCTGATCTTGAAAAGCAGGTGGCGCACAACAAAGAGCGCGATCTTCGGGAGTTTGCTGATGAGATAAAAATATTTTTGAAAGAGAGAATAGTAGAACATTACTATTTCCTGGAAGGCAATTTTGAAGCTTCACTTGAAAATGATGAGCAGTTGCAGGCAGCTATTGACCTGCTTCAGGATCAGAATAAGTACGGGGAGGTACTGGCTACGACTAAATAAAA
The DNA here is from genome assembly GCA_964482185.1 of uncultured Roseivirgaceae bacterium. GTDB lineage: Bacteria > Bacteroidota > Bacteroidia > Cytophagales > Cyclobacteriaceae > JAAUQL01. The sequence continues at coordinate 1,147 of CAYZWN010000350.1, forward strand.
GACCTGTTTTATTCACAAGGGGCAACTAAGGTTGCCTCTTTTGTTTCGGACTCTTTTATCTCGACTACTATGTTCTTTGTATTTTCGTTGCCATCATCCGATTTGAACTATATTTGCCAATGGCCATAATTTTAAGCATTGAAACGAGTACCCGGCTATCATCGGTGGCGCTTCATAAGGATGGCTTATTAATTGCCTCGCAGAACTCCCATCTTCAAAATTCACATTCAGAATCCCTTGTTCCGTCCATCAAATACCTTTGTGAAATCAGCAACGTGGAAATGAATCAAATTGCCGCAATCGCAGTTTCCATGGGCCCGGGTTCCTACACCGGTCTCAGGATAGGCACCTCCACGGCCAAAGGGCTCTGCTTTGGCATGGATGCCCAACTGCTCGCAGTAAATACGCTTGAAGCGATGGCATTTGGGATAATTAAGTTTTTTAGTACAGACCATCTGCTTTGCCCCATGCTCGATGCAAGGCGGATGGAAGTTTATTGCCTGGTTATGGGCCAGGATGGCAAAATGGTCATAGAAACTGAAGCCAGGGTAATTGATGAATCTTCTTTTTCCGACATTTTGAAGGATCATAAAGTGGTCTTTTTCGGGCCGGGGGCAACAAAATGCCAACCAATCCTTTCGGGTCATTCCAACGCCATTTTTGTGGATAGTTTTCTTCCGTCCGCCGAACACATCGGCGGCCTGGCATGGAAAAAGTATGAGGAGAACAGGTTTGAAGATCTGGCATACTTTGAGCCCTTTTATCTCAAAGATTTCATCGCAAAAAAACCTTCGCTCAAAAATTTGGTTTGATTTACAAAAGTGAAATCGATGGAAGAAATTGTAAACCGTGTAGCGCAAAGCCCGCTCATCACAATTGATCTCGGGATGCTTATTGATCAGGGTGAAAGAGTTGCATATGATCTGAAGGACAATCTGTTCCAGGAAATGATTCTTAAAGAAAAAGACTTCCGGGCGTTTATCCGGGAGCATAATTGGGAAAGCTATAGAGGAAAAAATGTGGCCATTTTCTGTTCGGCAGATGCCATTGTCCCCAAATGGGCATACATGCTTCTGGCCGCGAAATTAGCTCCTTACGCCAGTACAATTGTCTTTGGCGATCTCAATACATTGGAAAGTACGCTATATTCCAGGGCCATCGAAAAACTCAACCCTGAAGATTACCGGGACAAGAAAGTAGTAATCAAAGGATGTGGAGAAAATGAAATTCCAACCTCCGCATATGTCGAAATAATGTTGCACCTTCAGCCCGTTGTTTCAAGTCTGATGTACGGAGAACCCTGCAGCACCGTACCGCTGTATAAAAAGATAAATTAATTTAACAATAGGGCATTATTATAAGCTCCAATCTTTCACGGATTTTTAGTTTATTCATGCTGTATTCTATTTCAATTCTTTCTCATTAAGGGTAATAACTACTATTATAATCCGCTTCAGTCCTACGAAAATTTTTAATCATTAAAATTTGCGAAATCAATAAAATATGGGTTTACGCAAACGTTTCCGTAAACAATTTTCGATTATTTAATTGATTATTGCCCAAAACATCAGTAATATGCGTATGCTGAATTTTAGCAGGAAGAGGATTACGGTAAAAAATAATTTTAAACACCATTTTTTAAGCGTTAAAATTAAACTCCGATTTAGCGTAATTTGAACTATTAAGATCAGCACCCAAAAAAAATGTTTAACCCTAATTAATTTATTATGCGTAATTTAATACT
>CAYZWN010000351.1:0-2885 GCA_964482185.1 uncultured Roseivirgaceae bacterium
AGGTTTGTATCCTGTAATGCTGTTGATGAGATTTGCCCTGTATATTTTGTCAAGGTTGTCGATCTCATTTCGGCTGATTTTAAACATATCTTTAAATGTTATATTTGTGAAATATCTTCCAATCCGGGCTGTTTCCTTGATTTAAACTCCAGCATTTTATTTAAGAACTGGTGGTTTAATTTTGAATTATGTGCGGCTTTCAGTCGAACAAATTCTGCTCCTGAGAAAATAGAAAATGAACTATCATCTGTCTTAAAAACACTGAGAAGCCTGTATGGCACTGTCCAGGCATACGTTTCGAGCCTCGACCGGAAGTGCATGATGATGCCTTTATCACGCAATTCGATATTGCAAAATCTGGTGCCATGATCCGGGCCAAGCAGGATTTCGAGGTTGTTGAAGGCCTCGGCTATCACAAATCTTTGGGAGCCGTTTCCACCCATTCGAATACGTCTGATGAGGGAAAGTGGTTTGCCCACTTCCTCTTTTATTGCCTCTTTAACTTCTTTTAAATTGTATGTGATGTTTTGGATCATGATTCTAATCTCTGTTTGCAATTACGAATCCATAACCAATGTTTTAGGTAAAAAGTTTGACATAATTAGGTTTTGAATTGCTCAACCGTTCAGCAATTAAAATCAATCAACAATCGCTCGCGTCTGGCGAGTGATGGATATGATAAGTCTGTTTTGCATTCAATGGGAAGGATGGCTTAGCTTCACAACTTTTTCTGATCCAAGGCTTATGATATCTGCCGGATGTCTTGAACCGGCTTGTTAAAATAACCATTTGCAAACTAATCGCCCACAGATGAATCTTTACAAACGGCAGGCAGATTGCTTTTTTTACCGCTTTTTAGGGCTGCTCATCCAACCCCGATCAATCAAAAATCATTTGCCCTTTTTAACGACTGGCCGCGAGAACACCGTCCTCAACCGCCAGCGTAAAGTGGCGGTCTATCCATGGCTGCAGATCCTTTTGCATGGCAATCCATTCAGACCTTCCGATTGTAGACCCCGGCATGTGGTTGAGTTCGTAATAATTAAAAATAAAGCCCCTCATCAGATAGATATAGCCGGATACTTCGACCGGTACAATCATTTCCCGGGCCGGGCCGATGCCGGCAAACAGATTGTCTTTGGATTTAAAATATACATTGGACAACGATGACATATTCCCGGCCAGCGTATGGTTTTGGATCGAAGAACCCCCGTAAATATGACTTATGATGCTTTTCTCAAGTTCCACACCAATGGTTTGTATTCTTTTGTTTTCCTCAAAAGTAAGCGCTTCGCCTTGCAACTCCTTTTCGCTGACATTTTTAAGGAATTCCAGCAGGTTGAGCATTTCGGCAATTAATTTTTTGGATTTGCCTGAAAGTGCATGCCGGTCATTCAGAAAAGAAGCGGTGTTTTGGAGCAGTAAGGAGGCTGCATTCCAGAATGGCACAACAGGTTCAATGTAACCGGGCAGGGTTCTCGTGCCTGCTTTTTCATCCGCAGCAAAAGTGTGAGGCTTTATTGTCACATCCACGCGGCCATTCAATAGCGCCCAGGAGGCCATTGCGGTGTTAAACTGTTTCATATTCCAGGCAGGAGATTGCATTGCCGGAGGCAGGCTGCCGGATTGGCACAGGGCAGGCAGTAATGTTGAAAGCCAGTCAACACTTCTTGCATCTTCCTGCCGGGCAACATCCATCAGATTTTCCATAATTCCGGTTTTGTCGGTAACTGACATATTCTCAGAAACCGGAGCCTGAAACCCAAGCGCACTGAATAATTGAGATGTTGATGGTTTCGAATCATTTTTTACTATTAATGAAAGATCAGTGAACAGGTTTTGGAATTCCCCGGGCATCAGGCTGACTCTGATTTGGCAATCAGCTTGCTCCCGGATGTTGAGTTTTTCCCTGATTTGGTTTTTTGCTTCTTTGGAGAAAAGGTCTTCAAACAGGTAAACACCTTTTATATCCTTTAAAATATCTGCGAAATCCCAGAAAGTAAATTGCTGTTTTTGGCTTGAAAAGTACGTTTTCAATGCTTCATATTCCCTGAAAAGGCCCCTGAGGTCCTCGCTTTTATTTATGATGTACGCGATGAGAATCGCCTTTGAGAAATCGTCCGGATCGTTCAGACAGAGATCAATTTGTTGAAGCCATGTCAGGGCTTTGTAGTATTTTCCGATCTTTTCATTTTTTGTATAATGCCCCGAAGGTTTGAAAATGGCAAAGTCGAAATTCGAATTACTGATTACTCTGGAGCCTGTGCCTTCGGCGGCCAATAGTTTCCCCAATTCTTCAAAATAGGTCTGGTTGTGGTTGCCAATCAGGTTGGTTTTGTTTCCGGTTATCACTGCATATGGGATGGCGTAAAGCAATAGGCTTTCTTCTATGGTTTTTTCTATATCCGGATCGAGGGTTTTTTCATAGGAGCTGTACAGTTCGATATTGATGATTTCGAGCATGGATTTCAGAATATCTATCAGGTATGTTTCCTCCATGTCGTTTTCAAGCAATCCGTAAACCTGATACATCTGATAGAGAATCATATCAGAGGTGATATATGAAGGAAGGGCCTCACTCAAATTTTCAAGATAGATTTGTGCAGGCTGATCATATTGTTTACTGCCGATCACAAAACCGTGCGTGCCTGCTTTTTCGTGGCTTTCGTATGGTAAATCCTCATACTGGAAAGCATTTACAGCATACAGGGCAACAGGCATGTTTTTGGAAGAAACGCTGCCCTTATTCAACTCGGTAAGTTTTTGGTCTATTCGTTTTATAAAGTGCCGCTCAGCATCGTTGAGTTCGGCAACGAAGTTTTTATCCCAGAACGGAGGCTGGTACCATGGCATTTTAGTGAAGTGATGATGCAGCATGGCATCTG
>CAYZWN010000352.1:0-2137 GCA_964482185.1 uncultured Roseivirgaceae bacterium
GTCGTATAGCGACTCATTTCTCAGGGTATGGTGCGTCTAGCGGCACAACCCGAGCGCCAATGAGTCGGTAGATGACGCGGTTCTCGGCTATTCATGTGCAGGCACACGAATCGTCATAAGCGATGGTTATGGGGAAAAGGGTGGGGAGGATGATCCTCCCCACGCCCCACCGGTCCACTGACCCGCTGTGGCTCAGTCGGTCGCGGCGAGCAGGACGCCGATCAGGGCGGTATTGCCGAACGGCACGACAAGGGTCTTGTTGATCACCGGGGTGCCTGAGAGGATGACCGGCTGGACCGAGGCTTCGGCGACCCCGGAGCCCGTGGTCGCGGTCTCGGCCTGGAAAATGCCGATCAGCGAAGAGAAGAGGGGGCCGTCGTTGGTTGTGATGTTGCCGCCGACAGCGGCTTCGGCCGTGCCGACATCGTTGGGGTTGCCGCTGCCGCCCGCGAACTGGTTGTCATTGCCGAGGGCACCGGCGGCGAAGAAACCGTCACCCGATGAAGCGGCATCGGCAAAAGCGAAGATCTGGCCGCTCTCGAAGCCGACGCTCCTGGCCACGGCGATGGCGCTCTGGTTCGGCCCGCTGAGCGCCAGAACGTCGAGCCTGACGCCGATCAAGGCGCCGGCGGTCACGGCATCGAGGGCCTGGTCGGAGAGCTTGAGGGGTTCGGCTGCCAGTGCGGTGCCGCCAGCCGTGAGAAACGCCAATCCACACAATGTGGACGTTAAACGAGACATCGGCTTACCTCCACCAGTTTCATCGTGAGGCTTTGTTGTGGTGTCGCCAGTGATCATGGAGCAACGGTGCAAAAGGTGTAGAGTCTTTTGGTTAATGAGACTCATCGATTGTTGCAGCGATAATCACCACTGTCGATGCTGAAGTCTTCGCGCAATAGACAACCGCAGGTACTTTGTCTCGAGCGTGCGCCCGGTGCTGCTCTGCCGGACGGGCGGTTTGCGCCCGCCCGGCAGTGTCGCAGCCGCCGTCAGTTGAAGGCGGCAATCATGGTGACGAAAAAGGTCTCGTTGCCGAGGCTGAAGCTGCTCGTCTTGTCGATCACCGGGACCCCGCCGTTGATCACGGTCCCCGCGCCGATCACTGCCTGCCCAGTGCCCTCGGTTCGGGTCTGCCCGCCGAAGAAGCCCAGGGCACTCTTGAACAAGCCACTGTCGACGACCGACACCTCGCCACTGATCTGCGCCTCGGCGACGCCGTTGGGCGAGCCGACGGCGATCTCTCGGCCGAGCGGGCCAGTGTCGAAGCGTTCATCGTCGAAGGGGAAAACTTGGCCATCGACGGCCACGATGGCGAGGACAATCGCGCCGACCTCGACGCCGGCGGTAATGCTGTCGAGCTCGTGGTCGGCAAGCTTCAGTGGCTCGGCGGCCAGTGCCGCGCTGCCGGCCGTCAGCAGCGCCATTCCACATAGCGCAGACGTCAAACGAGACATGGACAATCCTCCTGGGTTTTTCCGATCCCCCAGAAGCGTAGGACCATTAACCAAGGAGTCAATTGAGCAAAAGACTGATAGCCATTCGGGGCAGGCTGGCGCTGGCAGTGCCTGGGCTCGAGAAGATCACTAGTAGCGCTGGTAAGCCGGACAGAGGCGCAATCATAAGTATTGGTTGCGGTTGGGTTGACGTGATCGAGTCTGGATCGGTCGCCTTTTCTGACCGGTCAATTGGGCTGGGCGACATCGCGGTCGCCCAGCCGGGTCGCGGCACGCGTCAGTTGAGGACGGCGGCCATGGTGACGAAGAAGGTCTCGTTGCCGAGGGAGAAGGTGTTCGTCTTGTTGAACACCTCGGTGCCACCCGCGGTGAGTCCCGATGCACCGACGTTCGCCACGCCATCGCCAGTGGTCGTGGTCTGCCCCGCGAAGAAGCCCAGGGCGGTCTTGAACAAGCCGCTATCGACGACGCTCACCTTTCCGGCGATCGCCGCCTCGGCGCTGCCTCCAGGGCCGGCTACCATCGCGGCGCGAGGTCAAGGCCGGGCGAGCGGTGGCGGGCGATCGGGGGGGCACCCGGACCGCCCGCGGGTTGGTCAGTGGAGGGCTGCGGCCATGCTGATGGCCATGCCAGTGAGCCCGTTGCCGTTGGGCAAGGTGACGATCAGCACCTCGTCGATCACG
>CAYZWN010000352.1:2147-2863 GCA_964482185.1 uncultured Roseivirgaceae bacterium
CGATCACGGGTGTCCCGCCGATGATGATCGTCTCGGTGACGTTGTCGGCCCCGCCACTGCCGGTGCCTTCGAGGCTTCCCGAGAAAAAGCCGATAGCCGATGCGAATAAGGGGCCGTCGATGACGGTTACGTTGCCGACCTGGAATGCGCTGGCGGTGCCGACATCGCCCGCAGGGCCAGCCGCCGCCTGGGCGAGGGTATTGCCGTTCGCGGCAGCCGAGGCTGGCGGGGCGCTGACCTGGGCGGAGGTGAAGAGCGGACCGCTATCGGTTCGCGCGCTCACCCCGAGCGCCTGGGCGCTGTTGTTCGGCCCGGTTGTCGCATAGGACGCAATCTGCGCGCCAACGATGGCCCCTGCCGTCACCACATCGAGTTCCTGGTCGGTAAGCGGCACCGGTTCAGCCGCCACAGCGCAAGTGACGCCGAGCATGGTCACCGCACTCAACGCCATTATGATTCGTGACATCGACGTTCCTCCATTAGCTGACTCCGAGATAATATTCGCGCTGGCGCTGGTGGCCGTCAACAAGAAAAAAAATGCCGGTCCAGCTGTGCTGCCATGGAGGGCCTCGACGACGAGATCGTGCCGGCGGCCATTCGGCGCTGTCAGTGCTACCTCTGCCGGCGGCCGCCGCGCAATGGCGGCGCGGCGACGCCTCGAGGACGGTCAGTGCAGGGCGGCGGCGAGGGTGCCGATCATCGGCTGGTTGCCGAAC
>CAYZWN010000353.1:0-2862 GCA_964482185.1 uncultured Roseivirgaceae bacterium
CGCCAGGAATGACGAAAGGGGAAATGTGGTCTGTCGGGGGACAGACCACGGATAAAGGTGAATATTATCACGGATATGAATTTCTTCCTCCTCAGAGTCCCTTGCAGGAGACGCTGATGGTGGAGTACAGGAGACTCTTTAGCCGCAGCTCTTACTGCTGCCTCTTAATTAAATTCAACGCTGAACCCGCCTTGAACCACTCTATCTGATTTTCGTTGTAAGTATGGTTTACCTTGATTTCGTCTTTTGTACCATCTGCATGATGCAAAACCAATGTAAGCGGCTTGCCCGGGGTAAAATCTTTCAGGTCAGTGAAGTCGATCAGATCATCTTCCTGCACTTTTTCGTAATCTCCTTCATTTGCGAAGGTGAGTGCCAGCATACCCTGTTTTTTCAGGTTGGTCTCGTGAATCCTGGCAAAGGACTTCACCAGCACGGCCCTTACACCGAGATGTCTTGGTTCCATAGCGGCATGCTCACGTGAACTGCCTTCTCCGTAGTTGTGGTCACCGACAACAATGCTGCCTATGCCCTGTGATTTGTAACTTCGCTGCACCTTCGGCACGCTGTCATATTCACCGGTCAACTGATTTTTAACTTTATCGGTAGCATCATTAAAATAGTTTACCGCACCGATCAGCATGTTATTGGATATATTGTCCAAATGTCCCCGATAGCGCAGCCATGGTCCTGCCATAGAAATGTGATCAGTTGTACACTTTCCTTTCGCTTTAATTAACAGCCGAAGACCGGTCATATTCTTGCCATCCCAGGGGGCAAAAGGTTCCAAAAGCTGCAATCGATCTGAATCAGGTTTCACTACTATTTCCACAGTACTGCCGTCTTCTGCCGGAGCCTGGTAACCGGCATCTTCAACAGCGAAGCCTCTTGGGGGCAATTCAAAACCTGAGGGGGCGTCAAGCGCAACTTCCTCACCCTTTTCATTGATCAGCTTGTCTTTCAGTGGATTAAACCGCAAATCGCCTGCAATGGCAAGAGCTGTAACAAGTTCCGGCGATCCGACAAAAGCATGGGTATTTGGATTGCCGTCTGCTCGTTTAGAGAAGTTTCTGTTAAAAGAGTGGACGATGGTATTTTTTTCGCCTTTCTCCGCACCGGGTCGATCCCATTGGCCGATGCAGGGTCCGCAGGCATTGGCAAACACACTTGCACCGATTTTATTGAATGTATCAATGAAGCCGTCCCGCTCAATGGTAAAACGCACCTGCTCCGAGCCGGGCGTTATGGTGAATTCTGATTTGGTTTTCAGGTTTTTAGCTACGGCTTGGTCTGCCAGAGAAGCTGCGCGTGAGATGTCTTCGTAAGACGAGTTGGTACACGAACCGATCAGGCCAACTTCAATTTTGGTCGGCCAGCCATTTTTCTCTGCTTCTTCAGCCAGCTTCGAAATGGGTGTTGCCCGGTCAGGCGTAAAAGGTCCGTTGAGATGTGGCTCCAATTCCGAGAGGTTGATCTCGATAAGCTGATCGAAATACTTTTCCGGTTTGGCATAAACTTCCGGATCGGCAGTGAGGTGGGTCTTGATTTTATTGGCTTCATCTGCCACATCGTCTCTGCCTGTAGCACGGAGGTAGCGTTCCATTGACTCATCATAGCCAAAGGTAGAGGTCGTTGCACCGATCTCAGCACCCATATTGCAAATCGTGCCTTTTCCAGTACATGACATGGATTCGGCGCCTTCTCCAAAGTACTCAACAATACATCCTGTGCCACCTTTTACTGTGAGGATACCGGCAACCTTGAGAATCACGTCTTTAGGAGCAGTCCAGCCATTGAGTTTTCCAGTGAGTTTTACGCCTATCAATTTGGGAAATTTGAGTTCCCATGCCATACCTGCCATTACGTCCACAGCGTCTGCACCGCCAACACCAATGGCAACCATACCCAGTCCGCCTGCATTTACTGTATGTGAATCCGTACCGATCATCATACCGCCGGGAAATGCGTAGTTCTCAAGTACAACCTGATGGATGATTCCGGCACCGGGTTTCCAGAAACCAATACCGTATTTGTTGGATACGGACGAAAGGAAATTAAATACTTCGTTGTTTTTGTATATGGAATCTTTCAGGTCCTGACTTGCCCCCAATTTTGCGAGTATAAGGTGGTCTGCATGGACAGTACTAGGTACTGCCGCCGTGGTTTTTCCTGCCTGCATAAACTGCAATAAAGCCATTTGTGCCGTTGCATCCTGCATGGCTACTCTGTCAGGGGCAAAATCGACGTACGACCCACCGCGTTTGAATTCGGTAAGTGTTGACTGATCGAACAGGTGACTGTAAAGGATTTTTTCTGTGAGTGTGAGTGGTTTGTTCAATACTTTTCTTGCTGCTTCAATTCTATTGCCCATCCGGCTATAGACATCCTTGATCATATCAATATCAAATGCCATAAGATTTATATTTTAATTTTTGACTTAAAATTGATGTTTTGAGTATGTAAAGTTAACAAGAATTCGCAATTCCTGTTTAAAAAAGCTATTGTGTAAATTATAATTCTGGTAATGTAGTTTGACTGCTTTCTCCTCAGAGTCCTTCTATCCCCGGCCTGCGGTGTACAGGCCGGAACAAAGCCAGGGTGCATAAAAAGGTCTGTTTGTCGCAGGCCTTAGAAGAGGCGCATACCCTGACAGGAGACTCTGATGGAGAGCGGGATTCCAGAACTCATGGAAAGTGCTAAAAGGTTCTGTGGACCAGATAGAAAATGAAATATGACAGTTGAATCCCGCCGGCCGGCAGATTCGAAAATTGTTTGCTATGGCATCGCCTTACGGCTTAATCAGATTTTAAAAAATAAAATTATTGACTTTCGTCATAAAATTTGAAAGTATTAAATTCTAAA
>CAYZWN010000354.1:0-2832 GCA_964482185.1 uncultured Roseivirgaceae bacterium
AAAAAACATGATTGACACCCGCCAGAAACACCTGCTCCAGTTCAGGCTTGCACTGCGAAAGAGACACCTTGAAATGCTCCGCCAGCCAGGTGAAGGTCTCCGAAGAGACGTAGGGTTTGCCAAGGATATTGGCCGCGGATGTCGCGAATTTCAGCATGACCGGATCGGGATCTACATTGCGGATGTCGGCGCTGTCGCGGCGCAGGCCGGGAATGGGGAAATAGCTCGATCCGAAGGTTTCGCATTCGGGGATATCGGCTGCACCGTAAAGGTCGATGATATTTGCCGGCGAGCCATGGGCCTGGTTGCGGATGAGGGCGCGATGGCAGTTGGACCAATTTTTCCACGGAAGTGTGAATTCATCCATCAGCAAATCACCAAAAACCTCACGGTAATCGGCCTTGATGCGCTTTACATTTTCATTTACCTGAATGGTATCCGTGTCTAATTCCCTTAAATAGTTCCTCAGATCATAGCTTTTCCTTTTTTCAAATTCCTCAAAAATATTTTTAGTCGACGATGATCCATAAACTTCATAGCTGTCGTTGAAAAAAGCCCTGGGTCTTCTATCAATTTTCGCGAAAGCGGAATCGAAGCGGTCGAGGTACACATCAAGCGCCTCCTTTGAAAAATGATCCAAAGACCAGCCCGCACCGCCGGGAGCGGCGCGTTTTACTTTTTGCCTTGTCTTGCCATTGAACGCTGCAACAAGCTCAGCGTTTTTATCAGGAGTCCAGTCGAGCTCCCTGGTATCGTTGATTTTATCTGACACATCAAGCACCTCGCCATCTTCAAAATATGCCATGAGCGCCAGTAATTCAACATCATCCGGGTTTTGTCCTGGTGTTTTCACAATTATTTTTTCGCTTGGTTTCTGACCGGCCTTCACATCATATTTCTGAATGATAAGACGTGAGGCTGCCAGTCCGGGGGTGATTTGCGGGCCGCCGAAGGGCCAACCGGTTCCCAGATTCATATCCACGCCCATGCCGAGTTCAGTTGCCTTTTCTATAGTAAAATCCAGCATACCCATCCACTCATCAGATAGAAAGTCAATGTATCGATCCTCATAGCCTTGCGCACCATAGATCGGAGTGATTTCCACGCCGCCAAAGCCCGCATCAGCCAGGTCGCGCAATTGTCGGTCGATTTCCTGTTTGTCCACCGCATTGCCCATCCACCACCAGCGGGTCCAGGGTTTCATTTCTTTGGTAATCTCCGGCCAGACCTTGGTGATTTTTTGATTTTGTTCCTGGCAGGAATTGAACAAAAGGAATATTGAAATCAACAACAGCAGCTTTTTCATAATAATAAATGGCTTGGTTATTTGAGGAAAAAAACTTCCCGTAAAGGAATGGCAACAGGCGAAAGGTCATCGTTCGTCTCCATGATATCGGCCATATAGGCCCACCATTTTTGCACGATTGGCTCAGCAGCAAGGTCCTGAGAACCGCGATCACCTGTCTGATTTTGCACGGCAAATAATGTATTGGTTTCTTCATCAAGAAATATGGAATAATCTGAAATACCCGCTTTTTTCAACAACTCCGCGAGTTCCGGCCAGATGGCATCGTGGCGTTTTTTATATTCATTTTCAAAACCGGGCTTCAATTTCATCTTAAAAGCAATCCGTGTCATAGTAGATTATTTTAATGCTCAATCATCAATCCCTTCAATCTCCTTCAATCCCTTCAATCTCTCATCAATCCCCTCAATCTCCTTCAATCTCCCTTCAATCTCTCATCAATCCCCTCAATCTCCTTCAATCTCCTTCAATCTTATCAATCCCTTCAATCCCTTCAATCTTATCAATCTCTCATCAATCCTATCAATCTCTAAATCTCTAAATCCCCCAATCTCTAAATCTCCTTCACCCCTCCCTTCATTTGACCGAAAACCTGTAAATGGTCGTTGACAAATAATCTTCTCCCGGATTCAGCACGGTTGATGGAAAATTGGGATGATTTGGCGAGTCGGGAAAGTGCTGGGTTTCCAGGCATATCGATGACCTCGAACCATAAGCATGGCCAAACTTACCCACATCAGGCCCTTTCCCCGTAAGGGAATTTGCTGTATAAACCTGTATCCCCGGCTCCGTCGTTTTCACCTCCATCACCCTGCCCGACAAGGGATCGTAGAGCAGTGCCGCCAAGGCCAGTTCACCTTCCTCTTTGTTGATGACATAATTGTGATCGTAGCCGCCGGCATATTTCAATTGATCGAAGTCTGCATCAATCCTGTCACCAATTCGGGTCAGGTTTCTGAAGTCCAGGGGCGTGCCCTCCAAAGTTCGTATTTCCCCGGTGGGAATAGAGGTTTCATTTGTAGGGGTAAAGCTGTCCGCATTGACCATCAGTTCATGATCCAGGATATCGCCATTGCCCGCTCCCGCCAGGTTAAAAAATGCGTGATTGGTTAAGTTAAACACCGTGGGCTTATCGGTCGTGGCATGATACTCCAGCTTCAGCTCATTGTCGTCAGTGACTGAAAAAAGCACCTTAAGGGTAAAATTACCGGGGAATCCTTCTTCCCCATCGGGCGAGAAGTAGCTCAATTCCAGCTTTTGGTCATCGATCTGCCGGGCATCCCAAACCTTGAAGCGAAATCCCTTGGCACCACCATGAATGGTGTGCTCTCCATTATTTTTGGCGAGATGATACACGGAATCATTGAGTGTAAACTGTGCATTGGCGATTCGGTTGGCAAACCTGCCCATTGTGGCGCCGATGGATGCCGATCCATTTATGTATCCTTCCGCTGATTCATAACCGAGACAAACATCTGCCATTTTCCCATGTTTATCGGGTACAAGTATTGAGACGATCTTACCTC
>CAYZWN010000355.1:0-2830 GCA_964482185.1 uncultured Roseivirgaceae bacterium
TCGAAAATGTTTTCGTCACAGCACCTGTTTGCTCTCCATCAAGGTCTGCCCTGATTACAGGTATGAATCAGTTCACAACCGGTTTTCATAATCACCGAAGTCAGGTGGTTGATGGCAATGGAGGTGGCAATACTGATTATTTTGACAGTTTTCAGCTGCCGGATGAAATCCCCTTTCTTCCAAAATTATTCAAGGAGGCCGGTTATTTTACCGTATTGGGCACACATCAATCGATCATAGACAGAAATGACCTTAAAGGGCAATTGGGTAAAACGGATTATAATTTCATTTGGAACAGGGACGTATATGATGGCAATGACTGGAGCAAGAGGAAGGCTGATCAACCGTTTTTTGCCCAGGTTCAATTGCGGGGAGGAAAGTTCAGAAGGCCAGTGGTGAAGGACCCCGTTGAACCTGATCATGTTATTCTCCCTCCCTATTATCCCGATGATTCGGTTATGCGACAGGATTGGGCCGAATATTTAAACTCGGTTTTACTGTTGGATAAAGAGGTAGCAGGTATCTTGAGCAGACTCGAAAAAGAAGGGATACTCGAAAACACGGTTATATTTCTTTTCACAGATCATGGCATCAGCCATTTGCGTGGCAAGCAGTTTTTATACGATGAAGGCATAAAGATACCGCTTATTGTACGATGGCCTTCAGGTCTTACTAAAGGAGAGCGAAGAAAAGACCTGGTAAGCCATATAGATATAGCAGCTTCATCATTACAATTGGCAGGAATTGCCATCCCGGAAAAAATGCAGGGCAAGGGCCTGTTTGGAGAGGACTTTCAACCCAGGGAGTTTGTTTATTCAGCGCGCGACCGCTGTGATGAAACCGTCGATCTGATCAGGGCTGTGAGAACAGATAAGTATAAATATATCAGAAACTTTATGCCTTATAAATCCTATACACAGCCCAATCGCTATAAAGACAGCAAAGAAATACTGCAACACTTGAGATACCTGCACGCTATAGGAGACCTTCCTCCGGAAACCAATCGGCATTTTATGTCTGACAAACCCCTGGAAGAGCTATACGACCTCTCTAATGATCCCCGGGAATTAAATAATCTGGCAGAAGATCATCGATATCAGAAAAACCTGACCGAAATGAGGGCTCTACTATATCAGCAAATCAGGGAGATGAGAGATATCGGTTTTATCCCTGAGCCGCTGTTGGAAGAATTGGGTAAACTGGCTGGCAATAAATATTTTGTATTACAGGTCTCTGAAAATTCAAACATGCTTGACGGATGTCTTGAAATGGTTGAGCACGTCAATAATGAGCATGTTGAAGCTATGCTGGAGGGCCTGAATAGCAATCATGCAGAAATTAGATTCTGGGCCGCATATGGTCTTGGTAATTTGGATAGTCACAATGCCAGGACTTTCGAAGCCCTGAAAAATACATTAAGTGACCCTTCTGCTCCCGTACGGATAGCCTCAGCCAGGGCAGTTTGTCAAGGTGGTAATGCATCCTCAGATGCGTTGGAGATACTCACGAAAGAATTGTCCAACAAAAACCTAATAACAGGTATGTATGCTGCACTATTCATAGAAGACCTCGCCCCTGAATATGCCGAAGAAATACTTTCGAAGTTGGATCAGGATAAGGAAGTTCCGTATGCATTTACCCAAAGGATTTTAACAAGGCTATTCACGCATTACAAGACCAAATAATGGTTAATTAAATAAATTATTCAGATAGATATGTATTCGAAATTTCAAAAGATCGAAAAAGCGGGGTCTGTATTTCTGCTGTTTCTGATTTATTCATTGTCATCAGTACAACTTTGCCATGCACAATTCGGGGACAAGAATGTATCGGATTTATTCGATTTGGATGGAAGTCTGTATATTCTGAATATGTGGGGGGAACAACCTTCTTCAAATCAGGAAGTATTCAAAATGGCTTTTAACATACTTGAAAAGGAAAACTCTTCTTCTTTTACAGACCTTTACCAAAACCGTGAATTTATGGAACTTTGCCTCAAACATGGCTTGGTACATCTTGGCGGTCCCATGTTGGGTGATATAACTTCTGATGGTGTAAAAATATGGGTTCAGACCCTTAAACCTTCGAAAGTTGAAATACGTGTGGATTCAGATAAAGGAGAAAAGACCTTTGGTCCTGTTGTCAGTAAACTTGAAGAGGATCTGGCTGTGATTATTCAGATATCTGGCCTGCAAACAGGTAAAAATTATTCCTATTCGCTTTATATAGATGGAGTAAAGGTAGATTTGCCATATGCGGCCTCATTTACAACTTTGCCGGCCGGCGCTTCATTGAATGATGTAAGGATTGCCTTTGGTACTTGCCCCCACCGATGGGGTTTGGGCAATCCAGGGCAGGCCCAGCAAATTTTAGCAAGAAAACCCATGGCCATGTTACTGGGTGGCGACATAGCTGCACAAGACCGGGAAAACCACATTGGCTTGCATCGCGCCGATTATCTCTTGCGTGATTTCACACCCGCCTGGAAAGAATTGGCCGCCTCCGTTCCAACGTATGCCACCTGGGATGATCATGATTATTTCAACAATGATAAGTGGGGTATTCCTCCCGGATACACACTTGAAGATAAAGAGGCTGTTTGGAGAATATTCAAAAAATCGTGGAATAATCCTTTATATGGCCTTGAGGATAATGGAAAAGGATTGTTTTTCAGGACCCGGATTGGGCCGGCAGATGTTATCATGCTGGATAACCGGTATTTCAGAACCGGAGAAAAAGGTTCTTTTCTCGGAGATGAACAAATGAAATGGCTGGAAACCCAATTGTTGGATTGCAAGGGCCCTTTTATAATATTATCTTGTGGAACCAT
>CAYZWN010000356.1:0-1280 GCA_964482185.1 uncultured Roseivirgaceae bacterium
AACCTGGGTTTCCATTTCAATTACAGGTGGCAGAACGAGTTTCTATGGCAATCGAATTTTGGTGAAGCTATGATTCCGGCATTCAGCACGCTCGATGCAAATGTGGCTTTGAAAGTGCCGAAAATGAAATCTATTGTAAAAATTGGAGGCTCGAATGTTCTGAATAATTTTTATACAACCAGTTTTGGAAGTGCTCAGGTAGGTGGCTTATATTATATTAGCATAATGTTTGATGAATTTTTAAATTAGAAAAATGAAACTTAAAAATTATTTATTGGTCCTTACCATTTTATTTTCTTCAGTAAATTTGATGGCGCAGGATGCCTTGCCATCAACAGGCAGTTTTGGTGCGTCAATCACGCCTAAGGGTGCAATTGATGCACTGAAGGTCCCTCAAAAGCTAAAAAGCGCGGTGTCAAAAGAAATGAAGGTGATGGGAGAAGTGCTTGAAGTCTGTCAGGCGAAGGGTTGCTGGATGACCATGGATATCGGTAACGGACAAACAATGCGCGTTAAATTCAAGGATTATGGATTCTTTGTTCCCAAAGACGCTTCCGGCAAAACCGCCATCATACACGGTGTGGCAATGCAAGAAGTGGTTGGTGTTGATGAATTAAAGCATTTGGCCGAGGATGCCGGAAAGACGCAGGAAGAAATTGAGGCCATTACTGCACCAAAAGAAGAACTCACCTTTATTGCTGATGGCGTTATCATTCAATAACCTTTCAGCGTTTCCCGTTAGTATGGATAGATTACTCTCATAATGCCGGAAGCATTCGTGTAATTCCTATGATAAAAAAGACTTTACTGTATTTTTTGTTTTTTGGCGCTGCGTTTTCATGCAATGATGTGGTTAAAAAATATGATGGTTTCACCCAAAGGGAAATGGAATTTTTACTGGCTTCATACGGCGGGAAGATTTGGCAAAGGGTATCAAGAACCGAGGACGGCCAGGAAATTACACCAGATGATTGTGGGTTGGAAAACTATATGATTTTTACTGCAAATACACAACAACCGGTCGTCGTTGGCAGCCCTAAGCCGCTTTTTTATGCCTATAATCCCGTCAATTGCGACAGCCTGGCATTTTGTGCTTCCTTCCCGGAATATTGCCTGGCCAATAAGGCGTTCTGCGAGGCAAATCCGGATGTGTGCAATGACTTGCAGGAGGGCATCCTCAATATTGGAACCTGGTTTGCCAAAGCGCCTTTTATCCAGAACAGCAGGACCAACTACACTTTCAATATTGAATATTCTGGTCTATATTGACTTCTGAAAAA
>CAYZWN010000356.1:1290-2800 GCA_964482185.1 uncultured Roseivirgaceae bacterium
CCAGAGCCATCCAGAACAGCAGGACCGACACCCTGGTTTTTGAAATTAATAGCAAACGGGAAGCAGTATTTGTAACCGATATAACATCTGAGTACGCTACTTTTCTATACAAAAACAGAACTACAGAAAGTGGCGGAGAAATCAGGGAGACCTATCAGTTTTTATCTGACGATGCGCAATAGGCTTGTGCATGTTTTGCCGTCCTCAGGTAATAGCTCAAATGTTTGTTGAGGTACGGCGTAGAACAATCGTAAATGGATGACAATAGTAATAATTCCATTTATTAATTTCACATCCGAATGAAAGAAGCAGCGCACATATTAAAAAATATCAGGTCAGGCCAGTATGCCACCATTTACTTTTTGCATGGAGAGGAACCCTATTATATTGATCTGATATCAAATGAAATTGAGAAGAAGGCACTGCCTGAAGCCGCAAAGGGCTTCAATCAGGTCGTATTGTACGGGAAGGATGTGAACATGAATGATATCCTCGGCAATGCGAGGAGGTTTCCGATGATGTCGGACAGGCAGGTGGTCATTGTGAAAGAGGCCCGGAATATTGAAGGACTTGGCAAGGAGGAAGCCGATCAGAAACTTATCCAGTATCTCGCCAACCCGCAACCATCTACCATATTGGTTTTTTGCCACAAACACAAAGCACTAGATAAGCGCAAGAGTCTTTTTAAAGCCCTGGAAAAACATGCCGTTGTCCTGACAAGCAACAAATTATACGATAATCAGCTGCCCGACTGGATCAGGGGCTATGTGAAGGAAAAAGGGCATGGCATCACCGACAAGGCTGTATTCATGCTTGCTGAATTTATCGGCAACAATCTGGAGCGCTTATCACATGAAATAAATAAGTTGCTCATCAATATTTCAGAAAATACTGAAATCAATGACTTCCTGATCCAAAAGTATATCGGCATCAGCAAGGAATACAATGCATTTGAGTTGCAAAAAGCCGTAGCGGTGAAAGATGCGCTCAAAGCCAATAAAATTGTCAGGTATTTTGAAGCCAATCCAAAAAGTAATCCGGTAATCCCGATTATTTCGATCTTTTATATTTTCTTTTCAAAATTATTGATACTGCACCAAACTCAGGATAAATCCGAACAGAATCTGGCAATGGTTCTTAAAACCAATCGCTTTTTTGTAAAGGACTATTTGACAGGAGCAAAAAATTATCCCCTGCTGCGTGTCGTAAGTATTATCCATGACCTCAGATTCGCCGATATGCAGAGCAAGGGCGTAAATGCCTCAAATGTGCCTGATGGACAGATACTTAAAGAGCTTATTTGTAGAATGCTCGCTTAATATTGCCGGTATGCTGCCTGACGGGAAGGCGTATTTTTACTTTTTTTGTCTGAAATAGATTGAGTTAAGTACAATAAAATTAATTTTGTGCGGTACAATTTTGAAACGCACACTCAGTTCTCATAACAGTTGACCGTTTTTTTATGCGAGCACTTTTCATTAGCCTGACCCTACTGATTTTTGGTTTCAAT
>CAYZWN010000357.1:0-2331 GCA_964482185.1 uncultured Roseivirgaceae bacterium
GGATAGAGCGCTGCCCTCCGGAGGCAGAAGTCGCAGGTTCGAGTCCTGCCGCGTCCGCTGAAGATCATTGAGGAAAGTGCTGCCATTCAATTCTACACATGTCTCGGGTGTTGATTCTCAAAACCTAGGGACCTGAAATTGCAAAGTTTCTCAAAACCATTCCCCCCCTCGGAGTGAGGTTTCCCAAAACCATTCCCCCCCTCGTGTGACTCGGCGTATCCGAGCCTCCGGAGCTGGCCCATGGAGCGAGCCCTGGAGGTCCGATGGCGTTTCGAGAGGTCACGATGCACGAGGTCAAAGAAGTTCTGCGGCAGCACTTGGCGGGGGTCCCGAAGAAGCGGATCGCAGCGCGTGTAGGGCTCGATCCGAAGACGGTCTGGCGATACGTACAGGTCGCCCTGGAGCACGGCATCGGAGTCGAGGCCGGACCGGACTCACTCACGGACGCGCGGCTCGGGGCCGTGGTCGCCCAGCTGATGCAGATGCCCGGCCGGCCCCTGGGGGAGAACTGGGATCGGTGCCAAGCCGAGCGCGCATTCATCGAGCAGAAGCTCGCGGCCGGGGTAAAACTGACGAAGGTCCGTAAGCTCCTCAGGCGCCAGGGCGTCACGATCCCGTACAGCACGCTTCATCGCTTCGCGACGCAGGAGCTGCGCTTCGGGCGCAAAGCACCGACGGTGCCGGTGGCCGATGGCGCGCCGGGTGAAGAGATTCAGCTCGACACCGGGTGGCTCACGACGGTCGTAGCGGACGAGCGCGGCCGCCGTCGGCGGCTGCGCGTGTGGGTCTTCACGCCGTCGCTGTCACGGTACCGCTTCGTCTACCCGTGCATCGGGGAGACGACCGCAAGCGCCATACAAGCGTGCGAGGCGGCATGGGACTTCTACGGCGGCGTCTTTAGGGCCCTGATCGTCGACAACGCCAAGGCGATCGTGAACCAGGCCGACCCACTCGGCGCTCGGCTCGTCGACGGCTTCCTCGAGTATGCGCAAGCGCGCGGCTTCGTCGTGGACGCGGCTCGCGCTCGCAAGCCCACCGACAAAGCCCGCGTCGAACGATCGATTCGTTACGTCCGCGACGATTGTTTCGGGGGCGAAGACATCCGCGACCTACGCCATGCTCGTGAGCGTGCACTTGCGTGGTGCATGCACGAAGCCGGCGTCAAGCGGCACAGCCGAACACTTCAGGTCCCGAAGGCACACTTCGAGACCGAGGAGCGCCCGGCGCTCCTGCCGGCACCGACCGAGCTCTACGATGTGCCGCACTGGTGCGACCCCAAGGTCGCCCGCGATCACTACGCGCAGGTGCTGCGGGCGCTGTACACGCTGCCGACGAAGTGGATCGGTCGGACGCTGCGCGCACGGGCCGACCGGTACACGGTGCGCTTCTACGACCGGGGCGTGCTCATCAAAACGCACCCGCGCAAAGCTCCGGGCCACAAGTCCACCGACCCCCATGACTTTCCCGAGCACGAAGGTGCGGTCGCCCAGCGGGACACGGCGTTTTTGGTGGGTCTCTCGAAGAAGAAGGGCCGCCACGTGCAGCGCTTCACCGAAACGCTGCTCGCCGGGCCGATGCCGTGGACCCGGATGCGACAAGTCTACGCGCTGCTCGGGCTCGCCAAGAAGTACGGAGCCGAGCCCCTCGATGAGGCGTGCCGCGTCAGCCTCGAGCTTGAAATGCACGACGTCCGGCGCCTGGGACGCATGCTCGAACGCCGCGTGAACCCCGAGCAGCTGTCGCTGCCTTTGCATCGACCGGCGGCACCGAGTCGATTCCTGCGCCCCGCTTCGGACTACGCGCTGAGCGCCACGGCGCCTGTGCCACCCAACGACAAGGACAACCACCATGACCACAACTGAAACGATTCACCCTGACCTCCGAGGCCTGCTGAGACGACTCAAGCTCGGCAAGCTCCAGCACACTTTGCCCGAGCGTCTGGCGCTGGCCCGTCAGAACAAGATGCCGCACCAGGACTTCTTGGTGCTGCTGCTCGGGGACGAAGTCGCACGCCGTGACAGCAACGCCACCTCGATGCGAACGCAACGCGCACGGCTCGAGCCCGCGATGCAGATCGAGCACTGGGACGCGTCCGCCAAGGTCACTCTCGACCAGCACCTCCTCAACGAGCTCGTGAGCTTGCGCTTCGTCGAGGCCCACGCGCACGTCGCCATCGTCGGCCCGGTCGGCGTCGGCAAGACTTTCCTTGCGCATGCTCTGGGGCACATCGGGTGCCGCCATGGCCACTCCGTGCTCGCAGTGCGCACCGACAAGATGCTCAAGAGCGAGGGACTGGTCCCGAAGAACGAGTTCGAGGGCATAGAGCTCCGC
>CAYZWN010000357.1:2341-2798 GCA_964482185.1 uncultured Roseivirgaceae bacterium
CGACAAGATGCTCAAGAGCCTCAAGCACGCCCGACTCGATCACAGCTACGACGCCGAGATGCGCAAGCTCCTTTCGGTCGATCTCCTGATCCTCGACGACTTCGGTCTTGATGCGATGGACAGCACCGAGAGCCGGGACGCCTTCGAGATCCTGACCGAGCGGCACCGGTGCGCCTCGATCATCGTGACCTCCAATCGCGAACCCGACGAGTGGCTCGCCACTTTCTCAGACCCCATGCGCGCTCAGGCCGCGATCGATCGCTTCACCTCGAACACCTACGACCTCGTCATCGAAGGAGAATCTTACCGTCAACGCCTCAAGCCCAAGCTTGCCAAACGAACTCCCCCTGGACACCAAGGGAGGTCTTCCTCACACTGAGCCCGTCACCCGAGGAGGGCGCCCCGAGGGGGGAATGCTTCTGGGAAACAGGGGTCCATACCTTTTGAGAACCCACAC
>CAYZWN010000358.1:0-2792 GCA_964482185.1 uncultured Roseivirgaceae bacterium
TGATTGGTGCAAACATAATTCTGTTAAATACCAATCTTGGGGCTGCCACAGACATCGATGGAAACTATTTTATATTGAATATTACTCCCGGAACTTACGAAGTTCGTGTCAGCTACGTAGGTTATGCACCTAAGACATATCAGGAAGTGAGAGTTGTTGCTAACATCACTTATGAATTGGATGTTGAGCTTTCCACTGACTTCACTTTGGATGATATAGTTATTGTCGACAAAAAATTCTTCGAGGCAAAAGCCACAAACACCGTCAAAGTAATTGACGCTGATCAGATTTCAAGATTGCCTGTGCGCGGCGTTCAAAATCTGGCTTCGCTGCAATCAGGCGTAGTAATTCTGGAAGGCAGCGGCGGGCAGGAAGGAAACGCTACAATTAACGTTCGTGGCGGCAGAGGCAGTGAAGTCCTTTATATAGTTGACGGCGTGCCGCAAAACAATCTTTACAACAGGCAAACTGCTGCTCAGGTGAGTAATTCAGCAATTGACCAAATATCATTTCAGGTAGGTGGTTATGAAGCCAAGTATGGACAAGCACAGTCTGGTATTGTTAACGTAACCACAAAATCCGGACAACCACATTATAATTTATTTCTTGATCTTCAGTCATCTGACTTTTTGAAGACCGATGATTTTGGGTCAAATCTTTATTCGGGGTCAATAAGCGGTCCGATAATTCCCGGAACACCTGAACATACTATTTTCCTTTCTGGTGAAAGAGGATGGTACAGAGATGCCGATCCTCCGGCTGTTCCAATTGAATTCTATACACTCGAAGATGGAACTATCTTAGATGAGCCGATTATATCCAATACAATTCCCAATAATCCTGCAAGCGTTTGGAGGTTTAGCGGAAAAATTAATTCCAGGTTTAGCGGTGGTTGGAATGTTCAGCTTAGCGGTCTTTACAATGATAGAATTGCGAAACTCTCTAAGGGTGGTACGCCAGCCAGACAGTACAAAAACGCTTCACAATTTATCGAGGAAGTTGAAGAGCAAAATTCTTCATTGAGTCTCAGATTATCTCAAACAGTAAGCAATAATACATTCTGGAACGTGAACCTGGGATATAGGTTATTTGAATTTGAGCGATACAATCCTTTCCTAAAAGGTGCAGAAAATCAGATCCTTTATGGTGACAGCTTATGGTGGGCAAATGAATCTGGAATGAATGTAAATTTGCTCGGTAACGGACGACGGACTCAGACAATTGATGCAAATGGTGTTTACAGACCTTATGGATATTCATTAGGACTGTTTCAACAAAGAGAAGATATGAGAATTGGAGCAGATTTTGACCTGACATCACAGTTAGATAATCATCTGTTAGAGTTTGGATTTGGTGTTGAACAGCATACTGTCAGAGGTTATGGAAATTTTGCTTATCAGGTAGCTCAATCTGATCCTTCGCAGCCAGACTATTTAAGATTTGCTCAATTCCAACCTTTTGTTTTTGGTTATGATGTAACTGGTAAAACAAAAACGAGCTCTGATGATCCGTCATCGCTCGATTGGTTTGCAGATCCTTCTATTCAATCACATCCATCAATGGCAGAATTTTTAAAACCGAGGAAACCAATTTTAGGTTATTTGTATTTACAGGATAGATTCGAATTACCAGATTTTGTCTTAAATGTCGGTTTAAGAATGGACTACTTTGATATTAAATCCCATGAACTGATAGATCCATCTCTGCCATACGCAGGTGGTTTGGATCCAAATAAATTTGATATTGAAGATTTTAAAATAAAAGATGTTGAAATAAAATGGTCGCCAAGAATTGGAATAGGGTTCCCGGTAACTGAATCAACAGTCTTTCACGCTCAGTACGGAACATTCTTCCAGACCCCTGAACTAAATGATATGTATGGTGGACCTTTTGATTATAATCAGTACATAACTATGTCGCCGCAGAGCAGTTTTAACGGTGGTTTATTAAGTGAAGAAACAACTCAGTACGAAGTTGGATTCAGGCAGGTATTTGGTGCGAACTCAGCATTAAATATTACTGCATTTTACAAAAACACAAAATCACTTGTGAACGTGGAGGTTAGCCAGTATCAAAGATCAGAGGGTGGTGAAACTATTAATGCTATCGGATCACAAAATGCTGACTTTGGAACAATCAAAGGATTTGCATTTTCTTTTGATGTGACAAGACTCAGTTATTTCAATGCTTCACTGCAATATACTTTATCATTTGCTGATGGAACAGGTTCTTCAACAAGTTCGAGCCAGACTGCTGTATTCAGAAACCTTGATAACCTTCCACCTAAGGTTATTGCACCATTGTCTTTCGATCAAAGACATACGGCTATTGCAATAATTGACTTCTATATTCCTGAAGGTGAAGCTGGATTTTGGGAATTATTCAATGCCAATACAATAATCTCCTACAGCAGCGGCAGACCTTATACTCCTGTTGATCAATGGGATATACTCGGTGATAATGGCTTGATTGCTGATAACACAGGATATATAAACTCAGCTTATGCTCCTGGCAGTTTCAGAATCGATCTAAAGATTGAAAAGGGATTCCCGATAGGCAATTTCTATCTTACTCCTTATGTCTGGATTGAAAACCTTCTTGATTCAGATAACATAGTTGGAGTTTGGAGATCTACAGGCAGTCCATATACAACCGGATGGCTAAATGATCCTGATGCGCAGGGAGTCATTCAGCAAAGAGGAGAAGGTTATGCTAAAGATTATGAAACACTCGAAAAGGATCCTAATAACTTTGGTATACCAAGACTGATAAAACTCGGTCTCAAGTTAAAT
>CAYZWN010000359.1:0-2529 GCA_964482185.1 uncultured Roseivirgaceae bacterium
ACAATTTATGTTTTGCCGCCGGCGATAGAAATACTGAATGTTACGGCATCCACTGCAAATCCAGGCGCGCTGGAAATTGCATTCTCCCTGAATAATAGTGATTTTTTTAATAAAGACATTTATCTGTACAGGCGCAAAAGCGGAAGCACTGAATGGCAGTTGGTTGCAACAATGCAGGCAAATACAGTCACTTTTACCGACAAGAATATTGAACCGGAAAAGTATGCTTATGAATACAAAATCGAAACCAACAAGGATTGTCCAAATATCCTGGATTCCAATATACATCAATCCATTTTGCTTGAAACCCGGCAGGATGAGCAGCATGCGGAATTATCATGGAATCAATATGTTGGATGGGAATATGGTGTTGAGCGCTATGAGGTTTGGGTTTCGGTAGATGATGGGGAATTCACATTGCTTGAGACCACCTCAGACCATTACCTGAGCTATCACGATCATGATGCCGGTTTTGATCATTGCTTCCGGGTTATTGCATTCGAAAAGGATGGAAATAACACGACATCCATGTCAAATTCCTCTTGTGTCGCGTTTGTTCCGGAAATTAAAACGTACAATGTTTTCACCCCCAACCCGGATGATCAGATTAATGAATTCTTCACTATTGACAACATTGAGCGTTATCCCAACAGTAAACTGATCGTAGTAAATCGCTATGGAGACCAGGTTTTTGAGAAAACAGGTTATCAAAACAATTGGGGTGGCCGGATAAATGGTAAACTCCTGCCTTCCGGCAATTACTTTTTCGAACTGGAACTCAACGAACCACGCAATGCAAGGGTAAGGGTAAAAGGCTTTTTTTCAATATTGTATTGATTGTTATGGCCGTTTCATGGATTTTAGGTATTATAATGACAACTTAACGACCGTAAGGTTGTGCCCAAAGATTCAATTACAGAATGGATTTAGCATCACTTGATAAATCGTTGAAACAAATTGTTGATTTGTACATCATTGATGCCTGCAATCAGCATTCCGAAACGTTGTTAGAAGTCGTAGATGCCATCCGGCATCAAAATGAGGTATTGATCAAAGATTTAGAATCTGCCAAAAGTGCTGAAAGCGTTTTTGAAATTGCTAAAAGTTATCAACACCGGAAAATCGATCATTTCAACGGAATATTAAACGGGCAGGACGAAGCCCTCCTGCCTATTGACTGGAACGGGTACAGGCAGAAAATCCAGGACCTCATTCTTCAAATCCCTAAAAAAACGATCACCGAGCAGGCTAAAGAGCGTTTTTACAACCAACCCGGCGATACAACCCTGTGGAGGGTGGTCAAATGGTTTAAAAGGTTTTTTTATAAAATATCCATCATTCCTTTAAAGTTTAGCAATGCATTCAGAAGGCTGTTTAAAAGGCCAATAAAAGCAATCCATTTCTGGCAATATAATTTGCCCCTGAGGCATCTGGTTGCTTACGAGATTGAAAACAAGTTGACAGAAGCCTTGAAAATACCCTTGAATGAACTGCTCAGAAACTCAACTGCATTGTTGCGCGATGTTGTCAGACTTGAGGATCAATCCAATTCAGAGCTCATCAAGGCTACGCTGAATAGAAAAACGGATGATTTAACCAGGGCTAATTCTACCACAAACGACACAGAGTACAAGCAATTGATAAGCATTGATACCCGGGCGCTAATAACCGAATATGAACTGTTAAATAATGCATTGCTGGAACAGGCAATTAAGCTTCCTGTGCAAGCTGTCCTCCAGGTTGAAAAACGGGCGCAGATTGCAGGTACAATAGAATATCCCGGTTTCAGGTTGAAGTTTAAAAACCGCGAAAAACCCAAGCTGCATCTTTTCAGGAAAATTCAACAACTAAATCAGAATTGGGGAAATACGGTTTTTGCCCTGATGGAGGATTGGCGGATCGATCAGGAAATTTATAATCTTGACTACTTCACACAACAAAAAGCGGATACGCTGACAACCGGCTTCCGCCAGGTAAACAACGAGGTGAGGGCCATCCTGGATCACAGCAAAAAAAAGATACAAATTCTGAGAGACCTGCTTGTGAGTGCCATAGAAAAGCAGCCCGATGATGCAGCATTTATTTTGGAAGATGCCTTAAAAACGGTAAAAACAGCCATCGAAAAGCAAAACTTTGAATTGGCTTCCGAGCATTTACTCGCGTACAACTACCCCGGTAAGATCAGCGATTTTGAATCAAAAATAGCAGGATTCCTGTCTGAAATATCTGAGAAGCGCTGGTTGACCCGCACTACAAATTACGACCAGCCGGTCAGCAAATCGGAACTTAACTCATTTTCGCCACGTGAGCTCATAAATTTCGAAAGTCTGCCCAGGCTGTATTCAAGGTGCAAGGAAATTAAATTACGGATTGCGCGACTATCGGAGGAAATCCAGCAGGATATTTTTAGTCTCGAGCATGTGGTATCATTCAATATTTCTTCACTGGCCGAATCCATAAGCAAGGGTGAATGCAAGCCAAAGGATACGCCCCAGCTAACCAGGGAAGGGTTTGACAGATCGCTGAATA
>CAYZWN010000359.1:2539-2785 GCA_964482185.1 uncultured Roseivirgaceae bacterium
TCTTGAAACAGAAGCCAACATGGCCCTGCAGGAAGTTGCGCAGCATTTCAATGAATCAACAAATATCCTGACAAACAACGAAAATGCTTTCGAATTGCGCGTGACCGTGATGAAGGCTAAGGCCATAAGGAAAGGCGGTGCACTCACCTCAAGAGGTATTCAGGTGGTAAAAGTCGGGTTTATCGAACTTAGGAAAAAGGGTGTCGTAATTCTAAACCAGATTGAGCAGTTGTTGCTGCCCTGGAA
>CAYZWN010000360.1:0-2776 GCA_964482185.1 uncultured Roseivirgaceae bacterium
CAGGCTGTTGGTTGCGAAACTGGTATCACCTTCCACCAGGCTCTCCGCATAAGCGATTTTTTGTCCACTGGCTGCTGCCGTAATTCGCTCTGTGGCGTTATTATATTTATTATTGATCTTATTCACCGCATTGCTGTTAAAGGCGCCCGATTCGCTAATGAAGATCAAAGGAAGACGCAGAAATGCCGTTTGCCCTTCTTTATCAGTCATCAGCAGATCGAAAAGGAATGGTTTGCCTCCGACCTCCATCCAGAAATTATATACCGGGACTTGTTGCTGTGATTGATCGTACTGGGTTTTTGGCGATTCTGTACTGAGGTTTTCAATGGAATTGGTATGATCAAGGTTTGGTGTGGCGTTGGTCAAAACCTCGACAGACTGAAAAGGAAAAGGGATGAAATTGTTCTTATCATCATATGCCGCATATAGCTTTTCTTTTTCCATCACCACCACGAAGTAACGCTTCCGGTTGACCGCCACTTTTGTGGCCGGATCCACTTTTCTTTCTGTTATTTTTACCAGTGAGGCCTTGTGGCCAAATGGATACAGAAATCCGGCCAGCACCACTTTTACAAAGTGATCCCGGCCCATCGTGCTGCGATGCTGCCACTTTAATATTTCCAGCCCTTTTCCTACACGGTCAGGATAGTCAAAATTTCCATCAAAATCGAGCCATGATCCCAGCGTGCTGAGCATGAGCTTTTTTGCCTCAACCGGCTTTGGAGTATATCCTTTAATGCCGTAATCCGATGTTTCTCTGACAAGAAGGTAACGGTCGCGACTGTCGAGCGCTGAGCGGAATGGTTGTTCTATCCCGGGACTTCCATAGTCAGAACTCCACAGCGCTCTGATGGTCTTGAGATGATTGTAAGCGCTTTCGTTTATGGTGCCATTTTTTAGTTTAACACCCATCCGGGTGTGCCAAAGTTCAATGATTTGCCCGACATTGGTATTAAGCGGATCATTGACAGCCAATGAATTTGGCGTTGGTTTTGGATGTATGTACTGGGTAGCCTTGTCTGTTTTGACGTTCCGCACATGCGCGAAATCATTCAACTGATTCGGCGATATAATAAGCCTGGTTGGGGCTTCTATGGCAGTTTCCAATTCGCCCGGAGGAGCTATTTTCAGATTTACCTTCTTTCCTGCGCTTAAGACATCCTCATCGATTCGGGTCATCTCTGATGCGGGGAGCACTTTTTGCAGGCTGGTCTTATCATATTTATGATCCTGTTCCAGCTTGTACCTTGGGTTTGTCGAAATGTTAAGTGAACGGTTGTTGAGATCCTGATTTCTGATGGAGTCAATACCTTTCCGGGTTGGCGAATCCTTTATTTTCAAACCCGTTTTTATCAATCCGGTATTTATCAACACATCGTATTTGACTCTTGCCCGGCCGTTTACCCGAAGTGTATAAGTCGACCAATCAAGCAATTTATCCATCGTGAGCGGGATGCCCTGAAAATCCATGGGTAGTTCATACACCAACCTGCTCGAACCTGCTCTGATAAATCGGGCAGGCAAGGATAACGGCTCATTGTTGATGGGATTGTCGGCTTCGAGGAATGCCTGCTCCAGGGTGTGCTGCGACGGAAAGCGAACAACCATATAGGCGGGTTGTTTGGACTTATCCTTCACCACAAAAGTAAACTGTTCCCGTTTCTGGTATTTACAATTATAGAAATGAAATGTAAGCTTGAGCAGATCGAGCGGGCGTATCACCTCCAGGGTCAGATAATTGTCTTTAGCCGTAGAATGATTGCTTTGCGTTTCGGAAATGAGGTGGACAATCGCATTGCTCAACGGGTCTGCCGCGAAGGGAACCAATGTAAATGTCTTAAGTAAATTCCGACGGGTAGGGGATTTCGGCGATTTCGTATTTTGGGTGGCTTTCAAGTCTTTTGCAGACTTGTATTGGTCAGGATTGCCGGTCATAAATTCATGGTTAGATTGCAGGAACCACCTGATTGCTCATACAAGAAGATCAGGAAGTAAAAATGAAGTTAATTATTCTGCGGGTTTAAACAAATAAAAATGTCAGTTGCACAGCAGAAGGTTTGCCAATTTGGCATTTTGCGCCCACGGAAAACTTGAATATTTGTCATATTTATCGGCTGGCATAACGTTTGTCTGAAATGAGTTGGTCGCGATCTTAGTTCTTAAAAGTTTGAAGATAAACGCTTTATAAAGCGGTTCATAATTGAAATGATTTAAATGATGTTCAACCTTTAAAACAGAATTAGCCATGACACTTGTAAAAAGAGACGTTGGGTACGTCCCGGCACTTTCGAATTTATTTGATGATTTCTTCACAAGAGATCTGTTTAACTGGCCTTCAAACTCATCTACCGGCACTTCAATTCCAAAAGTGAATATTTACGAGACCGACAATGAGTTTCATGTAGAAATGGCTGCTCCAGGCATGACGAAAGATGACTTCAAAGTGGAGCTCGACAACAACATGCTGACTATCTCTTCTCAGAAAGAAACAAAAGATGAAGAGGACAACAAAAACTATCAGAGGAGAGAGTACAGCTTCCAGTCTTTCGTTCGTACCTTCCATCTGCCCGATTCAGCAGAAGCTGAAAAAATCAATGCTAAATATGCAGACGGCATTTTGAATCTGGTCATTCCCAAGAAGGAAGAAGCCAAGAGGAAACCGGCTAAAACCATCAAAATTTCATAAGGTAAAATGCATTTTCAGCCCGTCATTGACGGGCTCTGGACTTTGGCTATTTCCCCTATTTTCTACTGTAGAGGACAGCGCTTTGGAGTG
>CAYZWN010000361.1:0-2727 GCA_964482185.1 uncultured Roseivirgaceae bacterium
TGTAACAACGCCAAAACGGATGAATTTGATGATGTGGAATTTAAGCCAATCGGTTCAGTGCTGCAGATGTTGAAAAAAGCATCTCAAGGATTGAGTCGAGTACAGGTCATTGGACAGGATTCGAGACCATTTTGGGGAAATAATTACCTGAAGCCAGACATTGTGATTAAGTATAATGATAATACTGCTATTATCGATACTAAATGGAAACGCCCTTACAATCAAGTTGCTTCGATAGAAGATCTTCGACAGATGTACGCCTACAATAAATTCTGGAGTTCCTCAAAGGCCATGCTTCTTTATCCCGGGGAATCAATGATACATAGCTTTAAACCCTTCAGAAACCCCAATGAAGAAAAACATCATTGTAAAATGCACTTTCTGAATGTGGGTGAGATTTTTGAGTTGGATACATACCGGGAAATTTTGGAGGAGATCTTTGATTAGATTTTCTGAATACCGGCAAAGGTGAAGAATCTAGTCAATTTGAATAGTGATTAATCTGATCAATTATGCATATTCTGATTCAAACTGACCCACCGGAATTATCAAGCTGACCCACCAAAATTATGATGTTGACCCACCCATATTTCAGGTATATGAGGGTGGATCAGATCAATCATAATTTTCTTTATGCCTCGTCCCGAATAGAGGGGTCACAATCATCATAATTATCATACTGACCCGTCTGGATTTAATGGGCCACGATAATCATAATTATGATGCTGACCCCATTGACAACTCCCTGATAGTGCTATGATTTGACGTTTTTTAGATAAAAAAACTGTGATAAAAGGCTGGAGAATTATTAAACATGAGCAAACTTTCTTATTCACCTCGAATGATAAAGGTGATTTTTCCTGTTGAAATAGGGACTGGAATAGTATTACCGGATGTCGGGCTAAAGGTGAGTTTTTCAACTTCTCTGCGATAAAGCTGCCCGGGGGCTGGACTAACAGTTTTTTCTAATGTGCGAATGCCAATTACTGCGCCACTATCGTCCACTTTAATTTCAAAAACTATCCGTCTATCCTCCTTTAATTTGTCATTTGGCCCTGGTATATAATCCCATCTCCAGCCAGCAAGATCAAGATTCGGACCGCCACTACCATCGCTTTTTGGGTAAAGGGCTCATGAGTGAACTGTGGCTATCTCATTTCGGTATCCGCCTATTCATTAATTAGCGTATTAAACCATCTTTTAAAACTATCCCGCCCAGATGAAAAAGCAGATTCATAACTATAATCGCCTTCAATTGCCCTGTTTGAGAAAATAATCATATCGACATTTTCCTCACTAATACAGGCAACTATAACAAAAGACCCATGTCCCAAATTTGATTTAACTGCAAAAACGGTCAACTCATTTATAATATTGATGTCTTTTAGGTCTTCAAATTCGTCAGCTATTTCTTCGATAAATCTCTCTTTACTGTAGCCGGAGTAATCGTAATAAAATCTGTAGTGATCATAGAATTTCAGCACTTCCATTGTAACTCTATTAAGTGGGACTTGGTTTTCACCATCTTTTTGTACAGTTGACCAAAGAAATTGTTGTCCAAACGCAGATGAAGTGAACACTGATAAGAAAACAATAAACCCAATTTTTTTCATTTGGCTTTGGCAACTGGTTGGAAAATATGACAGGTTGTAAATATAGTTTTTGATATTGATTTTTGAAATGTTGAATCGAAAAGGGAACAGTCTCTGCCTGAAGTTAACTTGCCAGGGATAGGTTCAAGCAATCGAAATGGTTGTGGAAGATTTGTTTTTTCATTTGCGAAAAAGGAATGTAGATCGGAAAAACGCAATTGTAAGCATGGAAAACCCACCTGTGGTTAGTCCGGTTCAAATTGTGCCAGTGATTTCGGTTCAAACTGTGCCACTACTACCTGAAGGATTTTGGCTGAAACGGTTCGTTTTGTGCCACTTCCGAAGAAAAACCGGAATAGCGCTCGGGCAACATGGGAATATATGATGCCCCAAACCAAGTAGCGTTCTCATGACAAACGGACAGTTTTTAGACTACCTTGGGAGGTGGTCAGCTATTGGTGCTGAAAATCGTTCTGAAAGAAAACCACGACAGAATTTTTGTTGCTTTTATTGAACGAAAATCAAAAGATATGCTGAACTTGTTGAACCGTTTGGCCAGCCGCTGATGAGTTTGCCAAACCGGTTTGCGTTCTATTTTTATTAGTCACCTTAAACACCCTAACAATGGCAGGCACATTCAGATTTACTTTCGGTCCCTGGAATATTCATGAAGGAGCAGACGTTTTCGGCCCAGCAGTGCGAAAAACTGTTGATTTTGACAAGAAACTCGGAATCTATAAGTCGCTCGGTTTTGATGGAGTACAGTTTCATGATGACGACGCAGTTCCGGTCTTAAAAGGAAAAACCTCCGGGCAGATTATTGCAGAGGCCTCTGCACTAAAAAAGCGATTAGACGATATGGGGCTCGTAGCGGAGTTCGTAGCGCCACGGTTATGGGAAGATCCCATGACGATCGATGGCGGTTTTACAGCCAATGACAAAGCATGCCGTGAATATGCCATTGAGCGGTCTAAAATTTCCATCGACATAGCCAATGCCCTCGGTACTGACCTGCTCGTGCTCTGGCTGGCGCGTGAAGGCACGTACATAAGGGAAGCCAAGGATAGTGTAGTGGCCACAGAGCGGTTGGTAGAAGCAATCAATGTGATGCTGGCGCATGACCCAAAAATCAGAA
>CAYZWN010000362.1:0-2701 GCA_964482185.1 uncultured Roseivirgaceae bacterium
TTGTCGATGACAATGGTTCCGGCCTTAGCAAATTTTGGGGCCCATTCGAGGGAAGTACCCCCGCCTGCTGAAAAAATTGCAACATCCGGTTTCTTAGCAACAGCATCAGCCAGACCGATTACAGTGTGTTTCTTGCCCTTGTATTCCATCTGTTTACCTACTGATCTTTCAGAAGCGACCAACAACAATTCATCATACCGGAAATTTCTTTCATCCAGCACTTCCAAAATTTCGCCACCGACAAGACCGGTTGCTCCGACTACTGCTAATTTCATTTTTATTTATATATTAAATGTTTAAAAATAAACCAATTACGAATTGGCCTGCAAAATTAATACTTTTAAAAATACAGTGAAGGATTTCAACCCAATTTCTGTAAGGAGGGCTTTTAATTTTTTTCTACTGGTCTATTTAATCCTGACTCATCCTGGTTTTGCACAAATATCAGATGATTTTTCAGATGGCAATCTGAGCCAGAATCCTGGTTGGTTGGGGGATACTGCACATTTTATTGTAAATAGTGCGGCTCTGATGCAACTTTCAGCCCCGGCCATAACCGGTAATTCTTACCTCGTCACGCCGTCAGATATTATAAACGAGGCATCCTGGACTTTTTATGTAAAGCTGGATTTTAACCCGTCTTCGAGCAACTATATGGATGTGTATCTGGTTTCTGACCGGGCAGATCTCAGATCACCCCTGAATGGGTACTTTGTTAGAATTGGTAATACCCAGGATGAGGTGAGCCTTTACAGGCAATCCGGGGAAAGGTCGCAAGCTGTAAAAATTATTGATGGCGTTGATAAGCGAATTGATTTAAATGTGGTGGAATTGAATATTAAAGTAACCAAAAATCCGGAAGCGCTTTGGGAACTTTTGGTTGATCCTGGAATGACCGGCTCGTATGTTTCGGAAGGAACTGCGACAGACTCACATCACAAAACCTCCGGATATTTCGGCGTATTTTGCCAATATACCCAGACCCGATCAACCAGGTTTTATTTCGATGATCTGGTGATCACCGGCACACCGTTTCAGGATGATGATCCTCCTGAGTTGGATTCATTGGTAGTGGCAGGTGCTAATTCAATTCATCTTTATTTCAGTGAACCCCTAGATACAGCGACTGCCCTCGATCCTGATAATTATTTTGTCAGCAATGGAATTGGTCATCCATACGGTATAACCATGATTTCCCCAACTTCGGTAGCGCTGGAATTTGAGCAATTATTTCCCAACAAGGAAGCATGCCAGCTGTCCATTCACGGAGTATCTGACCTCTATGATAATGTCCTGAAAAATCTTGTTATTTCTTTTATGTATTCTGCGCCTTATGTAATTCAATTTGGCGACCTGTTGGTCACTGAGATCATGGCCGATCCAACACCGGCAGTTGAACTGCCGGAATACGAGTATCTTGAAATTCTCAATAGTACAGAAGAAAAATTATCGATATCCGGCTTTTATCTGGCAGTAGGAAAGGATTCTGTAAGGATACCTGATGTCGAAATGGATGCCGGCGAATATATGATTTTTTGCCAGAGTGCGGCGGTGCCACATCTTGAGGCATTCGGAAGGGCGCTTCGCATCCCAAACTGGCCTACCCTAAGGAACAGGGGAAGTAGGGTTTCTATTTATGATGACAAAGGCAAATTGATTTTCACGGTTGATTATGCAGATTCCTGGTACCAGGCTATTGAAAAGAAGGATGGCGGCTGGTCTTTGGAGATGATCGATACAACATTTCCATGCAAAGGACGGGAGAACTGGCGTGCATCGGTTGATCCATCGGGCGGCACACCGGGCAGGCCCAATTCACATACAGAAAATTTAATGGATTTGCGCGGCCCGGAGATTAGCAGGGTATTAGCGATTGATGAAAAAAAACTCATGGTCCTGCTCAGCGAAAAAATCAAACCCAACCTGCTGATTCCCGGCGCGGCGAGCATTACTCCCGGTCTGGTAATTGATAGTATGAGAACCAGAATACCTCATCTCGATGTCATTGACATCTGGCTGGTGGACAAAATTTTGCCAAATACCCAATACCAAGTCAAAGTAAATGGTCTGATGGATTGCGCCGGGAACAGAACAGAATCAGCTACCGCCGGATTTGTACTTCCTGCGCCGGCAGACAGCCTGGATATTATCATCAACGAAATACTATTCAACCCCCGGCCAAACGGATATGATTTTGTAGAGCTTTACAACCAATCTGACAAATACATCAATCTGAAAGACTGGAAACTGGGAAATAATCAGATTGTCCCTATTACAACAGACCACTTCATACTGGAGCCGAAACAATTTCTGGCGCTCACGGAAAATTTTGAAATGCTGAACAACCATTATCCCGGCATCGATCCGGAGCGGGTGTTTCAGGTTGAAAAGCTGCCGCCTTTCAACAATGATAAAGGCGAAGTGCGATTGATTGACCCTGCGGAACAGCTGATGGATTTCTTTTATTACCAGGAAGATTATCATTCTACGTTTCTCAGGGATGTTAGGGGTGTTTCGCTTGAGCGTATTTCATTTGACAGACCTACAAACGATCCTGTAAACTGGCAGTCTGCGGCAGAAAGCGCCGGTTTTGCTACGCCGGGGAGAATGAATTCGCAGTATTTCTCCGGTGCGATGTCCGGTGAGGAAGTGATGATCGATCCGCCGGTATTTGATCCTTCTGGTGGAGGAGTGAATAATT
>CAYZWN010000363.1:0-2701 GCA_964482185.1 uncultured Roseivirgaceae bacterium
TTATTGAGGATACCATAAACCTGGTTGATTGGTAAATTATGTTGTTTTGCCAGGGCTTTGCATGATTCATATTCCGGGGTCATGCGTTTTGAGCCATCCGGCAATTCCACGACTTTTACAGCCAGCGTTCCAAGCGAAGTCTGAATCTTTTTTGATTCCCTTGGTAAAATAGTTCTGTTCGCCGCAAAACTCCTGACACCAATTGTACTGGTATTGGTGAGCAGATATTCAGTCACCGCCTGTTGCTTTTCTCTAGTCGTGAAAACAGAAATAAGCATGCCTGGTCTTCCTTTCTTCATGATTACCTGGGTAAAATAGAAATCAACGGCGCCGGCTCCTAAAAGGCCTTCCTGAAAATCAATTCCCAAAAGCTCCGGCGACATGTCATCGATGTTGGTTTCAACCATCACGATCTCATCTTCTTTTTGACCGGTTGATGCACAAAGTGTAAGCCGCAATACGTTCGGATGTTCAAAGTCCTTCTCCCCCGGCCCGTGACCGGTACGCTCTTCTACCAAAACCGGAATTTTAAATTCCGGTTTCAGGTACTTCAGTATTGCCGCCCCGGTTGGTGTAGTCATTTCACCCTGTGCAAGGCCTGCGTAGGTGGGCATGCTGAGCAGCAATTCCTTGGTGGCAGGTGCAGGTATTGGCATACGCCCGTGATCAGCCTTTACAAAGCCATGACCTGTGCAGATTGCTGATGACACTACACCATCGATTTGCAGTTTATCCAGCAAAAAAGCAGAGCCCACAATATCCAGTATTGAATCGATGGCGCCTACTTCGTGGAAGTGAATTTTGTCGATATCCACTCCATGCACTTTAGCCTCTGCCTCCCCCAGCAAGCGAAATATCTCTCGCGCGATGATTTTTGCATTGGCAGGTAGGTCTGCGTTGTCGATGATGGCATATATATCTTTCAGGTGCCGATGCGGTTCATGACTGTGGGAATAGCTGTGTTGCACGGGGCCATGTGCATGGCTGTGTTCATGCGTATGCCCGTGCGCATGATCATGATCGTGGTGGTGATGACTGTGGTCTTGCGCATGATCATGGTGGTGATGACCGGTTGCCACTCTAACTTTATATGTATTGCGGTCGATGATTTTAATGTGTCTGCACGCAATACCAGCTTTCTCGACCGGCGTGATTTTCACATCCACATTTTCAAGGCCTAATCTGCCTGGCAAGCCAGATAATTCATCGTATGCGCCGGTTAGATCGGCCAAAGCCCCAAGAAACATATCACCACTTAAACCGGAAAATGCTTCGATTTTAAGAATACTCATGCGTTTTGTATTGATTAAAGTCCAGAAAAACGAACATCAAATATCCAACAAAATCCTTTTGTTCAATAATCCGGTTTAAAAAAATGGTTTTTTAATGCGTATTTAGTTTCCTCCTGAATGACAATTTGGGAGGAATCACTTACCAAATAAAATGGAGCCGTCATCCTGAATTTATTTCAGGATATGACGGCTATCTGCAATGATTTATCAAACAGCAAACAGACTCCGTATCAGGGGCGGGGATTACTGAATCTTATTTGTTAATTGGGTTTTTGATAAATATTTGTCAACCAGGAGGAATCTTATGGAATAGACAGATAAGTCTTCATACTTCCTACAAGTTTTCCGCATTCAATTGACAGGTCTCCTGAATGAACTGTTTGAAAGGAAACATGTAGGGGGCAGATGGTTTATATGTGGGCAGTGGTATAAATAGCACCGTGCGCTGCCTTATTTATTATGCAGGACTTCAGGAGATTGTTTTACACTGACAACATCAACTACTTTTATTACTCCGGATTCCTCCTTGTATAAAACTTTGTAATTGCCTCTTACAATGATCCTGCGATACTTCGGATTGATATCATCTACCTGGTACTGCTTTGCAAAATGTATCGTTTTGGGACTTTGCAGTAAATCAGCCCGAACATTCTTTGCTCCCTGCTGTGATTTGTCCTTATTTATAATAATCGTAAATCTTTTTTACTTCTGCTTTGGCCTGGTTCGTCCAGATGATCTTAAACTTGCCCATTACCAATTTTCAGCTTCCTTTTCAAAATCCTCTTGTGTGGAATATTCTCCTGATTTTAGTTGTTGTTCTGCTAAATGCAAACGTTCATTATACATGGCTTTTGTGAGAGGTTTGCCATCTACTGTATAGGCCACTATCATCTCATTATCGAGAATATTATTGATCTTTTCCAATAATGAAGGCGTGGATACGCTCATTATTTTTTGCATCACATCAAGCTTGGTGGTTTGTAAATTCATTTTAACAATATTTTACTCCGTTAAAAATAACATTTTCATTTCTATATTTGATTTCATTTCAACGGATTATATTTAATGGTCGTTGCCTTTAGTTCCTCCCGCTATCCATCTGTAGCAATCGCTGCAATCTAAAACTACGCAAAGCACCCACTCTGAACCCTCGGTGATGCACCAGAACCAATCGACTACCATGAAAGTGACAAAACAGATTGTATTTTAATCGCGATGACATATTTCCTTACTTCTGGATAATATACTATTTTTTCAATCCTGGGAGCAATACTGGCCAAAATTTAGCTTTTCTGCTAACTTCATATTCATCACTCGTGAGGACGCCTGTCGAAGCCTTGGCGCAGGCAGGCCTGTGTGCCGAAGCCTTGGCGCAGGCAGGCCTGTGTGCCGAAGCCTTGGCGCAGGCA
>CAYZWN010000364.1:0-2641 GCA_964482185.1 uncultured Roseivirgaceae bacterium
CCAACTGCTCGCATGTACGTGATAGAGAATTTCAGGTGAGATTCAAGGCCCAGGATCAACCAAACATATCACTGGGAAGAGGGCCAAAACTTGCTGATTTTGCAACCTGGTTTATAAGGGTTGTCGGACCGCCTCCGGAGGGTCTGGTTGCTCAACAAGGTACAGGGGCAAAAGTTGAGCTAAACTGGGATCCCTACATCTGCGACCAGGCCACATTAATGCAGGTATGGCGTCGCGTTGACAGCTACGAGTTTGAACCCGGCTATTGCGAACTTGGTATGCCGGATTATGCCGGATATGAATTGATAGATGTACTAAATATCAATCAGACCAGCTATGTCGATGACAATAAAGGAATCGGATTGGAATATGGTGCGCAGTACTGCTACCGGCTTGTCGCTGTATTCCAGGACCCTGCCGGTGGAGAAAGTATTGTCTCTTCAGAGGCCTGTGTAATGACAGAACCATTTGAAGGAAAATTCGGCTCCCTTATTACCAATGTGTCTGTCACGAATACAAATGAATCCAGTGGGGAAATATGCCTGCGATGGACATCACCATTCGAAATAGATCAGTCAAAGTATCCTCCCCCGTATAGCTACGAAATCTACAGAGGCGATGGACTTACATCAACGCTAAAACAACTGATTACACCAAACAGGATTAGTGACACCACATTCTGTGACCAGGGGCTAAATACCGTGAGCCTTGCATACAACTACAGCATTGTGGTGTATGATAATAACAATACGGCCATCGATACCACCGCATCAGCATCCTCGGTAAGGCTTGACCCTGCGCCAATTACCGGTGCGATGGAATTATTCTGGCGTGCCAATGTGCCATGGTCTAATATTTCTCAGAAATATCCCACGCATTTTATCTACAGAAACAGTGTAGATCCCTCAGATCCGGCAAAACTGGTTTTGATTGATAGTGTGGATGTTTCACTGAGTGGATTTACATATGTGGATGATGGTCGTGCAACTGGCCAGGGCGGACTCATCGATACCCAGGAGTACTGCTATTTTGTGACTACGCAGGGTACTTACGGCAACGACAAACTGCCCGAGCCATTTTTGAACGACTCACAGATTGCCTGCGGACAGCCTAATGATACCATAAACCCCTGTACTCCTGTCAATTTTGCGTTGCTAAACCTCAATCTAGATTCAGAATGTACGAAATTCCTCAATGACAAGCCATGTGAATTCAACGATTTCTTCAATGAACTTTCCTGGCAAATCAACACCGGACCAGAGTGCGATGAGGATGTGCGGAGCTTTAATGTTTATTTCTCCGAAACAGGAACTGAAGGCACATTCGCCCTGATCGCAAATGTCAGCGAGACCTATTTTATACATGATAACCTTTCTTCATTCAAAGGCTGTTATCAAATATCGGCTGTTGACCGATCTGGCAATGAAAGCGACCTTTCTGAAATAATCTGTAACGACAACTGTCCTTTTTACGAATTGCCAAATGTGTTCACGCCAAATGATGATGAAATCAATGATGTTTTTCAGGCTTTCAATACCTTTGATGCTCAAACGGGTCAGAACAAATGCCCCCGGTTTGTTCGCTCGGTTGACTTCTTTGTATATGATCGCTACGGTAAAGAAGTATATAACAATTTGAACGAATTGGAGCGAAACATATTGATCAAATGGAATGGCAAAAACCATCAGGGTAAAGACATGCCAAGTGGGGTGTATTTTTATCTCGCCGTTGTAACATTCGATGCGCTCGATGAAAGTCTGCGAAAAGCAGATTACAGAGGGTGGGTTCAGTTGCTAAAGTAGCCGCTTAAAAAGCTTATAATTGCTTTTCATAAACAAGTGATTCCAAATAATATCGCTTTTTTATGTGTATTATAAATATTTTTTTATAACCTTTTGTAAAGCATTAATTTTTTAGTTTTAATTTGTCTTCTCAGATCAATCAATTACTTAAAAAATCTAACTTATCATGAAAAAGACAATCCTGGCCACCGCAATGGTGATGCTTATGGCAATCGGCGCAAATGCACAAACCGAATTGCCAAACGTAATCAAGATCAATCCTATAGCGCTTGCATTCGGCAATTTTAACCTTGCCTATCAAAGAGGACTTAGTGATGCAACAGCCCTTCAAATTGGCGCCAACTACTGGTACCGGATTTTTGGGGAGGAAGTTAGTGGTGTAGGCATAAGAGGTGCGTATCATTTTTTCATTACCAATAAGGTAAAACCCGCTC
The DNA here is from genome assembly GCA_964482185.1 of uncultured Roseivirgaceae bacterium. Lineage (GTDB taxonomy): Bacteria > Bacteroidota > Bacteroidia > Cytophagales > Cyclobacteriaceae > JAAUQL01. The sequence continues at coordinate 2,237 of CAYZWN010000364.1, forward strand.
CGGAAGGATTTTATATTGGCCCTCAATTGTCATACAATTCACTCACTGACAAAGAAACAAAAGAAAGCGTCAATGCAATTGGTGTTGGTGTCATGCTTGGCTACCAATGGATATGGAAGAGTGGTGTGACACTTGACCTCGGCGCCGGGCCAATGTATCAATTCGCAAATGAAACGACAACCGGAGTATCTTACGAAGGTTTTTTACCCAATATTACAATTGCTGTAGGGTACAACTTTTAAGAATGAAACTATCAAAGGGTCGCCTGATTTAAAATATGTCAGGCGACCTTTTTTTATTTCACATCATTTATTTATTGAAGTTTTCCCTTTCTACATCGCTTTTGCTTTGTCCCTACATTTCCAATAATCCAATATTTATAAGCCACATTCAGTTTTATTGCCG
>CAYZWN010000365.1:0-2626 GCA_964482185.1 uncultured Roseivirgaceae bacterium
CCCTGGCTCCGGAAATATAAGATTATCTCCTGTATTGAAGTACCAGAAAAGTTCGACCATAAAGGTGAGAGATCATATTTCAATAATGCGTAGTGTTTCTGATTGCAATCATCATTAATTGGTCCCTGGAGACTTACAACTATTTGAACTGGTCCAAATAATATATCACCGCTATTGTGTAAAGTAAGAATTGGGGTTTGATTACAAATACAATCTCTCTTCAACACGCTATAGAATCATGCATTTATTTATGATACACGGTTTTTTTCTTTGTAAAACATTGAGATACAATTAAATTGAAAATGATTCTTTGTTCGATCCAACATTTTTAAATTATTTACTATGACACCTCAACACTGGGAAATATTTAAAAAAGCTGCCCGGCTTGAAAAGACTGATAAAGTGCCCATGGCACTCATAATTGACAGCCCCTGGATTCCCGGATATTTGGGCATCAGGCATATGGATTACTACCTCGATCCTGAGCTGTGGTTTCAATCGAATTTAAAAATTCATCAGGAATACCCGGATATCATTTTCGTTCCGTCGTGGTGGATGGAGTACGGCATGGCCGCTGAACCGTCTGCACTTGGCACAAAAATCAGGTTCTGGGAAAACAATACGCCTAGTGAAGTGGAGATGCTCCACAATCTGGATGATCTGGGCAAATTAAAATATGATGTTGAAAGCGATGGCTTTATGGCGCTTACACTGCATCGAATGAAGATGCAAAAGCAGCGTATTTTTGATCTTGGACATATTCTTCCGATCGTCACTGCCCGCGGGCCGCTATGTACCGCCGGCTTTGTGCGCGGCACCACCAACCTGATGATGGACCTGATGATGGACCCCGAACGGGCACACAAGTTGATTGATTTATGTACAAACCTGGTTATCGACTGGCTGAAGGCCCAGGTCAAGGCAGTTGGTGATGGCGTGGAAGGAATATTTGTTCTTGATGACATCGTGGGCTTTGTTGGTGACGATGATTATCGGCATTTCGCACATCCGTATCTGAAACGCATATGTGATGCCTTCCCAAAGGACTGGGTAAAAATTTATCACAATGACGCCAACGTGGATGTATGTCTCCCTTACCTCCCCGATGCCGGGTTCAATGTTTTGAACTGGGGTAAGCAAACGGATATTGTCGTTGTGAAAGAAACCGTCGGTGACCGCATGTGCCTGATGGGCAATGTGAATCCATTAGAAATAGGCGTGCAGGGCACGCCCGATGATATGTATAAAGCCACCCTGGAAATATTGGAAAAAAGCCAGGGCGAAGGCATCATGCTCTCCCTGGGGGGCGGTGTGAGCCCCGGCATGCCCGGCGCGAACATTCGCGCCATGCAGCAGGCATTGGATGATTTTAATGGGAGCTAAGGCATACGATCCCTCGCTGCTTTAATCGCAGCGCCGATTGCAGTGCCAAACTCGGCATATTCCGGCACATAAAATTTCATTTTATAAAGGCCACTCACGCTGTCCATCACCTTTCGTATCAATGGCAAAATTGCGAGTTTTCCGGTCAGCACAATATCGGTTAGTCCTTCTGCTCTGGCAGCAGAAATGCCCATGACGGCCACTGTTTGAGCTACAAGATTGATGATGGCCATAGCGATATCACTGTCTGTTGCTTCGTCTGATACCTTTCCGAAATTCGATGCGGTTGCTGAAGCGGGCAGATCGGGCAGGTCGCCGCCTGCAATATCTCCCACTGTCAGATCAACCCGACTTAAATGACCTTTTGAAGCTTTGTCCATTAAAGTCCTGATGGTGTTGATTTTAAGCAATTGACTCGCCAGCCCGACCATGGTTCCTCCCCCTACTCCACTACCTCCCCAGTGGCTGATGTTGTCTCCATCCACATGCACAAAGGCTGTTCCGGTTCCCATACTGATCACAATTGCCTTTTTCAGGCCGGTCAGGTACACTCCGGCTGTACCAATGGAATGAAATTCATCTACTTTGATAACCGGTATCCCCAGCAAGGATTTTCTGATTTGTCCAGCTCCCACACCGGTTGCAGCAATAAATTCGATCTGTTCGAGGGTAAAATCGTTGGCTTCAACAAATTTGCCAAGTGCTCCGGCCGCCGAAGCCATCGGATCATCAGCCTTTACCGATACTGGATTGTGAATGATGCCATCAATAAGACCGGCTATATCGGTGGTGGTGCCGCCAATATCAATACCAATAATAATTTTTTTCATTTCAATGGAAATTTGGTGCATGTATAAACTGCAAACATCTGTCAATTCTCGAAAAAAAATTATTCAACTCATAAACATTCAGCTATTTTTGCCCTGCAATTGTGCATTGATTTTTAATTATTTTGAAAAGACATGGATTTTAAAGGTTTAGAACAACTCATCTCTGAAGTAGCCTCACAAAAAGGATTGGATCAAGCCGCCATCATTGAGGACCTGGCTGATATCCTGAAAATGAAATATGGTATCTCTATAATGGAAAAAGAGCGTGAGCTGATCGATGAGGTAAAAACGAAAATCATCACCAGGCTATATAACTCAGACTTTCAGAAAATAGATGTCAGAACTAATCTAAGCAGCCTGTTCAAACTCGATCTCCTCGAAATTGATTACCTGGACACCGCCATGGATGAACT
>CAYZWN010000366.1:0-2596 GCA_964482185.1 uncultured Roseivirgaceae bacterium
AAATGTGGGCGTTGGCATGAAACTTTGGCTGTGGAACATCGACTACGCCTCCGAACAGGTGATTGTAAACAAAGGTTTCCCGATTGTGGGTGATGGCATTAACGGAACTGCCACATCCGGTGAAGCCTACAATTTTAACTTCTCATTCACATCATCTTCCCTGGGTGGCGGCGGCTGGAATTTCTTTGCCAATCCATACCCGAGTGAGGTAGATTGGGAGGCCGTAAATCAGAGCGATTTATCCGGTGGTTCGGTATATATCTGGAATCCCAATACCCAGCAATATGGCACATACAGCGCTGAAACGGATATAAGCATCGGCGGCGTAACACAATACCTTGCATCCGGCCAGGGATTCTTTGTAAAGGCCAATAATGCAAGCGCCACATTGAGTTTTGAAGAGTCGCATAAATCAAGTGTGAATCGAAATTCATTCCTGAGAAAGGGTGAGGAAACGATCCCCAAAATGAAAATTGAAGTAACCGCCTCCGACGGACGCAAGGATGAAACGGCCGTTGCATTCGCGGGCTTTGCCACCAATGGCTATGACCCGGATTATGATGCATTGAAACTCGCCGGGGGCTGGGTTAATCTTTCCTCACGACTGGAAAATGACAAGCTTATTGCCATCAATGCCATGGGTGAGAAACGCGGCGTCCAGTCTGTTAAGCTGGATGTGCAGCCGTATGTTTATGGCAATTATACCATGACCTTCCCGCTAATGGAATCATTTGATGACAATGCATTGGTGCGCCTGAAGGATCATTACCTGAACAAGACTACTTATGTAAATGGTTCGTCGAGCTATCCGTTCCAAATTGACAAGGATATTCCTGCAACCTTTGGCGGCGACAGGTTTGAAATCCAGTTTGTGGAGCCTGCCCATTTCAGATTTGACGGTGCATCGGCCAAAGCAGGACAGGAATTTGTGATGCCGGTATTTGCCGATCAGCTTGCTGATATCACGAGTGCGCTGATGACCCTGACATGGGACAAGGAGGCCCTGACCTTTGAAGGCATTGAAGATACCGGATTTGGTGATTTGAGTAATTTTGATTTGAGTTTAACTGAAAATGGAAAATTGGTGTACAACCAAAACCTGTCATCGCCGGCAAGCCTGCCGGATGGAAGTCAGATTTTCTCCATCCGGTTCAGAGCCAATAACGGATCTTCTCAGGCGGCAATCCGCTTTGAGGATGCTGCATCGCGACTGAAAGCCATAGACAACATTGATTTGCCATTTACATCGGAAGATGTGCTAATCAGCATTCTGCAGAATACATTTGTTGCCGGTAAGGTTGCGACATTCACAGGTGCATCGGTTAAGGATGCAATTATTGAGGCACTGGGCACAGATGAAAAAATCGAGCAGATATCAGATACCGAAGGCGCGTTCACGCTCAATACCTATGAGCAATCGACTTATACTATTTCAGCTTCAAAAGTATCAGGAAAGCCGCTTAGCGAAATTGTGACCACCGCAGACATCATCCGAACCAGGCTGCACCTGCTGGACAAGGAGCCATTTACAAGTCCATACCAAAGCATTGCTGCGGATGTGAATGCCTCCAATTCTGTCACGGCGCTCGATCTGGTTGAAATGCAAAAAGTTGTATTGGGAATAAATGAATCATTCTCCAGCGGCCTGGACTGGCTCATCATTCCCGATGGACAGGATTTATCAGATAATCCTTTTGCCTACCAGACCAGTCTGGACGTAACGCTTGCTGATCAGGATCTGAACCAGAACTTCACGGGCGTAAAAGTGGGTGATTTGGATGATTCATGGTCTTCCGGCGACAATGCGCGGCGGTCAGGAAACTTGTTTACCCTGACCATGGCAGGTGCAAACCTGCAGGATGACCTGATTGAAATACCTGTGGTGCTCTCGGAAACAAGCATGATCAGAGGGTACCAGTTTACCGTGAGTTGGGATGCCAATGAACTGGCCTATTACGGATATGAAAATGGCGTAGTCCAGGGATTATTCAATGACCAGATCGTTTCAGATGGCACACTGACAACCCTCTGGGATGATGCAGGCGGTCAGCCGGCAGAACTGAAAGCCGGTCAGATTCTTTTCACGCTGAAATTCAGGCCGCTCAATCAGCGTGCGTTTAGCCTGGTGGAGATCAATTCAACCGTTACCCAGGCCATGGCGCTGGACGAAAGGCTGGATATAATGTCGGTCAGGTCAACACCTGCGCGCGTGGATCTGGAGCAAATGCTGAATGGCAGTCTGGAGCTTTCGCAAAATGTGCCCAACCCATTCGATTACAGCACGCAGATTGATTTCAGGACTGTGAAGCAGGGTTTGGTGCGGTTCACTGTAGTGAATACGCTTGGTGAGATTGTGTATCTCCATGAGCAAAACTACAGCGCAGGCAGGCACAGCATTGTCTGGAACAAGGGCCAGAGTCTGAAGCCGGTTACGCCGGGCGTGTACCTCTATCGCCTTGAAAGCAATGGGGAGGACATTGTGAAGAAGATGCTGGTGAAATAGCGGATATTAAAATATAATCATCAAGCCACCACGGTGCCGGACGCTGTGGTGGCTTTTTTTTATCCGTGGTCTGTCCTATATCCGTGGTCTGTC
>CAYZWN010000367.1:0-2547 GCA_964482185.1 uncultured Roseivirgaceae bacterium
TCTTTGCACAATTGATCCTTTGAAGTATTCGTACTGGTAAAAACGGTGATGCATTATTCCTTCACCGGAAGTAATAGTCAGAATTCTGTTTCTTAAACCCATCAATCCTCTCGAAGGAATATGAAACTCAAGAGTTGTAAGGCTTCCTTTTTGTTCCATCTTTGTCATCACTCCGCGCCTCTGTCCAACAAGCTCAATCACTTTTCCTGTCATAGCATTGGGGACATCGATGACAAGCACTTCAATCGGTTCTGCTTTCTTCTTATCAATTTCTTTGTAAATAACTTTTGGCGGACCGGCTGCAAACTCGTAACCTTCCCTTCGCATATTTTCAATCAGGATAGAAAGATGAAGTAATCCCCTTCCGGAAACTTTGTAAGTGTCAGGTGAGCCGGTTGTTTCCAATCGCATCGCAACGTTTTTCTCAAGTTCCTTGTAAAGCCTGTCGCGAAGATGACGTGATGTTACATACTTCCCTTCCTTTCCGTAGAATGGAGAAGTATTAACAGTGAAATTCATACTGATTGTCGGCTCATCAATATCGATGATTGAAAGCGGTTCAGGATTTTCTGCATCTGAAATTGTATCTCCGATATCAACGTCTTCGACTCCGACTATTGCACAAATATCTCCAGACACAACTTCATCTGCTTCTTCGCGTTCAATTCCTTCAAATACAAAAAGCTGTTTGATACTTACAGGATGTATGTTACCGTCTCTTTTGATTATGCAAAGTGAATCAGTTTTTCGAAGCGTTCCGCGGAAAACTCTGCCGATTCCTATTCGTCCAACATAATCATTGTAGTCAAGAGAAGTTATCTGCATTTGTGTTGTGCCTACTTCCACTTTGGGCTGAGGAATTTTATTAACAATCTTTTCAAGCAGAGGAACAAGATCTTTTCTTTCATCTTTAAGATTCTTTACCGCCCAGCCATTTCTTCCGCTTGCGTAAATTACCGGAAACTCAAGCTGTGCATCGTTTGCACCGAGATCGATGAACAGATCATAAATTTCGTTCAGCACTTCTGCAGGACGGTTATCCGGTCTGTCGATTTTGTTTATCACAACAATTGGTTTCAAATGAAGATGAAGTGCTTTTTCAAGAACGAATCTTGTCTGCGGCATCGGTCCTTCAAAAGCATCAACTAAAAGCAGAACTCCGTCAGCCATTTTAAGAACGCGTTCAACTTCGCCGCCGAAGTCTGCGTGTCCCGGTGTGTCTATCAAATTAATTTTTACATCTTTGTATGGAATGCTGATATTCTTTGCGAGAATTGTAATTCCTCTTTCCCGTTCGAGGTCGTTTGAATCGAGAAAGCAATCCTGCACAACCTGGTTTTTTCTGAATACGTTGCTTTGCTTGAGGAGCTGGTCAACCAAAGTAGTCTTGCCGTGGTCAACGTGGGCTATTATCGCTATGTTTCTTATTTGGTTCAATGGTTCTCTAAATATTTTTAAAATTTGCGGAACAAATATGGCATTATTTAGGGAGAATACAATGGAATTTTGTCTATAAAAGTTCCCATCTTTCTATATCGTTCCTAAATGGACTTCATTCACACTATTCAACTTTGTCCCGTATGGGACAAAATATTTATAGAGAAAAGCAACCATCCTTTAATTAAAAGTCCTGTAAGGACGACATAGAAGAACTTAATAATTGCAGAACAAATATGGCATTATTTGAGGGGAATACAATAGAAAACAAAAGTAGAATTGAAGCTTTCTTAATTTTGATTTATGTTACAATTACAATTTTTTCAAATCTTTGGAGGGAGAATCAAATGTTAAGCATTACACATCACGGAGCTATTTCGAAATGGGTTAAAGGCGAAGGGCTAAAAAAAATAACTGAAGATGATGTTACTGAAAAAGAAATTTTATTAGCGATTGCTGCAAAATTACACAGCATCCGAGGAATGCTCATTTTCTTTACAATCATTACGATTCTTGGAATAATTGCGGGAGGCTTTGCTATTGTAGCAAGTTCAGGAAGATAACATTTGGGAAGTAAGAATAATTTTCGCCGGAGATATTTTCAGGTTGTTAGGATTTTTCGATTCAGATAAGAATTTCATTATCACAAACGGCTTTAAAAAGAAAACAATGAAAACACCGCAGAATGAAATACGAACTGCGGAGGAACGAAAACGAAATTATTTTAAAAGGAAGAAATAAAATGAGTGACTTGAAAAAATATGTTGCTAAAAGAAAAAAAGAAGATTCAGAGTTTGCCGAAAACTATGATGTCGGATACCAGAATTTTAAGATTGGTGTTTTATTAAAAGAATTGCGTGAAAAATCCGGGTTAACTCAGGAAGAACTTGCGAAGAAGTTAAAAACAAAAAAGTCTGTCATTTCAAGAATTGAGAACCACTCCGAAGATATTAAGCTTTCCACACTTGGACGTTATGCAAGAACGCTGGGAAGAAGAATAAGAATAGAGGTTGATTAGCAGAGTATGTGTATCAGCCCTCTCCTATACGTTTGAGTCGAGAAAGCAATCCTGCACAACCTGGTTTTTTCTGAATACGTTGCTTTGCTTGA
>CAYZWN010000368.1:0-2520 GCA_964482185.1 uncultured Roseivirgaceae bacterium
CTCTGGTCAGCACACCATTTTTAGCGGGTGCCCAGTCATCAGAAAAATTGTTTACCAGAGCCGATTCACTGCGTGGTTCCTTGACACCACCCCGTACCTGCTATGATGTCTCCTATTATCACCTGGATATAGAAATAGATCCGGCCAAACAAAGCATAAGCGGCGCAAATCATATTTATTTTCAGGTTATGGAAAATACCTTGCTAATCCAGATCGATCTTTTTGAGAACATGAAAATCGATGGCATCAGTCTGGATGATACGGGTAAATTAAAATTTACCAGGGAGTACAATGCCGTATTTATTGAATTGCCCGAATTGCTTGAAGCAGGCGCGCAACATAAGCTGACGGTTGCCTACAGCGGTCAGCCGGTTGTTGCAGATAATCCACCCTGGGATGGCGGCTTCATCTGGACTGTTGATAGTGTTGGAAATCCATGGGTGGCGGTCGCCTGCCAGGGAACCGGCGCCAGTCTGTGGTGGCCCAACAAAGACCACCAATCCGACGAACCGGACAGCATGATGATCAGCATAACGGTACCCGAAGGACTGGAGAATATATCAAATGGCAGATTGCGGGAGGTCTCAAAGCCAAGACGTGGCCGGGTAAAATACGACTGGTTTGTCCACAATCCGATCAATAATTATAATGTAACAGTAAACATTGGGAAATTTGCACATTTCAGCGAACTGTATATTCCTGAATCCGGTGATACACTTACCTTGGATTATTATGTACTCCCTCAGGAACTTGAAAAGGCTAAAAGGCAATTTGCCCAGGTGCGCCCGATGATGGATTTCTTTTACAAATACTTCGGGCCCTATCCATTTGTGGAAGACGGATACAAATTGATCCAAAGCCCGCATTTGGGCATGGAGCATCAGTCGGCGGTGGCATACGGCAACCAATATCTGAACGGATACAAGGGTCGCGCTTCCTCTGAGGTTGGGCTGAAGTTCGATTTCATCATCCTGCACGAAACCGCGCACGAATGGTGGGGCAACAGCATCACGGCAAATGATATCGCAGATATGTGGATTCACGAAAGTTTTGGCGCTTATGCCGAAGCCCTGTATGTGGAACACATGTACGGATACCATGAAGCCATGAAATATATCAATGGCAAAAAGCAAAATGTGGATAATGATCGCCCGATAATAGGCCCTTCAGGCGTAAATCAGCCGGGTTCGGGAGATATGTACGACAAGGGCCAGCTTGTGCTCAACACCCTGCGGCATGTGATCAATAATGATCAAAAGTGGTTTGGTATGCTGCGCGAAATGAATGAACAGTTCCGGCATCAGTGCGTGGATGGAGAGCAGATTTTTGACTTTATCAATGAAAAGGCCGGCATGGATCTCAGCTATTTTTTTGAACAGTATTTCAGACATACTGATTTGCCCTGGCTGCTTGTGTATATCGAAAAAGTAGGGGATAAAGTGACTGCTTCCTACAAATGGGAATGTGATGTGGCAGATTTTGCCATGCCGGTAAAAGTGACCATCGCCCCCGGAAAAATAGATTTCATCTATCCGAACGCCTGGGAATTGCGAACTATAGACTTACAAGGCTTGCATCCGGATGACTTTATTATTGCGGAAGACCAGTTTTTTATAGAGAGTGCGATTTATAAAACGTACTTTCTTCCTGGAGACTGATCAGAGCTTAAACTGCATGCTGAACTTTAAGGCAAATTTTTGCGCATTCGGCTGATCCCGGTAGGTAATCCGGTGAATGCCATCAAGCCTGATAAATCTCAGGATATTTTCAATTCCGTATCCGACCTCCACGTAAGGCACAGAAGGGTCGAGGTATCCGAATCCGGGAGTTGGATTACCTTCCGGATCAACCGGCACTATGATATCGATATTTTCCTGCCTTAGCGAACCATACAAAACATTTGCCGTGCCCAGCAACCGCCATTTCAGCTTTCTTAACACCGGGATTTTGTTCATAATCAGGCCCTGGAAAAAATGCTCATACCTCAGTGATGCGTACTGGTCAGAAACAAATTCAAAAAAATTCATTGTATTGAACGCTCCGGTTGTATAAAAGGCAGATTCATTTCCGATGTGGTTTTCGAGCAGCAGGTAGGGCAACGTGCCAAATATGTATCCACCGGTCAGTGTGTATTTTGATTCGCCAAGACCCCCAAGGCGCAGTTTCTGGGAGAAATCCAGCTTAATCTTATGAAATTCAAAATCACTTGCCAGCACATCCTTAAAACCGTATGTATATTCAAATTCGATTGCCGGCGCGCGTCGAGTGCCAAGGCTCACACGCTCGTTACCATTTTGCAAAAACATTTCATCCCTTGCCCAGCGTGTACTGAACTGAATGGTTGGGGCTGACAGATTACTCTTTATTTCTGAAGACGGATTTCCTGGATCTGAATAGTAGTAGAATGGATATTGCGGATCGAAGTACCGGTGCCTGAGCGTAAGCTTGTGCGAAAGCCCTCTGGTTACCTCTGTTTGTATGCTCATGCCATTTTTATAAATGTAAATTGGCCTTCTGAAA